>PBOZ01000089.1 GCA_002724555.1 Rickettsiales bacterium
AGACTATCGCCGTCATTTTCGCGGCAGGAAGAAATAAATTCAGGCCATTGAGCGCTTTTGTCTCCGAGGCCGCGTAATTAAAATTTACATCTCTGCAATCAATACCGTCCTTTAGGCCTTGCAACTCGCGCGAACCACCCGGATCGTCTTCTGCCTCTTTGAGGCTATTCAATCGATTAATAACGACCTCTATCGCCGCAACTTGGGCAAGATAAGACTGCCGGTGGATAATGGCTTCTTTTACGATCGGCGCCATCCGAAGCAAGATGAAGAAGAACAGCATTATCGACGCCATTTCAAGCGCTAAGCTGTTGACCGCAACAAAGAGTAAGACAAATGCGATCGCCAACACGATGGGTTCAATCAAAACACCCAACAGTGCGAGAAGCTTGCGTTGCTCGAAAAGACGTACCCGTTGTCGTTCGGTGTGCCCACGCAGGGCATCGAGTTCGGCCGTTTCGATATTCGACAGTCGCACAAGCCGAATTGCCTTCAAGCGCTCGATAAGAAAACTCGACATTTCTTGATTGGCGCCAGTCACGAGATAACCCAGAGAGTAAATCCCCCGCATAACGCGCACCAAGAGAATGGCAACCACCCCTAAAACAACGAATGCGACCATCGTCATTGAAGGAGAAAGCAAATAAACGACCACGCCATAGGCAACACAGGTCATAATGTGTCCGATGAACTTTAACCCCGTCGAAATTGACGCAGCCGCATTTAATAGTTCCGTTGTAAGTTCATTGACAAAACGACCAGCTTGAATGTCGTCGTGATGGTCGAGTTGCGCATAAAGAAAACCCTTGAATGCCCGATCTCTAACATTCCGAATTACTTCAAGCTGCACACCTGCCGCATAAACTTCACGGATATATATGAAAAACTGACGGACTAAAATTAAGAGGAAGATGCCACCCAATAGCGAAGGTAACGATAGGGGAATATTTAGCGCCTTGGTCACGAAAGTTAAATGCCGCCATAATTGAGAGTCCTGCCGCAACGGTTCAATGTCACCGCCAGTCTCAATAACCTGAAGGACCGGCAGAATGGCGCCTATACTGATACCTTCAAATAGTATTGTCGCGCCATGAAGCGCCAACAAAACAAATATCCAAGTCCAGCTATAACCGATCGAACGGGCGTTACTGATAAATCCCGGCAGCACTAACCTGTATCTCCACTTCGGTCACCAAAGTCCGAATCTGCAGTCGCCAAGTCGCTTGGCCGACCAACATCGATCCAATATTCGTGGATCGGGAAAAGACCGATTTTTAAGCCCATGGTACGGCCCAAGTTTAATAATTCGGGCATGTCAAATCTTTGATTCTTGGGTACTAGGCTCAAGAACTCAGGCGCCAGAAAATAAAGCCCCGCGGCGATAAAATTACTTAACCGCGGTTTCTCATTGATACCTGCGAATAGCCCATCTTCACCAAATTGGACCACGCCGTATGGAATTTCTATATCGTGTCTCGCAACAGCGATTGTTCCGTCGTGCCCATGTCGAAAATGAAAATCATGCAACTTGCTAAAATCTATTTTCGTCAACACATCGCCGTTAATAACCAAAACAGGCGTGTCTATTTGTACAGGCAGGTCACCTAACGCACCTGCCGTCCCGCGGGGTTCATCTTCAGTGAGAATATTTACCAATGCTCTATTCTCACGGGTATCTACAAAATTCTGAATTTGATCAGCCAGATAATGCGCCGAAATAAATATCTTACCAATGCCGGCATCTTCTAACTGCGACACAACTCGTTCGAGAATCGGCTGGCCGCCCACCTGCAATAATGGCTTCGGTGTGTTTTCTGTTTTCAACCCTAAACGCCGGCCAAATCCACCCGCCATTACTAAGGCGCAACCGATCCCAAAATTCCTCGGCCGCTGAAGCACGAAGATTTGCATCAGGGATCCATCCCTATCCACGACAGGCAGAAAAGCTCTAGAGCTACCAATGCTCTGAAGTTTCCTTCGGTTTTCTTCATCTTGGCCAACCATGCCGGTAACCGGGTCGATTTGCATACAGGCCTCGACCGGCGCATCCAGTCCAACCTCCTCAAGCATCGCGCGACGGATATCGCCATCCGTCACTGTGCCCAAAAGACGACCTTCTTTGTCAATAATGATCTGGAAAAGATGCGGCGATTCTCCAATACGAGTCAGAACGTCCCGCATTGTTGCGGTCCGTTCACACACATATTCCGCAAGTTCGATGCTCAATAACTGCATCATTTATCAGCCAACACCAATTGCGCCGCGTAAGACTGAATATCGACGTCTTGAATAGCCTCTGCAAACTTAAGATCATCGGGGGTATCTATATCTACAGACTGTTTTTGATCCATTACAAGCGGAAGAATTCGATCGGCATACAGTGTACGTTCTCGCCGAAAGGCTGCAGTACGCGTTGCGAATAGCGCACCATTCGCAATATAGAACGGTGCTCGTGAATCGTTTGCGATGACCGGTTCAGCCATAGAATCGCTTCCTGCTACGAATATGCCATGCAACGGGCGATCGACAGCTTGCATACCCACAACCGAATTGATGCTTTTATCGTCTTTCAGAAATTTTACAGCTGAAGCTAAAGTTGATGCCGTTCGAAACGGCGATGTAGGTTGAAGTATAATTATGACTTCTGGATCCGTCGCGCCGTTCGCGACCCGCCAATCAAGTAAGTGCAGTATCGCGTCTGTAGTGCTCGCAACATCGGTGGCAAGTTCCGAAGGCCGAAGAAATGGGATGTTCCAGCCCAACGCTTCTCCGTCTGCCGCTAGGTCCGGATGATCCGTTGTCAGATAGATCGGGGTATTCAATTGCGCCGCAGAAACGACATCATCAATTCTAGCAAACATCGATTTACCGCCAATCTCAAGGCGATTCTTTCCTGGCAATCGTTTAGAACCACCGCGGGCTGGCACAATCACGATTTCCTTAAAATTCATCTCGTAAGCTAACTATTCGAATAGAGCAAAATTAAGACACTAAGGGACTCAGCAGCCATTTGCCCGACGCCAATCAACGACGAATTCCACAGCCTCTCTCGCCGGTATGATCAAACTCCGACTCGCCCCGATACGCACTTCCGCTATAATTCCGGAATCAATCATTGCTTGTGTGACATCATCAAACCAATGGTTGGTATACTCGATGTCACGATACTGCACCCATTGCTTCACGCCATCAATGATCAGCGGTGCTTGTTTTGTGATTTCATTATTATTTTCTAAACGGTGTTGGCTCAGATAATACAATGAGCAAGTTTGTTCTGGTGCTCCCAACATTATCGTTTTACCGCCAAAGGCAACCAGTTTAGCCAAAGGCGAATTTGGACCAAATCTGCAGTCGCAAGGGTGATCTCCCACAATCGCTTCAGCATCCTTACCAAGTGCGGTGAAAGAGGATTGCGGGTGCGGACTTCGAATAGTGCCTGGCCAGTGTCGAAAATACTCTGACACAACTCCCATCAATCTAGTGGGCGATAGTTTCGGATCGTAGGCTTGTGTTTCCTGTCGGATTATCTCAATCCACTCTTTAGGCACTGGAGGCGATTGCCATTCCGCCGGGTTAGACAACTCACCAGAATACGTTGGCATTACAACAGTGCCGTTCTCACCAACGGCTCCGATCAACGCTTCTACAACAGTTCGTGCAGCACCAACAACAAAACCAAGTTTATTCAAACTCGTATGTACCAATATGCGGTCACCTTCCTCGACACCAACCGCATGCAAATCACGCACAAGCGACGAGCGGGTAACGAGAACCGTTTCCACTAATCTTCCTCTCCTGCTGTCTCTAAGAGAGTATCATACGCGATGCTAATATCCTGTTCGTCGATAATGTCTGGCTTCCAAGGGCTGAAACTTTTCAAGGGAAATGAGATGTCCACCAGAGCTTTCAATAATTTTTCACCGTCGTGTCGCGCCTTCTCAAGATCGATGCCACCAGACGTGACTCTATGAAGCGCCTCTTTCAGTTCCGTTTCTTCTTTAATAACGCTAACATGTGGCAAAAAATTATAAATATTTTGTCTGCCGTAAGTTAGGATTGGCTTGCCAGATACAGCTGCTTCTAGACCACTGGTCCCTGTTATTATCGCAACGGCTTCGGATCGTCTCATTAAGGCGATGCCATCCTCTTGAATATTCGCCATAATCACGTTTTTAAATTCCATGATTTGGCCGTAAAAATCTTTTGGACGTCGGCCTACGGCGGCGAGATGCTCCTTTACAACGAGATAAACACCTACCGGTAAATCACGCGCGATCGAGGTAATAAAGGCCAATTGATAGAAGTATTCAGGTGACAGCGTCTGCAACGATTCAGGCTCCGTCGAAAGCGGAAAAAATATGAACCGTTTGCCCTCCAGGTCTTCTAGGCCGGGCAGAGCTCCGGACATCATTTCATTTGTCGCCTGCCTTTGTCGCCAATGGTAAGTAACGAGTTCTTTGAGGTAATAGCCTTTAGCTTTTTCATATCTTCGCAATTTCCAATATGCGAATCTCAAAATCGTTAAGGCAGCGCGTCCCGCAAAAACATGCACTCCAACACGCCCCTTAATTTTTTCTCGAAAACTTTTGTATGCGTTGTACGCACCCTTAAAACGAACATTTTCGTCGGGTTTCGATATTGCAAATTGTTTTGCAATTCTTGGAGATTGCTGTTGTTCGTCATACGCCCAATAGTAACGATCTTCGTACCGCAGCAATGTCGGGATGCGCACAGGAATTCCTAAACTCCGCGCGACGACATTTGGCAAGCGTCCAAAATTTAAACAAATACTTATTTTTTTTGCCTCAAACTCAGCCAGCCAAAATTTTAAGGTCGAATTTGTCGCCGCAACAATCTGGAGATAATTCCGTTCCTCCGACATTCGCGAACGCGGATGATAGTATCCTCCAACGGAAAACCCTCGGCCGAAGTGTCGATCGTTAATCAATATTTCATTGTAGGTCGTTCCCAACTGTGCTTCCAACTTACGCGCTTCGTCGTAAAGGTCTTTCTCTGCCTTGATATCGCTATATTGCTTGTACAAATGGGCCGCAACGATAACCTCGTTGAAGAGCTCAGGATAGTTGTCGTCGTAAAATTTCTTTTCTTCTTTATTGCCGCAATAGAGATAAACGTTGGCGCCGGCCTCTTTTATTCGCTGACAGATACCGACAAGCAATCCTCTAAACTGTGAATGCGCCTGCACCGCAGCAGAATCCCCAGGTCGCAGCCCTCTCCAATTGCGCGGTCCGCTACATTCAAGCATCGGATCCTCGCAAAAATTCATACTGTAGGGCCAGTCCTTCAAACAGCATCGTCGGTTTCATTTCTGGATAATGCTGAACAATATGGTCACGAATGCTTTCCTGGAATCCAAACGGCATAACCAAAAACTCTCGCGTACCTTCGGCAGTTGCATCTAACGGCGGTAAGGTCGGGATCTTACAACCCGAAACGACCCTCCCCCACTTGTTAGGATCAGCATCGACTATACAACCTTTTGATAAGTCGATGTTTGGCCCCCATGCCAATAGATTGGTCGTCAAACTGCACGCACCGTAAAACCCCCAACGGTCTGAATGAGTTTCGATGAATTGCTGCGTATATCGGATTCTACTTTCCACCGCCGGCCAGAACAGATCCGAATCTACCGAATCCATGAATTTCTCTTTCAAAATGTTGTCTGACTTTTCTGCTACGCAGTATAAATTCGCGAACGTAGCATCTTCCCTAACAATCGAAAAACCAGCTCGCTCGATAGCGCTTCGCAGGCTAATCGGCGTAAAATAAAGCAAATGTTCATGAATAGGCATGCCTAAATTACCGTATTTAAGTCCCGTCTCGCAGTTAGGTACCGATAAAGCTAAGCGGCCTCCCGGTGCGAGTACATCACGCACATCCCGTAAAAATGCGGCTACATTCGGAATATGTTCAAAGACAGAAATCAGATAAACTAAATCGAAAGATTCTTTCGGAAAAACAGAGCCGTCGAAATATCCCGGCAGGATTGTAGTGCTTTTCCCCAGCTGAATTTCCTTTTCCACAGAAGGTTCTATTCCAACCAAGGTTTCGGCTCCCATCCCTTCGCAGAACTTTAACATATGACCTTCGTTACAACCGACCTCGAGCACACGTTTTGGCATTCGCGATAGGCCGGTTTTCTGGAGGAATTCTTGAGCTCGCTGTAATCCAAATTCGCCCTCCCCGGTTCTTGTTCCGGAACAGGCGTTGTCCTGAGATGCTATATATATTTGATCCAATAATGCTTCGACCTTCGGATTATCAGCTTGTTGTACAGTGGAACAGTTCTCGCAAACGACAAGAGAAACCGGTAATCGAATATCTACGAGATCCGCCGGAGTTTCATCACCAATAATCCCAATAAAAAGCGGGGTGTCGTCGTGCGAGAAAACTTCTCGGCACTCGGGCGAACCACAAACCCGGCAATAGTGAACCATCTATAAAATTCCTGTTCTGCCCTGCTTTAGCGGCTGAAAACGTCCCTCAGCGGAAATGAGCCAAAGGTTTTTACCGTTCCTCCGTGGGCAGGCATCCTAATTCAGACCTTCGCGCCATAACGTTCCAATTTCATTTGCACGTTCTCGATTGCGGGCAATCTGTTCCCCCTCCGACCACCAGAAGAACGAATCGAAAAATGCTCTATGATAGGTTTCATAAGGGTATCTGTTCATCTGTATACGCGATGCTAGATATAAATCCGTTAGACTGTAATGCCGGTGAACCAACCCGTTAAAGAGTTCAATGTCAGTTAGACTTAAATAAAGGTTGGGTAGCGGCAGGATTTTTTTCGACACAATTTCGTCTTCGGCTCCGAAATCAACTGTCCAGATCACTCCTTGTTTTCCCGAGATGCTAAATTGAATCGACAGCGGCATTTTTCTAAAATTACTCCTAACCACTTCAACCCATGCACGAAGGTAGTCGCCCAGCATTTCATCATTCAGTGCTAAATAGGCGTCATCTACATGTTCTTCCGCACGTTTTTGCGCAATCGTCCGGGCATAAAATTTGGAGTACTCTTCCACCTTTTCTGAGGTAATGGCTAAAGAATGGCGTACTTTACCCCGCTTCACGCCTAGCGATTTTACCCATTTATCACCATGATCCATTAAGGTAATAGGAATGGACACACCCTGTTCTAACAACCATTTCCGACATTCCACTGGGTCCGTCGCACAAACATTGTTTAACCACAGAGTTTCCGGCCGCAAATATCCAAAACTAGCGCCAAAGGGAACGACCGTCTTTGGTTGAAGAGCAAGCATCGCTTCCTTCATCCGCTCAAAGAGTTGAATCTTTTTCGCGGCACCTAATTCGATGCGGTGCTCCAACGGCCAAAGCATATAGGATGGAAATGAGCCTACACCTGCATAACATTGAAACGCGATATCAATCGGCCATTGTTTCCCGATTTTCAACATTTTTGCCGAGGTAATCCAATTATCCGTGTGGTTAAACACACAGGTATCGCCTTTTGCAGCGACGAGAGAAGAATCTTTCGATCCGGTATCAGCGATGTAAAGCGCCAGTTTAGCACCGTAACGCGTTTCGAAGATTTCACCATCTGCGAGGGCCACAATTGATTGAGGCAAATCCGCTTCCGCGAGCGTACGTTCGAGTTTTCCGTCACCGAAAGCGGGCACGACGATTGTCGCCTCAGGCGTCAGGCGGCGTAGTGCGGGAATATCGAGATGATCGGCGTGTTCATGCGAGACATAGATATAATCGAGAAAGGGTAATTGATCGATGGTCCGGGCATATTTCGGCACGTGATACCAGGAGTTTGCCATGACCGGATTGGTAAACCACGGATCGGTAATAATACGCTCGCCATCCATGTCCATGAGAAGGCAAGCATGCCCAACATATTCTATAGTAAAATTAGTCATACGGTTTTAACTTTTCTTTCCGCCCACTCTTTGTTTCTGTTCATAGCGGTAACAAAGAAGCCTTCTGCCGTATATCTCTCTCGACGGCACGACCAAATACTAATTTGGCCACCCCATAATCTCGGCCAGATCACTTACATTGTGTGTTTGAATGAGGTTCATTCTATTTCCGGATTTCGGATACGCGACAGCTGTCACTAACAACATGTCATCCAAATCGATAAGCTTTCGCTGCCACAAT
Source organism: Rickettsiales bacterium (assembly GCA_002724555.1). Taxonomy (GTDB): domain Bacteria; phylum Pseudomonadota; class Alphaproteobacteria; order UBA8366; family UBA8366; genus UBA6544. The sequence continues at coordinate 8,152 of PBOZ01000089.1, forward strand.
ATGGATAAACATTCGGGAACATGATCCGTACTAATTTTAGAGAATGGAATATCCACAAAAACGCCTTGAGTACCCGGCAATATATTGAAGCTCTTGGCTGCCATCACATCGTTAGAAAGAGCCAGCAATGGTTGACGGAAATTTTTCATCGAAATAACGCGTGCCGCATACCCTGAAATTGTTACAGCAATAATCTTAGTAATGGGAAGCGATTGGCATATCGACGCGGTTGCGTCGCCCATTACTTTGGGAATGCTATCCTCTAACTTTAAGTATTCTCGATAGGCCGACTGGTTAATGTATTGGTTCGTAACAGCGCTCGTGCGCCGCATCATCGCTACAGACTCAACCGCGTATTGACCTAACGCTGTTTCGCCGGATAGCATCGTCGCCGACGCTCCGTCCAGAATCGTATTGGAAATGTCGCTGACTTCCGCTTTTGTCGGAAACGGATTTTCTATCATAGTATGCAATAACTCCGTCGCGACGATTACCGGCTTAGATTTGTCAGTCGCGGAATTTAATATTTGTTTTTGAGATATTGCCACACTTTCAAGGTTTGTTTCGACCGCCAGGTCGCCACGGTCAATCATAATCGCGTCAGCTGCGTCTATTATTTCATTCATATTCTTTAGACCACCGGAATTTTCGATTTTTGCTACGATGCGAGGCCAAGAACCGGTTGTTGGGCCTCTAATCGTTTCCACATGGTTGGCAGATTCAACAAAAATTATCCCGATTCCATTCCAACAGCCTAGGATGTGCATAAAGGGCCGACACAACCACTATCATGCATTGACGATCGAGCATGTGGGCAAGTTTTTGAATTCTTTCAATCTGTCTGTATCGGTCTTCCTCTTTGTAGCCAAGATTATGCCCAAATAATTCGCGCACTTCATCACCGTCAACCAACACCATTTCGGGCAAGCAGCCTTTGAAATTATCGCGGATTAATGCAGCTAAAGTTGTTTTACCTGCACCCGAAATGCCTGTTAACCAAATCACCATTTTGGTTCTATGCCCGTATCAAATTTTATTAAATATAGAAAATCTACACTCAATATTCTGCCACGATCGACGAAGGCGGGGAGAAGCGGTAGCAAAGAAGTCGATTTCCAAATTCCGCCACCCTGTTTGGATTTCGATCCCGCCAACGCCGGCAAATCTCGGAATAAACACTTTCATCGTGCACATACTTTCCGATCCAAAAGGAATGTTCGTCCGTCGACATGCGGCGTTTAAATTTCAACAACTGATCATTGGGTAAATTACTTTTCCCTCCGCCTAAGTGCAGTCGCTTAAAACCGCGGCGCCAGCCTTGTTCTGCCGCTTTTGCGATAAGGGCGTTTGTGGCCCCGGCCACTTTGTTGTTCGAATCTGTCGCCGATAGGTGATAATGCAGTAAGTCGGAGCCCATCAGAAAAATTGCCCCCGCTGCAATCCGCCCATCACGTTTGACAACATAGAGCTTTGCGGCGCCAAGGGTCAGTCGGCGAAGGCGCTCGAAATAACCCAAGTTAAAGTAATAGAACTGGTCTGCAGACACTCGGCGCATCGTTTGCTTATAGATTTCGACGAACTGCTCAAAATCTTCGGCAAATTCCGTTTCTTCGATCGTTGCGCCCTCTCGTTTGAAGCGCTTTACCATATTTCGCGCATTCCCATCAAATGTACTTAAAATCGATTTTTCTTTAGTTAGACTTAACGATACGGTAAGGCGATCCGGTATGGGAGTTATATAGGGACTTCGAGCATGCTGATTACATCGAACCGGATGAAACCTCACAAATTCAGCGATGACGCCAATTTCGAGACACCACTTCTGAAAGGCATCGTTCGCTCGTCCGATGAAAGCGTCATCGTGGGAGTTAGTGACAGGCCCACCATAACCATAGGGCGTTTCGATATCTCGCGCTTCCTTACCCGCAATATCTTGATAATCGATTGGAAGTACTTGTAGTAAGAATGAATACGCCCAGACAGCATCATGTTCTTGATACGTAAATAATTTGTATTCCGATCCCAACGAACAATTCATTAAGCCGAATTCGGGCATTTGGTAAATATCTGGCGGCAGGCCTTGGCAATCAGCGAAATATGAAACCCAACTTTCGCCTTCGCGCCTAGCATCGAAAACCCGTACGTCTGCCATTTAAGACAATTCCAAAACATTTTCAGCCAATTGCACCATATCCTCGATTTTGTATCGTTGATCCAACGGCAAGGTCATTATTTTCTCGGAGAGCGAGTAAGCTTCCGGAAATTGGGCTGAAGAAACTTCGGCTGGCAATGGCCAATGGATCGGACAAAAAATTCTACGAGATGCCAGGTTTCGGCGCAATTCATCTCGATTTTCAGACAGAATTGGATATCCGAGGGGTATTTCGCTAGGCGCGAACGTAGAGACCGGCGCAACAAAACGGTTCGAAAGATTTGCGATCAAAACCTCTAAATTTGTAAGTCGTGCTGCTGCCACCTCAGACCAATCAACACCGGCAACCATAGAAACAACCCAATTAGGCAAGATATCCGTCTCGGATTTATTCGATAGCACTTTTTCCACCGCTTCAAATGCGTCGAGATAGAATTTTTCGGTTCTTGGTATAATTGGCCCTTCGCCGTCGTCGATATAGGCCCCTTTAATCAGCCTAGCCGCAAGAGAACTGTATGCGATTGAGCTCCCAGTATTAGAACCCGCGCTATCCAACTTTATATTACACCAACCACCGAGCGGAACTGGACCAAACTTCCGAGGACTGATGAGATAGTAGGTTTGTTCCGTAACTTCGCTTCGCCAATCCGTTAGCAATGCCTGGCTTGCATCTTCGATCAAATAGAAATCATCTCCTGCCTGACCTCGCAGATCAGCCGCCGCCGGATTAATTTGCCCAAAATAATGTATCAGCAATACCGCGGAACCAGCTGGCGGGTCGGGATCGGCGCTCAGGTTATCTCGAATAGGATAGAACGACATCTCCAAACCGAGGTGACGCACCGGTTCCAAGACGCTATCGCAGAGATAAGCCGGCAAATGCACATGATTAACGCCCTGGCCCATTAATTTCCGCAATATCCGCGCTAACGCAAAACGACCGCTCAACAGCCAAGTTCCATCTAATCCCCGCGTTAATTCAGAGCTTGCCGCAACATCCGCGAAAACCGGATTCTGAATACCGAATTCACCTCCCATTACCCGACGTTTGATTTCCAACGACAATCTAGCCTTAGCTTCCGACATGGTAAAAATTTGCTATTCCCAAAATACCGCTATTAAAAGCGAAAATAAAAAAGTCACTGGAAAAAGTCGCTGATTTCTGCCGGTCTAACCTGCGACGAAACAGATTTGAAGTTTTATTTAGGCACGATTTAATCTTTCTCAAACTCGCTGGCCAGCAGCCCAAGAACTAACTGATCGACGCGTTGAAAACTTCGAAACTGATGCTGACGAAGCGTACCTTCAATTTTAAAACCACAGCTCTGATAACAAGCTACTGAAGGCGTGTTGGTCGCTAAAATATTGCAATACAATCGATGTAAGTTCAGATGTTCAAACGCGTGACGTGCGCAAGCTCGGATCACATCACTTCCATTACCCGAGCGCCGGCTATTCGGCCTACCTATAACAACCGCATGTTCGGCGTGCCGTGCCCGCCAGTTGATGTTCCAGTATCCAGAATACCCCATCAACTTACTTTCCTCATCAAGAACTGCTAAACGAATATTATTTTTATCACGATCAATATCTTCAAACCAACGCTCCTGCTGCGATTGGGAAGTAGGAAAGTGAATTTCGCCTAACTGCATCGCAAGTTTAGGATCATTGGACCATTCGAGAAGCTGAGGTAGGTCCGATTTTTCGATCGCGCGTAAAATAATATTATTGCCAAGTATCAACATGTCTGCCCTGTCTCAAATAATCGATCGGTCTTGTTTTAGCGCAATATCAAAAAATTTCTTTGGATGGCTACTCCGCGATAAGTCTAATTCCGCCAGAATTTTTACTACCTGGGCTTCAGGGTTGTAAGCACCCAGAGCGCTCGAATATTTCCGGAGACATGACCTGTATTCTTCGTCGAACATTGCCGCTTTGATGCCGTCAACAATTTCCTGCCGATCATACCCAACATTAACCCAAACCGATTCATTTTCACGGCCAAATTGACGATCACCAATGTTGACGACAGGCAGGCCCACACTCATAGCCTCGTAAACTGCAGAACTTGAATTGCCAACAAGAACGGCGCTATGCGCCATAACACTAGCGAATAATTGTCGGTCTGCTGGCGGCGGCAATAAGTATAGTTCATCAAAGGAAGACGCGTAAGAAGTCATGATTTCCAAAACCTTCGTGCCGCCAGGGTCCCCATTCGGGTTTGCTAACAATGTTGGAAGGCCCATCTCAACAACGGCATCTAGCGTCTCCCGTATCTGACGTCCGGCATCTTGATGTGAATGTGTAACGGGATGCTGCAAAACCAACAAATATGGTTTGCCGAACGGCAGGCCGTAATGATTCCGAATATCTTCCGGCGTATGAGTAACATGTTTACCAAGATGGCCGCCTGGAAGACCAACCACATGTATCGTATCTGGTTGCTCTCCAAGCTGAATTAAACGATCCGCATGAGGTTGCGATGCTGGCAAATGGTAATGTGCAAATTTTGAAATTGCGTGACGGAACGATCCATCAATTGAGCCCGAGTTGGTTCCACCGCATAAGTGGGCGATCGTCACGTTCTGAATCGCACCAGCAACAGCGGCAGATAATTGTTCGGCGCGGTCACCCAACAACAACAAAATATCCGGAGACTGACACTCTATCACTTCGGCAATTCCTATCATCGTTTGCCCAACAAAGGTCGAAAACGACACCAATTTACCATCTTCCACCCCTGTCTCCACCTGGGCGGCTATATGAAAACCATCCCGTTCAATCTCAGTCTTTGTCATTCCGTGTTCAGGTTTTAAATGCATCGCCGTGACGAGCAAGCTCAACTCAAAGTTCGGCTGGCTATCAATTTCCCGTAAAAGGTCACGTATTGGCCCATAATCTGCACGCGATCCTGAGACATAGAGTATTTTCCGAACTTCGTTCACAGCAATTCAAGAAACATTGTCATCCAGCTCGTCAAACCTTATTAACTCCCCACGTCTATAATTGTGTTTGCATTTTCGCCCTACAATTTTTGTTAGCTGCATGGGAGAAATACCCGTTTCCGGCCGAAGGGCCGTAAGCATTGCGGTTTCAAATTTCTGGCCTGCCGAAATATCGCTCATTGCCGCGAGGCTTCTGCGTGCGACCTGCCTAACTTCCTTTTCCGATTCCGTTATGCTTTTTATCGCCTTTCCAAGAGCTTTTTCGGCGTTCCGAATTTCAGAAACGAGCATGGGAAGTTCCAACAATGGTAATGATGCCATATGGTCGGGACCTGCGAGTTTTGGGTCTGGCGTAACGTGCTTTTCAATTACCTTAGCACCACGTGCAACCGCCAGCAGAGGAACTAGCGTTCCAGTTGTATGATCAGAATAGCCCACCGCCACTTTGAATTCTTCTTTTAGTACATCCATCGCTCGCAAATTGACTTCTTCTAGAGGGGCAGGATAAGCAGACGTGCAGTGCAGAAGAGTTAATTCCGGGTACGCGGAATCCTTCAACCCCAGGTTATCCCACTCCTCCCGAACAAGTGATAAAGCCGATTGAATTTCGATCAGCTCAGCCATGCCTGTTGACACGATAAGGTCCAAACCTGTCTTTGCGATCGCACTCAGCAGGAATGGGTTCGTCAGTTCACCGGATGGAACCTTCATGAGGGGTACACCTAGATCCTGCAACAACCCAACAGACGGCACATCAAATGGTGTCGAGAGAAACATAATCCCACAATGTTTGCATTCGTCCGATATCTTATGAAATTCGTCACCGGTCAGCCCCAGTGTCTCATGCAAATCATTTTGGTCCCCAGCCTTACCGGTTCGCTCCATGTAAGGCGCAAGGGGCGTATTTTTTGAAACCACCGTCTCGCCGGATTTAAACGTTTGAAATTTAACTGCGTCGGCACCTGACTCCGCAACCCGGCGCACAATTTCGAGCGCATTTTCCAACAAACCATCATGATTTGGGCCTACTTCCGCAATGATAAAAACCATCTTTGGTGTTCAATTCCTAATATTTTTAGGCATTCGCGAACTTCTATTATTCAACCTTTGCATGCCTGCTAACCCGACCACGCCGTAACAATGCATTCGCTTCCCCAATAATTGTGCCTCTCCACCTTACTGACACATCAGAGACAATATCCGGATGCAGCGAATCCCTCACTTCAAGGAACGTAATTTTTTTGTGTTTTAACCATTATTCTCGCAATTGTTTTATCACCGCCGAATCCTCGAAGGATCTTAATGCCGAGATCACCTCTGCAAGCTCTTCGTCCTTCAAAGAGCTAGATGACGGCAGCGAAACTACCGTACCCGTCAGCCCTTGGGATACACCTGATAGGAATGCTGTAGATTCGCTATAAACCGGCTGGCTAGATAGTGAGCGCCAAAATTTTCGAACTTCAATGTTCTTTGCACGGAAATGCTCGACCATAGAGCTCGCAACTTCAGCATTGGCACACCGTACCGAGTAGAGCCATCCTCTCGGATTAGCCCATCTAGGAGATGGAGGCGGGGTCATCGAATTGCAATCTATAAGAGCCTCATCATAAGCTAAGGCAATTTCTCTGCGGCGCGCCAACATTTCCACCAAACGCTCAAGCTGCGCAATTCCAATTGCTGCATTAACATTCGTCATGCGATAATTAAAACCAATCGCATCATGTTCGTAATCTTCACCTATGCGGGCCTGCTTACTCAAATGCGAAAGATAAGACGCTCTCTCTTCATCATCTGTCAGGACCATCCCCCCTCCACCGGCAGTGACTGTTTTATTGCCGTTAAAACTAAATATTGAGAAAGTGCCAAAGCTTCCCGCAGGGCGGCCCTTGTAAGTAGCGCCAATAGCACCAGCCGCATCCTCAACTAACGGGACTCTTCGATTAAGACAAATTTCGGCCAATTTATCCATATCCGCTGTATACCCAAGCGTATCTACGGCAATCACCGCCGTAATCTTGTCACCTTCGGAACCCTTAAATGCTCGTTCCAATTGGTCCGGATCGAGCGTCCAGCTGTCCGAGTTGACATCAACAAAAAGCGGAGTTGCACCAGCATGGAAAACGGCATTTGCCGTGGCAGCGAACGTCCAGTCGGGGACTACGACATGATCTCCCTTCCGAACGCCTGCCCCAATTAGGGCAAGATGGAGTGCCGCCGTGCCGTTAACAGTCGCGATCGCAAATTGCCGCCCTGCTAAATCAGCAGTCTCCGTTTCAAAAGATGTTACAAACGGCCCCGCAGAGGACACCCAATTATCATGGACGCAAGTTGCAAGGTATTCGGCCTCACGGCCGCGCAAGTCCGGAATGGAAAGGGGTATCATATTTTATGTAAAAAATGCTTATGGGGTGGCGAATTTACACGCTTCCGCAGCGCGGGTGCCTATTATTGCATCCGACGGAGAACGTTTTATTGCTGAAACAAACCACCATGTCAAGTTACGCCAAATAAACAAGACGTGAACTTGTTGCCATAAATCGCTGCACTCACTAATTTTAACGCTGAACTTCGACAAAGAGGCTGAACGGCCAAATATGGCTGAAAATTCCGTCATGCATCGATTTGTTATGGGTGCCGCTGCACTGGCGCAGCCATACGGCATAGCAAACCCGCAATCGTCTGTTTCTCCAAATGAGACCGATGATCTACTAACCGCCGCATGGTCACGAGGGATACGGTTTATCGACACAGCCCCGGCTTACGGCGAAGCAGAAATACGCATCGGCAATTGGAGCAACCGGACGGGCAATCATTTTCGAATAATAGGGAAATTGCCCATAATGCAAGATATCCCGAACGCAGAAATCAAGGCGACGGTCCAGAGCCATATAGAAGCAACATGCCGAAGCATGCGAATTGATCAGCTCGAGGGCTACCTAATTCATAATCCGGCTGACTTTGCTCGCCCACATGTCCGCGAGGCGCTGGCAGAGCTGCAGGAAAAAGGAAAATTTGGATATTACGGCCTATCGATTTACCAACCTGAAGATGCGATTACCGCGCTTACTTTAAATAAAGTCGGTGCATTACAGATCCCAATAAACGTTTTTGACAATAGGCTGTTTGAATCTGGATTATCTGAAAAATGTTACAACAATGATATTCGCTTGTTTCTGCGTAGCGTATTTCTTCAAGGTCTCATTTTCCGGAATCCGGACACTTTGCCCGCTTTCTTTCGGCCAATCTTCCCAAAACTTCATGCTTTCAGATCATTGTCTAAGGAGACCGGGGTCTCCCTATCGCATCTGGCACTCTCGTATGTCCTCCAAACAGTACGATCAGGTCAGGTCATTGTCGGCTGCCGCCAAGTTTCGCACGTCGAAGAACTGAGCAACTTCATGGAAGGTGCCACTGTTAATAACGAAGTAATCAATCGTATGCACGTATTGAGAAACGAAATGGATGTCAAAATGATTGACCCTCGATTATGGCCTAATCCATCTTAATACGTCCCTAATAGCGGGATTGAGTAAGCTCAAATTTGGGTTTATCCATAGTTATTTAATGCAGGGTCACAAAAACAAGGATCAGTGCATTTTAAACGTGAGGCAATATGCAACTTGAAGGGCAAAAGGTTTTGGTGACAGGCGCCGATGGCTTCATCGGTTCGCACCTAACAGAATTACTCGTCAAAACCGGCTGCAGCGTAACAGCCTTGTCACAGTATGAATCGTTTGGCCACAACGGGTGGCTCGATGATCTGTCTGATGATGTCCGTGCTTCTATCGAAATACAACGAGGCGATATTAGAGATCCGTCATTTGTGCAGCGTATCGTGGATGGTAAAGAGACCGTCTTTCATCTCTCAGCCTTGATTGCGATCCCATATTCTTACGCAGCGCCCCATAGTTATATAAGTGTTAATGTGAACGGCACATTAA
>PBOZ01000090.1 GCA_002724555.1 Rickettsiales bacterium
CTGGGAAGACACGCCGGACATTCTGCTCGACGACGCGAGCAACGCGGATGCGCGGACCAATCGTTTGAAACAGAAAACTACCTATTCCCGTCGCCCAGCGGAGCGGTAAAATACTAATTGCGTAATACAGGAAACTGATCAGCACAGCCTGTATTGGATACAGCATCCGGCCGACGAGAAAACGAACGACAGGACTACGATCAGCCACAATGAACTTTCTTCGCCAATGCCGCATCCAAGCTCGCCGTATTTTGCCACGCAACACAAATTTTAAGTGACGAAATACCTTCAGCGTTGTCCCTACCAATACGGACCAAGTCTTTTTCCGTTGTCAATAATTCTGCATTCTCTTGCGACGCTTGGGCACGAAGCGCTGATAATTCCGCAGGTTCATATTTATGATGATCTGAAAAGGAGTGAGTGGCGATCAGATCGGATCCCATTTCACGGATCGTATCAAAAAATTTCTGCGGTCGACCAATACCTGCAAATGCAACGATACGTCGGCCCAAATACCTTGTGCTGTCTTCTGCAGGTTTCAACCGTGCGGAAATAACTGTTGGCAAGGCTGAGGTAGAGCCCTTTAAAATTGACTGGCTACCGCCTAATAAAATTATTAAATCAGCCCTTGCTAAACCTCCAGCTAACGGCTCTCGCAAAGGACCGGAGGGCATCACTCTTCCATTACCAAAACCGTAAATGCCATCAACAACTACAATAGACAGATCCTTTTCAACACTGCCGTTCTGGAATCCATCATCCATTATAACTACATCTGCTCCATTGGACGCGGCCGCAGCGCCTGCTGATCGATTAAGTGATACCCAAGTGGGCGCATGGGCCGCGAGCAACAGTGGTTCATCGCCGACATCTCGCGCGGTATGCCTATCAAGATCCACACGAACAGGACCCTTTTCCCGTCCAAGATATCCACGGCTCAGAAAATGTACGCTGAGGCCTGATTTTTTAAGTCTATCTGCGACTGCAAGAGCAATGGGGGTCTTTCCCGCACCACCTGCTACCAAATTTCCAACGCAGATAACCGGGCAGGCTGCTCTGAAGCCTGTAGCTGACATTCGATGAAAATCGGTACAAACACCAAAAACCCAACTCAGCGGCAGAAGTAAATGGGAAAGTAATGTCTTCTCTTCCCAGAACGAAGGGGCTTGCATGGTTCAAGAACCGTCCATCACACTAGCTAACGCGTTGTAGATTCGATCCACCGCACCTGTATTTTCTGCGGCCACCCGGCTAGCAGCCGCGATCGCAAGCTCCAACGCCGAGTTATCTTTGAGCAAAAGGCCAACAGCCTCCGCCAGACTATCTGACGAAACCACAACCACTGCACCGTCAGCCTTATGTAACTCGTCGGCGATGGACTTAAAGTTCCCCATATCTGGACCATGAATAATAGCGCAATTCAAACTAGCCGCTTCGATAGGATTGTGGCCACCGTGCATGCCCATGCTACCGCCTATAAACGCAACACGACTCAGTCGATATAAAAGGCCAAGTTCACCGAGCGTATCCGCCAAATAGGTTTCGCACAGCGGTTTCTCGCTCAAAGAGCGTCGACTGAATTCGATATTTGCCGATTTTAACAAATCCGCAATCTCATCGCTACGCGCCGGATGTCTAGGCGCGATGACAGTCAGTATTTCAGGGTAATATGTCCGAAGAATTTTATGCGCCTCAATCACAACTTCTTCTTCGCCTGGATGCGTACTTGCGGCAAGCCATATCGGCCTGTGTTTAACGATCTCACGAATATTTAAAAGTTCACTCTCGTCTGCTGGCAAGGGATCCGCTGAAAACTTTAAATTCCCAAGACATTGAACTGATTCAGCCCCTAGCTTCCGCAGGTGGTTGCCTTGTTCTGCTGTCTGGGCGAGACATAGTGAAAAACTCTTCAACAATTGACTGGCGCTGCCGGACAGTCGTTGCCAGCGGCGGAATGTTCTGGCCGACATACGTGCATTTACCAGTGCGCTCGGTATACCCCGACGACTGGTCTCTATCACCAAATTCGGCCAGAGTTCGGATTCCATCCAAAGCGCACAGTCCGGCTGCCAATGATCAAGGAACCGGTTAACCCACGGTAGCCTGTCGATGGGAGCAAATTGATGAAAGCTTCCATCCGGCAGACGCTCGTTCATAAGTGTTGCTGAAGTTAATGTCCCGGTCGTTTGTAAGACATGGCATCCTCGACGATTTTGCAAAATTTTCTCTATCAAAACTAGCGATGATTGCGCCTCACCAACGCTAGCCGCATGCACCCAAATCAGCTCGCCAGAAGGCCGCGGAAAACTCGCAATACCCCGACGTTCTAACAATCGTGCCGGGTCTTCTTTGCCTTGGGATATGCGTCGACGAAGAAGTCCTTCGATGAGCGGTCGTCCGACTATGGTTAGCCATCGATATATCCATAAGACATTCATCCCCTGTGCAACTCGCTGTCGGCACCCTCCGTGCAGGCTTCACTCAGCCCCATTAACCAATCTGCCCTTTGTGTAAGAGCAATTAATGCCTGCTCAACTTCAGTCCGTTTTTCTTCGGCATACTGAGAATCGGCGTCTTGCCGAACATAAATGGGTTTTCCCCACAAAAACAAACCTCTACTAAATGGCAACGGTAACATGAAGTGGTCCCAGCTTCCAAAAACGTGCGAGAATGAGGCTGAATACGTCAGTGGTACAATCGGTGCACCTGTAACCTTCGCAAGAGCGATGACACCTTTACTCGCTTCCCTGCGCGGTCCTCGTGGGCCATCAGGTGTAATGCCCACGACCTTGCCCTCTTTAAGAAGCCTCGTGAGTTGAATGAAAGCCGCGGTGCCACCTCTAGTCGAAGAGCCAAAAACCGTCTTCGAGCCAAAATGCGTCAGCATGCCAGATATCAGCTGTCCGTCGCGGTGACCAGATATCAAGATATGGACGAGGTCACTCTTTTTCCAGGAAAACGACATCATTAACAAACGTTCGTGCCAGAACGCAACTATGAACGGTTCCTCCCTTTCAAGAAGCTCGTCCGGCACCCCCTCTCCAACTACTTGCCAACGACCGCTCAAGCGAACAAAACGAATATATCCAGCCACTAACCAAGTTGCCAATTTTTGAACAAAACCCGCTTTTAGCAGGCGTTTAATCATCTAAACCGCCTCATTCATTGGCAATGGCTAGCGAGCTGTTGAGTTTCTGGCCATCTTCAAACTGTAATTTACAATACTGAGCGTACAATCCATCACTATCCAGCAATTCCAGGTGTGTACCTTCTTCAATGACACGGCCATTCTTCATAACGTAAATTTTGTCAGCATCAGAAACTGTTGACAACCGGTGAGCAATTACAATGGTCGTCCGTCCTACCATCAAGCGCTTTAAGGCATCATGCACCTGACGTTCAGACTCACTGTCGAGAGCCGAAGTAGCCTCATCAAGGAGCAGGATAGGTGCGTTTTTTAACATCGCACGGGCAATTGAAATCCGTTGCCGCTGTCCACCAGAAAGACGCAGGCCACTCTCACCAACCATTGTGTCATAACCATCGGGCAAATCCTCGATGAATTCGTGTGCCGCAGCGGCCTTTGCCGCTTGGATAATCTCATTATCCATTGCCTCGAGGCGCCCATATGCAATGTTTGCCCGAACAGTGTCGTTAAACATCGTAATTTCCTGACTTACAAAAGCGATTGCGTGCCGAAGTGAAGCCAAGTTAACATGCTCAATGGCTTGACCATCTATCACAATTCTGCCGATAGACGGGTCGTAAAATCGTGGTATCAAATTGAGGATCGTCGATTTTCCAGCGCCTGATGGTCCCACAAGCGCGGTAGTTTTCCCAGGATCAAACCCGATTGTCAGCCCTGTCAGTGCCGACTTATTACCGTCATATGAAAAACTGATATTCTCAAGTTTGACGGCTCCTTCACTAACGCACAGCGGTTTGGCATCAGGTTTCGAGAAAATCTTTGGTTGGTAGTCCAGAACAGCAAAAACGCGATCGGCTGCCGCCAATCCTAATTGAAGACTCGCATTGAGATTAGCAAGGCCACGAATTGGCTGATAGCCTGCTGCAGCGGCAGCGAAAAAACCCATCAATTGCCCAACTGTGATCTGGTCAGACATCGCTTGATAGCCACCCCATGCCAAAACTGCTGCAATACCTGCTCCAAATAACGACTCAAGAATAGGCGATGTTCGCGCACGGGTCTTGCCGGCTTTGAGAAAATTTTCCGAGACCTCCACAAAAAATTGGTGGGCACGGCGTTTCTCGTGGTCTTCCGTTACGTACGACTTGACCTGACGCGCCGCTTTAAGGACATCATCAAGGTAGGAAGCAACACTGCCAATCGATTCTTGCGTTCGCGCAGAGACCCTGCGGAGCCGTTTCCCTATATAAACGATTGGAAATACGCTGACAGGCATGACAACCATGGCAATCAGCGCCATTTGCCAATTCGTGTAAATCATGACCCCTGCGAGCGCGACAACGGTAATCATATCACGCGCAATACCGGTAAATGCCTTAACCGTCGCATCACGCATAACCTGGACATCGTTTGTGAAACGCGTCATTTATTTACCGGTCGCCTCGCATTGTATATGTGCGAGATCGGCCCTGATAATGTGCACGAACATCTGATCCTGCATCATTACAATCATTCTTAGGCCAACTTTCTGCATAAAGACGGTTTGAAAATAGTTCGAGAAACCTTTGATCACGGCAGCGCAGAAAAAACCGCCCGGAATTAGCCAAAGAAGTGCCACATTTCCTTTTACAACGAGTTCGTCTAATGCAGGCTCTATAAGCAATGCTTGAGCCGCCGTTGCACCCGCAACAACGATCATGAAAAACACAGCTGTCACGATCAACGGCCATTGACTTTTTAAGTAGTCATTTATAATCCGCCGCGATAATGCGACCGTCGACGTATGCCGGTTTCTGGTGCCGGTATCTAGACTCACAGGCCTGTGCTTCCTTGAAATCTGTGGACGTATACCATGCTGCCTATTTACCCACCAGCGCGGGGGTTTTCAAAGACACTAATTTGTTCAACATTATCGTGCATCTTGATGTATTTCCTTGCCTCCATTTCGTTTCAATGGGTCGTGCGAGGTAAAGTCCTGCGTTATAACAAATCACACGTTAACGGTAATCTCTAATGACTTCCTCCGAACACATCGAATACGTTTTAACCGACGATATTCGATTGACAAATTGATTGACCGAACACCCAATACGATCGGCCAGTCGCAGAATTTGAAGATCTTTGAGCCTCCGCAAAGCCAACGCTGCTGACTAAGGTCGCCAAACTCATCCTCACATAGCAGGATTTTCGACGCATTTTCCGAATGTTATATTACATTTTGTGATATAATATCCCCCAAAATCACCAAATGGCCGGAATTTTGCTTCGTGTTTGGGCATCAGCGGAGTTCAAAATATGAAAAAGATCGTTATTTTATTTTTTTCGCTATCCCTTTTCGGTTGTGCAGCCGGGGATCGAGACAATAAACGCGCGCTTGCAACACTTTTGGGTCTAGGCGCAGGTGGCGCAGTCGGTTATTTCGTTGGAGGAAGCGGCGCAATCCTCCCACAAGTACTTGGGGGAGATGAGTTTTCCAATCAGCTCCTATGGTCCATGGTGTTAGGCACCACTGGGGCCGCTGGCGGATACTACCTCGCTCAAAATTTACTGCCGACCGATCGGGAAAATCTTGATAGCACGGCGTTTAATGCCTTGGATAATGCCCCAACCGGCCAGAAAGTTAATTGGGGCGAAGAAGGGAAAGGCGCCTGGGGTACTTTTAGGCCTGTGCGCAACTATACCGATAAAGACGGCAGAAGCTGCCGGGCGTATGTCGCAACAATAAATGTCGATGGTAAAAGTGGGGTAATTGAAGAAGCCGCCTGTCGCCTGCGCGACGGTGGTTGGCAGACCATCTCAACTTGATTTCTGAAATGCGCCCCCGAGTCAAAAAAAGGGCCGCGGAGTGACGCGGCCCAAGTCTAGGGAGGAAACGCCCAACAAAGCCACAAAACGGCTAGGCCTATCTTGCGACAGCATGTCTGGGCTAAACAATGCTGTACCGCAAGAAGTAATATTCGCATCTCAATAATTCAAGATAGCATCAGGTGGAAATCTATGTTTCTCAATGGGATTCCGCCAAATCGCTGCGACTGCGGTGCAAATTGAAGGATATTCACAAGAATATTCGCCTCACAAACTGGATATTGAAATATTAATCCAGCAAATTTCCAATCTTCGAAAGAAAATATTCCATCATTAAATAACCAAAGGTCGAAAATTTAATTGAAAGCTTAATATTAACCCCTGAAATCACCGGCAAGCATGACGCAACAGAATTGCGGTCGAAAACAATAAGATTGCGCCCGCTTGATGTAAAATAGCGAGCGGGAGGAACACCACACTCAATAAAGTCGCAATGCCAATTAATAGTTGCAAGGAGACTGCTATAACAATCAACAAATGGGTCTCCAATTGCCAACGTGTAACAGATAATTTTTTTGCCCGCCACAATAGCACTACAGCCAAAATAAAGGTCGAATAAGCCAGTATTCGATGATCGAATTGAACACTTAGAACGTCTTCAAACACAGCCTGCCACCAGGGACCACCATCATATAAACCAGTGGGAACAATCGCATCCGCCATCAATGGCCAAGTATTGTAATCAAATCCCGCTCCCAAACCGGCTACCAAACCGCCCGAAATAATCGTCACTGCGACTAGCAATAAGAAACCCGTCGCGCCGCGACGCAGCGAATCTGGCGTTGTTGGAGCGGCCTCAGCTCTTTCGAAGAATTCAGCAATCAACCAAATTAAATATCCAAGAATTAAAAATGCTACTGCCAAATGCACCACCAACCGGTATTGACTCACGTCGTGCCTGTCGACAAACCCGCTGTTCACCATCCACCAGCCTATCAAGCCTTGCAAACCGCCTAAACATAACAAAACAAAAAGATGTGGCTTCAATGAATTTGGGATATACCCGCGCCACAAAAACCACACAAGCGGCATGGCAAAAACCAAACCAATCAAACGCCCCCAGAGCCGATGGATATACTCCCACCAGAAGATCAATTTGAATTCCGACAACGCCATGCCGGCATTCTCAAGTCGGTATTCTGATGTTTGGCGATATAGGTCAAATATTCGAGACCACTCAGTCTCAGAGAGGGGTGGCAGAACGCCGATGAACGGCCGCCACTCCACCATTGAAAGGCCAGATTCGGTCAGGCGTGTAATCGCACCGATAAGCATCATTAGCACAATCATTAGCGCAACGGTAAAGAGCCAAGCCAAAACAACGTGCCTTGTCTTCGTATCTTTAAAAGTCTTCGGTATCACGGCGTGAGTTTAGTCCCACCCTTGGAAACTATCTAAGCGTTAAACCTTCCAAGTATGCCCTTGGCGAAGCAACGTATTCATATCGGCATCGCTGCTTTTATCCTTCGCTATGCCCATTTGGTCATAGACGGCTTGATCGTAATTAGTCGACGGATCGCAGTAGATAATGCCAAGCGCAACCGGAAAGTGCGGCGGCTCCATGGAAGTTAACATCATGGCAAGCATTTTGTTGGTCTCATCATGAATTAAAATATCGGCTTCCGTTACCCCATTTTCGCCAATTGTCACGACTTCGAGTTCGGCCAATCCTGCCTTCATCCGAAGGCCTTTCTCACCATCTTTCCCAAAAATCAATGGCTTTCCGTGTTCGACATGGACTTGCATGTCGCCAGCAACCGATTTATCGGTAAAGTGCTTGAACGCTCCATCATTGTAAACAATACAATTCTGGAATATTTCAACAAAAGAAGCGCCTTTATGTTCGTGTGCGCGAGCTAGAACGCCAGGCATATGCTTTTGCAAAGTATCGACTGTGCGTGCGACAAACCGGGCACCGCTTCCAAGCGCAAAGCTGCCAGCATTAAGCGGATTATCAACTGAGCCCATTGGGGTCGAGGGCGACCGAGTACCCATTTTCGACGTCGGCGAGTACTGACCCTTGGTGAGACCGTAGATTTCATTGTTAAACAACAAAACCTGCAAGTCCACGTTTCGGCGCAACAAGTGAAGCATGTGGTTACCGCCGATTGAGAGGCCGTCACCGTCGCCAGAAACGACCCAAACGTCCAACTCAGGATTTGCGAGCTTCACGCCTGTTGCAATCGCCGCTGCACGTCCATGGATTGTGTGAAAGCCGTATGTCGAGAGATAGTACGGAAAACGAGCGGCACAGCCAATCCCCGAAACAAAAACCGTATTCTCGCGTTTCACACCCATATTCGCCAATGAGGCACGAACGCCTTTAACAATGGCATAGTCGCCACAGCCCGGGCACCACCGGACTTCCTGATCTGAGGTAAAATCCTTGGCGGTCAGCTTTTCGGATGTTGCGATGTCATTCATCTCAGTTTCCCAAAATTTCGTTAATGGCGCCTTCGACTTCTGAAATCTTGAACGGTTTCCCCGTAACCCGATTGAGGCCCTCCGCTGGCACTAGATATTGGTCGCGAAGAACTGTTTTTAGTTGTCCGGTATTCATCTCAGGTACTAGCACTTTATCGAACCGTTCGAGCAAGTCGCCAAGATTGCATGGCAGCGGCCAAAGATGGCGTAAGTGAATATGGCTCACGGCTAGACCGCGGCCGCGAACGTTCTCAACGGCCCGGCTAATCGGTCCATATGTCGAGCCCCAACCGACGACAGCCAATTGACCTGAGTCTCCGCCTTGCTCGATGCCTTGCAGTGGAATGTCATTCGCCACGCGATCAATTTTTTCCTTACGCACCATAGTCATCTTGTGATGATTATCAGGATCATAGGAGATGTGGCCAGAGTCATAGGCCTTCTCGAGACCACCTATCCGATGTTCCATGTTTGGCGTGCCCGGCTTAACCCAAGGTCTTGCTAGAGTGGTGTCATTACGCATGAAAGGATGGAAGCCCTCCGGATCGTTGCGATAACTAACTGGGAATGGTTCCAGCGTATTTGCATCCGGAATGAGCCACGGCTCCGCAGCGTTCACAATATAGGTGTCACTAAGCACCATGACCGGGGTCATGTATTTGGTCGCAAGGCGCACCGCTTCGATCCCTACCTCAAAACAATCGGCAGGCGAACGAGCGGCCAAAACGATTAATGGACTGTCGCCATTACGACCATATACAGACTGATAAAGGTCGGACTGCTCGGTCTTAGTTGGCATTCCCGTGGAGGGACCAGCGCGCTGAGAATTAACGATAATCAATGGTAGTTCGGTCATCACGGCCAAGCCGATAGCTTCACCCTTTAGCGCAACACCCGGACCCGAACTCGAAGTCACGCCGAGAGATCCCGCATAGGACGCGCCAATCGCGGCGCCAACGGCAGCGATTTCATCTTCGGCTTGGAAAGTCACCACTTCGAAATGTTTTAGTTGTGCCAAAGAATGCAACAGGCTCGATGCCGGCGTAATCGGATAAGAACAAAACACCAAGTTTGTATTGGCCAATTGCGACCCTGCTGTCAGCCCCCATGCCATTGCGTCAGTGCCGGTCACATTGCGGTATTCCCCAGCTTCAAGATTGGCGGGTGGGATGACATAACTGCCAACTTCACCTGGCATCTCGGCTGTCTCACCAAACGCATGGCCGGCATTGAGAGCGCTAATATTCGCCTCTGCAATTTGCGGGATTTTCGCAAACTTCTCTCGAAGCCAAGCCGTGGTAGCTTCCCGAGATCGGCCATAGAGCCAATAGACAAGACCCAACGTCCAAAAGTTCTTACAACGTAGCCCCTCTTTAGAGGTAACCTCGAAATCCTTCACTGCCTCAAGCGTGAGTTTAGATATATCAATCTTAACAACACGATACTTGGCAAGCGTGTCGTCTTCCAATGGGTCCGAAGCGCAACCGGCTTTCTCGTAATTTCGGGCATTGAATGTTCCCGTGTCGAGAATCACCAAGCCG
Source organism: Rickettsiales bacterium (assembly GCA_002724555.1). Lineage (GTDB taxonomy): Bacteria > Pseudomonadota > Alphaproteobacteria > UBA8366 > UBA8366 > UBA6544. The sequence goes on from PBOZ01000090.1 coordinate 9,979, forward strand.
CCGTCTTTGAGATCGCCAAGATTGACCTTAAGTGCCGCGGGGTTTAACGCCACCAAAACATCAGGCGCATCGCCAGACGTTTCAATCACCCGAGCACCGAAGTTGATCTGAAAAGCCGAAACCCCAAACGTCGTGCCAACAGGCGCTCTTATCTCCGCCGGAAAATCCGGGAACGTCGCGAGATCGTTGCCGGCCGCAGCAGTCGTGTCGGTAAACTGACTACCGGTGATCTGGACGCCATCCCCAGAATCGCCCGCAAACCGAATGACCACCGAGTCCAGCTCCTGACGAGGTTTGGAATCCGGCGCCGCCGCAATTACAGCTGACATGATGCCCTACTCTCCTAAAACCACATGAATTCTAACGAGAAATATAACATACTCTATCGGTCAAAAGACTTCATAGTTCCACGCTATGCAAGCCCGATTTTTTACTTAAGCCCGACTTCATGGGTTTACAACCGAATTGATTAAAACGATAGATGGAAAGATCTAAATTTCATACCTGTACATACAATCTGCTGAGACTGCGTCAAGCTTATCCATCCAGCAAAGCTAACATTTCCGATACTCGAGTTATCTTGCGTCTTGGCGCCCCTTCCGGCGCAGCAGCTTTTTCGGCATGGTCAATTTGTTGCCAATCATCATAGTCAACCCAACGTACGCCTTTGTCGCCAAGCAAAGCAGTAAGTCCGGATCGACCCGCTTTGCCTCCATCTAAACAGTCTTCTCCGATTTGTTCTGCGGCTCGGTCGCCATCATGTTTGTTCGTTCCAATGACACCAGTTGGCCCTCTGCGAATCCAACCAACTGCATAAACGCCTTCTGAAACACGGCCATCATCGTTTTTAATAACTCCATTCCAATCATCGAACGGAATGCCCTCCAATGGCTGTCCTTGGTAGCCGATAGCTGGTATGACAATTCCGCAAGGAATGTCGTAGGTCTCCCCCGTACCAACAGCACGACCATTCCGGACTTCGTTTATCTCCATACGGATACCTTCGACGCTGTCGCCGCCAAGAATTTCAACGGGTGAAGCGTAAAACTGAAAGTGAACGCGTTTCTCACGGCCCTCCGGAGAGACATCGACGAAACTCTTTAAGGTTCCAAGATTCCGCTCTTTTAAGCGCCGATCCCGATCACTTATCTCCATCTCCTCGGGCACCTCCTCCGGAATGACCGCGCCGTCGATAATTGGAATACAATTTTTCAGCTCACCCATCTCACGCAACTCAACGTTGGTAAACTTTGCATCGATGGGACCCCGCCGTCCAATCATATATACGTCTCTCAGAGGCGACGCATAAATCGCCTCCGCCGCATGAGTTGCTAAATCGGTATGTGACATTTCTTCCGGTGTCTTAACCAGAACACGCGCGCAATCAATCGCCACATTACCCACACCGATCACAACCACCGCAGCGGTATTCAGATCTGGCTTAAGGTCACGGAAATCCGGATGCCCATTATACCATCCAACAAAGTCCGCAGAACCAAAAACGCCTTTTTTGTGTTCCCCTGGTAAGCCGAGCTTCCGGTCATAAGGCGAGCCTATGGCGAGAACGACAGCGTCGTATAGCTTTTTAAGGTCTTCGACACTGACATCCTTGCCAATATCTACATTTCCGAAATAAGAAACGTTGTCATTCAAGGCTGTCTTTTCATAGGCCCGAGAAACGTTTTTCGTCTTCTGGTGGTCTGGCGCAACACCCGCACGGATCAGTCCAAATGGAGTTGGTAGACGATCGATAATATCCACTTGGTAATCGCCACCGGAACGTAACAGCGCATCCGCCGTATAAAATCCGCTTGGGCCCGAGCCAACTATTGCAACACGCACGGTCATCCGGGCGTTCCTCCATGCATTGGTTTCATCTTACGCAATTGCTACGAAACCTAGCCCAATCAAGGGCTTTATTCCATAATTAAGGTCACCATAGACTACATCGGAGGAGTTTCGTAATGTCAATCGTGATGAACGTTCATCGTTAACCGGACAGGTCTTAGCAGGTCCCATCCCTGCTCAAATCCAAGCACCCTAAGAATGTATGCCCTTTTTAATGTTAGCCCCTAAAAATTAGCGGTATAATTCGCTTTTTAGAAGCTTAAGGACCGCCCGTTGAATTGCTATCTAAACATCGGCTGATTATGCATTCAGCCCATCAAAAATTTGTCGTCTTAAAACGATAACCCCTTAAAATTTTGTTTGATATCCTGCTCCTGGCCCGAGTATTCCTAGGCTAAACAATTTAAACTCCCAAAAGCCGATCAGCATTAATATTTTAATGGTATGTTTAGATAATTTAAATTTTGTTCGGCAAATCAAGAATTTGTAGACATCACGGGTCCGGTGCGCATGAACGTTGCCTTAATGATTTTGTAACCCCTTCAGCTTGCCTCGAAATGCGCACTAAAACCAATACAGCTCAGCCCGCAGCTCGATAACGAAGACCGACGATACTATTTAGTAACTCAAGAAGGTCATCTTTGTTCGTCGAGACCGGGGTCAAAGAGTGGACAAGAACGATCAGATCGACAAAGCCACTTTGTTCGATCCCTTCGCGTATCCCCCCACGAAGAATCCAAATGTCTTTTTTGGTCAATAATTCAGCATCGTGGATTACGTTAATCAAGCCTTCCGCTTCACCCCGCGTCATGCACTGGGGGTTAAAAACTTTTGACATCATTGCCAAAAGCTTCGCTCGCTCGACAACAGGCGCTCCATTCACACTATCAAAGTGCATGCTCGCAACAGGCAATTGGCAACGTTTCCGAGGAACAATCGGTGCAGATTTCAAAGCGCGGGCTTCCGATCGCATAACGCCGCGGAAAGCATTTTTTAAGAGTTCAATTTTCATAAGTTCCCATCGATCCTTTGACACTTAAATAGTGGGAATGCAGGTTTTGTGCCGCTTTAGTTATATAAACTGATGGGCTATGTGCCTGTTAAGAGCAAAAACCTAGCCTAGTTTGTGCTGCTTCCAGAGGACGACCGGCAATTTTAACCGGGCGGTGGATAAAGGTTTCCTAATCGTTCGATCAATATCTTTGTCATGGAACCCAGCCCTATTAACGGAAATCAAGTGGATTCCTCGACAATTAGAATACGCGCTTATAGAATTGCAGGCTCTTAATTGTTAGGAGGTCCAAATGAATAATTCGGAAAGCATATCCGACGAAAGAAAGATGGAGTCGGAAGAAAATTGGGCCGCCCAACAGTCGCCCGGATTTTTATTGTGGAATTTAGAAAACATTTGGCAAAGAGAGCAACGACGTGCCCTCGAACCGTTCGGTATTACCCCCGTTCAATTCCTTTTATTGTCTGGTCTTGCAGCAAAATCCGCAGACCAGGTCACGGTGTCCCAAGTCGAACTTGCAAAGCATTGTCGTACGGACCCCATGATGACATCGCAAGTTATCCGCACCCTATCGCGACTAAGACTTGTCGAGCGGACCCGAGATCGCGAAGATAAACGCGCTTTCTCTGTATGCCTAACCATCGAAGGACATGACATTCAGAAACGTGCCGAAGCCACCATGCGCCAGGTGGATGAGCAGTTTTTTGCACCCCTGGGAAACAATATACCAACCTTCACCAACGCTTTGCGACTCTTGGCGGGCGAGCGTCCACGCCAACGGGTGCAAGCAACATCACGAATTACCTAAGCCTTCATGTTCTGACGCCCAAAGAAATCGCGCACCTGAGCAACAGCTTCCGCCAATCCAATGCGATGGATTCCTACACCCTCCGGGAATGCATTTCCAAGTCGCGACGGCATCATTGGGTCTAAAATTACAAATACGCCACGGTCGGTTGCGCGCCGCATCAGTCGCCCGTAAGCCTGCTTTAGGCGCAGACGAGTCAGCATGTCATCATAAGTGCGCTTATTGAAAGTCTTTCGGCGTTCACGATGCAGTATAGTGGGACGCGGCCAAGGCACGCGATCGAACACGATTAAGCGAAGGCTTGGCCCCGGCACGTCTACACCATCGCGGACGGCGTCAGTGCCAAGCAAACAAGCCTCTTCTTCGGCGCGAAAAACATCAATAAGGGTTGGCAAGTTCAGACCATCCACGTGCTGCGCGAACAACGGCAAGCCAGCTTGATCTAGCGGTGCTACAAGTTTGGCATGAACCGCTCTCAATCGGGAGATCGCTGTAAATAGACCGAGTGCACCGCCGCCCGATGCCAGAAATAACTCTCGATAGGCTGACGCCACCTGCCGAAGATCGTCTTTCCGAACATCATTGACAACTATGACCCGTGTCATTTTCGCGTAATCAAAAGGCGACGGAACTGCAACACGGACTGCCGGTACAGGTAAATGGTTCGCGCCCGTCCGAATTTCCGCCGCCGACCAGTCGGCTTCAGTGTCACCTGTTCCATCACGCAAAGTCGCCGAAGTAACGATTAGGCCTTCGGCAGAGGACGCAACTTGCTCCGCAAAGGGGACAGTCGGGTCAAGCCAATGCCGGTGCATACCGACGTCGATTTCCCGACCACCCAAACGTGTCAAGCTGAACCAGTCAACAAAGCGTTCTGGCGTTTCGTTAGCCAGTGTTTCTAGCATGTTACGCCACGCTCCAATAACATCTTCTCCACGGTTCTGTATCGATCGTTGCATGGATTCGATGCGTAATCGCGTTGGTGTCTCCAACGTATCAGCCTCGTTTTCGAGACGCGAATTGAGAGATTCCCGTAACACCCTCAAGGGACGTTCTAATCGAGCAAACCCTTCGTTTAATTGTGACGCAGCATTTAGCAAACCAGGGACCAATTCATTAATGTCACACTCAAGATCATATGGCCCATCCGTACCACGCGCGCGCGCGTAAACCTGCCCTCTAACAGCGGTGAGGAAAGCTTCCGCCGCACCCCGTGGTTCACCTTCTGAGACACGTCGCCGCCACCCTTCGCCCGGCAGTACGCCAGCAGCACGCAAAACGTCTTCTAACGCCACCGAACCGTCCTCATTTGGCAGTAGATCCTCAATCCGGCGACGCAACCCGCGGGCTCGGCCGGAACCGCGCGTCTCTGACCCTCTCAGCCAACGGCGCAATTCCATCGTCTCTCGCCCGCTAAGCGTTGCTGAAAAAGCGCTGTCGGCGGCATCGAATACATGATGCCCCTCATCAAAAACAATCCGCATTGGCCGGGCATTACCATCACGGCCGCCGCGAACGGCCTGAACCATTATTAAAGCGTGATTGGCAACGACCAGGTCGGCTCGTCGGGCTCGCCGTACACTGCGCTCGATATAGCATTTTTGGTAATGTGAGCAGGCCGAGTAAATACACTCTCCCTGATGGTCGCTGAGTTCGAGCGTCCGCCGAGACCCAAGAAGATCTACAAGCCACGACGGAAAATCACCGCCAGTCAGGTCACCGTCGCGCGTTCGCGCAGCCCAACGGGCTATCAATCCAAGGCTGATAGCATCTTGACGCTGAACAGCAACACCGCGCAATGCTTCTTCCATATTGAGCAAGCAGAGGTAATTCTCACGTCCCTTACGGATCACGACACGGCTCGCCTTCGATGCCGGATCCGCGTACAGGCGATCTAATTCCTGATCAATCTGATGCTGCAAGTTTCGTGTATAGGTAGAAAGCCAAACGGGCGCATCGTTTTTCTCCGCCCAAACACTGGCGGGGGCGATATAACCCAACGTCTTGCCGACGCCAGTGCCCGCTTCGGCGAGGATAAAGTTTGTCACACCTGCCTGGTCCCGGGGCCGAAAGGCGCCTGCCGTTGCGGAGGCATAGTCAGCCTGGCTCGGTCGCGGTTCCGAATTAGCGTCGAGCAATTGACTGAGCCGGTGCCGGGCTTCCTCTGGCTCAACAGGGATCGAAGCTGGCGGCGGTGGCGATGCATATTCAACCCATTCAGGTAGACTGCGCCAGACGTCTAAGCCCGCCACCGGTGAACGGGCCATATCAGTCTCCTCGTCCTGACCCAACGCTGCCAAAACAGATGGCCCCCAAACCCATCCACCCTTCGCCATTGCCCATGCGACCGGTTGAGCATCACGATCTTCGGTTTCCACAAGCTCCTGCAAAAGCGTCTGTATCGTGCGAAGCAATCCCAGCGCTCCATCCGACGGACGATGGCCTAACGCCTCGCCCAAAGACGCGGAGAGCCCGCGTGGTGTAGGAACACAGAAGTCGATTGGCCGAACAAAGGCAAAGAGCTCCAAAACATCGAAAGCGGCAAATCGTTTTAGCGCTAGCCGCCGGGCCGTCGCTGGCGCATGACAGAGGATTGGACACACACCTTCGTTGATCCGCGCCGCCACTTCCTTAAACGACAATTCTTCGATCTCACCGGTCGGATCGAGCCACGCAGCAGTGGCAAGGCCGGCGACCAGCACTGGCGCATCTGGCAGTATTATTCGAGAAGGGGTCGTCATATTATCAATATACTAACGCTTCAAAAAACACGCATCTCGGTTGACGCAACGCAATACGCAACATACTGTCCCGGCCCCCTAACAAAACGCAACCTACGATGAAATGATGGCGAACAACGCACACGATCTAGCGATGCAGGCAAAGGCTTGGCCCTTCGAAGAAGCTCGCAAGGTGCTTAAACGTATCAACGGCAAAAAACCCAAAAAGGGCTATGTTCTTTTTGAAACAGGTTACGGCCCGTCGGGTCTACCTCATATTGGCACTTTTGGCGAGGTCCTTCGAACCAGTATGGTGCGCCGTGCCTTCCAGGAAATATCAAATATCCCAACACGGCTCTTCGCTTTTTCTGACGACCTGGATGGCTTTCGCAGCGTGCCCGACAACATACCACAACAGGAGATGATGGCGGAACATCTGGGAAAGCCATTGACCTCCGTTCCCGATCCTTTCGGTACCCACGAGAGTTTTGGCGCCCACAACAACGCACGATTGCGATCTTTCCTTGATGATTTCGGTTTCGACTATGAATTTGTCAGCGCCACCGAATGCTATTCGTCAGGCCGGTTCGACGAAGCACTAATGCAACTCCTCCGCTACTACGATGACATTATGGGGATTATGTTGCCTTCGCTTGGTGAAGAACGGCAGAAGACTTATAGCCCCTTCCTCCCTGTCTGCGAAAGAACAGGCCGCGTCCTACAAGTCCCTGTACTTGAAACAAATTCAGATGCTGGAACCATCGTCTATCAAGACGAGAACAGCACAAAGGTAGAGACACCTGTAACCGGTGGTCGATGCAAAATTCAATGGAAACCCGATTGGGCGATGCGCTGGTACGCGCTTGGTGTCGATTACGAAATGTCGGGTAAAGACCTCATCGATTCCGTGAAATTGTCCAGTCGCATTTGCCGAACCCTCGGCGGTCATCCACCGGAAAACTATACATACGAATTATTCCTAGATGAGAACGGCGAGAAGATCTCAAAGTCGCGAGGCAATGGCCTGACAATTGAGGAATGGCTCACCTACGCCCCCAACGACAGTCTGGCCCTTTTCATGTTTCAAAAACCACGGGCTGCAAAAAATCTTCATTTCAACGTCATTCCGAAAACGGTTGACGAATACCTTACCTTCCTTCGCAAATATCCCGACGAAGATGAGGCAAAGCAACTCACCAATCCGTCTTGGCATATTCACGCCGGCGAACCGCCCGTCGAAGACGTTCCAGTTAGTTTCAATTTACTGCTAAACCTTGCCAGTGTCTGTAACACTGAGGACGAATCCATTCTCTGGGGTTTCATCACTCGATACGCGCCTGAAGCAACACCGGAGAATGAGCATCTACTCAATGAATTAGTCGGACGCGCGATTAATTACTATCGCGATTTCGTAAAGCCACAAAAAAAATATCGAATGCCAAATTCAGACGAGAAGAATGCACTCAGCGACTTACTTGCCGCGTTTAAAAAGCTACCCCCCAATACTTCTGCAGAAGATATTCAGAACGAAGTTTATTCCGTCGGCAAAGCCCACAACTACGAAAATTTGCGCGACTGGTTCAAAGCGCTCTATGAAATCCTTTTAGGACAAGAGCAGGGCCCGCGCATCGGCTCTTTCGTGGCACTTTATGGATTAGATGAGACCAAAAATTTGCTGCGCCGTGCTATCAATTGCGGCGATGTCGCCAACTAGAAAGGCCGGTTCCCCCGCATTTGTGTCCTGTGCATCATCCGTCGGGCAGAAGCAGGAAAAGCGTCCCGACGGTTCATGATGCAACGGTTGTCCCAAATTACAACGTCGCCCTCTTCCCATTCATGGTGGTAGGTCTTCTTGCCAATCCGGTTAACGTATTTCCAAACCGCATTTAGTAAATTTTCAGATTCTTGTAAATTCAGACCTCTAATAAAAGTATTCTGGCGCCGTCCAATATAGAGTGCCTCCTGCCCAGTCTCCGGGTGAGTCCGGACAGCCGGATGCCATGCACCCGGGAGTTTTTCGACATCAAAGCAACCAAGCGCCTTAACGTGTTCCAACGTCCGACCACCGCCTTCCCGCAAATATCCATCTAAGGTATAGACAGAATCGTGTTTGATCTCCTTATCCTTGATCTGCGCCTTCAATCCGGCCGGCAGTTTCAAATAAGCTTTATACATATTCAAAAATCCGGTCTTACCCTCACCCTCCGGCACCTCGACGGCATAAAGGCAGCTTGCCTTCGGCGGCGATGCAACATAGGCCATGTCGGTATGCCATTCCAATTCACGAGCACCCAGTGACCCAATCCGCACCCCATTATCCAAAACGTTCGAAATAACAAAAAGTTCCGGATAGCCATCGACAAACGCCCGGCCGTTCTCCATTACTGGTGCGTTGTCCAGTTCACCGAACCGCCCGCTAAACGCAACGAAGGCATCGGGGTCGATTTCCTGTTTTCGAAATACCAGCACTCCATATTCGAGCCATGCGCGGTGGATGAGTTCGAATGTGGGCTTGTCAAGTTTTAGAGACAAGTCTACCCCCAACACTTCGGCACCCACATCTGCGGTTATCGGGATTACTTCGGCTCCCGTTCTTTCCAGCAGTTCTTCGTCCGATAATAAGGACAAATCTGCGCTCATCGTCCTTTCTCCACTCAAAAAAAACCGTAGCCCTGATAACTACATAGGCGAATTTCAGTCCAAAGTAAGTTTTGAGAGGGTTTAAAAACATCGGCTGGAATAAATGGTCACGAAGATTTGATTACTTTCGGCGAAAAATTAATTCGCTTCGACTTGGCTTAATTCACACTCAACATACCCGAAAAAGCCATTCAACACTGGCAATCGATTCTAACCATTTTCCAAGCGACCTAGACTATAACTCCACTGCCCAGCGAAGAATTCACGGCGGGCGAAATATCACCTAACTCTCTCCAATTGGCGCAAGTGAGAAGTCCTCGTGTTCAACCGTCCTGAGAGATGACTAGTACGTCACGACACTACGGATACTCTCGCCCGCATGCATCAGATCGAATGCATTGTTGATGTCATCCAGCGGCATTGTATGTGTGATCAAATCGTCAATATTGATCTTACCGTCCATATACCAGTCGACGATTTTCGGCACATCCGTTCGCCCACGGGCACCGCCAAAAGCTGTGCCTTTCCAGGTGCGGCCAGTGACGAGTTGGAATGGTCGGGTTGAAATTTCTGCGCCTGCCGGCGCCACACCAATAATTATGCTTTCACCCCAACCCTTGTGGGCGCACTCGAGAGCCGTGCGCATAACGTCAACATTACCGATGCATTCAAAAGAATAGTCTGCTCCACCCTTGGTGAGGTCGACAAGGTAGGGAACCATATCGCCCTCGACTTCCGATGGATTGACAAAGTGTGTCATTCCGAATCGCTCGGCCATATCCATTCGCGCCGGATTAAGGTCGACACCAACAATCATATTGGCGCCAGCGATCCGAAGGCCCTGGATAACGTTCAAACCTATTCCACCGAGACCGAAGACGACACAATTCGAACCAGGCTCCACTTTTGCCGTGTTCATAACGGCGCCCAGGCCTGTGGTCACGCCGCAACCTATGTAACAGACCTTTTCGAAAGGTGCATCCTCACGAATTTTTGCCACTGCGATCTCGGGCATCACGCTGTGATTTGCAAAGGTTGAGGTGCCCATATAATGGAAAACCTTCTCCTTACCAATGGAGAACCGACTGGTGCCATCCGGCATGACGCCTTGGCCCTGTGTTTCGCGAATCGCTTGGCAGAGGTTAGTCTTTCCGCTGGTGCAGTAATCACACTGGCGGCATTCCGGCGTGTATAACGGAATGACGTGGTCACCCTTTTTTACACTCGTCACACTCTTACCAACATCGACGACCACACCAGCGCCTTCATGGCCAAGGATTGCTGGGAAAATCCCTTCCGGATCCGCTCCGGACAACGTAAATTCGTCCGTATGGCAGATGCCGGTGGCTTTCATTTCCACTAGAACTTCACCTTCGCGTGGGCCATCAAGCTCCACCGTTTCGATACTAAGCGGCTCGCCCGCCTTATGGGCAACAGCTGCGCGTGTTTGCATTATGAACCTCCCCAAGTCTCTTTTCCCTGCTAATTGGCCTCAACCTCGCAAAGGAGACGTAGTTAATCAAGGTGATAGCAGTAATTGACCATCTCCAGTATCCGTCCATCGTTAATGGTATTACACATGAGCGATGGGAGCAGAGCATGGTCAAAAAGGAAGACATCATAGGCACCTGGTTATTGGTTGAACGAGGAACGGATGATCCCGGCGATGCAGAGGCCTCACTTGCACGCTACGGCGATGACCCAAAGGGCCTCCTAATTATTTCAAAGGAAGGTTGGATGAACGCAGCCATTTGCTGGGGCGGGCGTCCTGGCCTCACTGGCGACCCAGCGTGGCACACCGATGCACCGGACTCCGAACGCCTACGTGCGTTCGACACCTATATTTCATACGGCGGACGCTGGACACTGAAGGATAATGTTTTCCGGACAGACGTCGAATTCGCCCTGAACCCGAGCTGGGTTGGCGGCTCCCAAGTCCGTGGTATGGAAACCCTTCCCGACAACGGCCTCAAACTTACCCTCTCGCGCGCCTGGCCAGACGGCAAGGTAATGAACGCTTGGGTGAGGTGGAAGCGAGTTAAGGACGAAGGCTAATGCAACCACCCTGTTGACATCACCTAGCAATGACCGACCCTAACATGACCGGTCTCGAGCGGCGTGTGTGATTCAGACGATGCCGTGCGCATAAATGTGGGCCTCAAAAATCCCTTAAAGGACTGCCTGGGTGAACCTTCTAATCTTCTTCTGTTTCCTTTGTTCAGCGCGGCACATCAAATTAGTTAAATTGCTAAGCAAATTAGCATCCAACTTCGTTTCACAGCTAAGACCAATCTCTACCCACCAATGGTCGACCCTGCTCGGGTCGCAGCAAGTTGACCACTAAAGCCTGGTCACAAAAGCAACTCAGCCAATGGCCCGCGACTATCAGCTATGCACCGAGCCATATGAGCAGAGACCAAAACGTTAAGGAATTTATTTACTCGATTACGATTTCCGGCGTTGCGCGGCCTGCGGTCATCAGCTTTGACCAAATCCGATCAGCGATGCCGCGGAACGCAATTGCATGCGGGCTTTCCGGTTGGCTGACGACGATCGGCTGACCACCATCCGACGTTGTTCGGATATCTATATCGAGCGGTATTTCACCTAAAAACTCGACCCCCAGTCGATCAGCTTCCTGGCTGGCTCCTCCATGGCTAAATATATGGGATTCGTGACCACAATTGGGGCATCGGAAATAGCTCATATTTTCGACAATCCCCAAAACCGGGACGTCAACCTTACGGAACATATTTAGTCCCTTGCGCGCATCGAGTAATGCAATGTCTTGCGGTGTCGAGACGATCACAGCCCCTGCCAACGGCACCTGTTGTGCCATGGTCAGTTGCGCATCACCTGTACCGGGTGGCATATCGACAATCATAATGTCGAGCTCACCCCAATTTACGTCTTTCAGCATCTGCTGCAATGCACTCATTACCATCGGACCCCGCCAAATCATCGGCGTATCCTCGGCGACAAGAAAGCCCATCGACATTACTTTGATGCCATGTCCCACCATCGGTTCGAGCCTTGTGCCATCTGGACTTTCGGGACGACCTGAGACACCCATCATACGTGGTTGTGAGGGGCCGTAAATGTCAGCATCCAACATTCCAACCCGAAGCCCGGTTGCCGCGAGACCCAACGCCAGGTTAATAGCGGTAGTCGATTTCCCAACACCGCCCTTCCCGCTAGCCACAGCTACTATGTTTTTAACACCGGGTGCGAGGGGGGCGGGTGCTTTATGCGCCTCCTGTGATTGCCCATGAGAACTGCCACGGCCATCTGCCTGGCGGGCATCACCACCCGGTTGGAGACGTTCCGCCGTCAACACAGCGGTAACAGACAAAACCCCAGAAAGGCTGTCAACGGCCGCCTCCGCTTCTTTCCGCAGTGGTTCAAGTTGTGGACCCCGTTCCGGTTCGACTTCTATGGAAAAGCCAACATTCCCGTCCTTGACCACCAAGCCTGACACCATTCCGAGGGAGACTATATCTCCACCCTGGCCCGGATCGCTCACACCCTTAAGCGCCTCGAGAACCTGCGCTTCCGTAACCGCTGCCATGCTTGAAAACTCCCCATTTATTACCAATATGCCAATTCAGGACGTCCGTAGGTGGAAAATTTGCTGCTGTCCCTTTGTCAGCTGTCATATATAAAGCTCAGGTCCAGTTGCCAACACCAATCGGACAAAGATACCATTAGGAATTTTACAAGGCGGGAATATTTACATGCCATGGCAATCACAAGGCGGCGGCGGCGGTCCATGGGGCGGCGGCAACGGTCAAGGTCCCTGGGGTGGTAAGCAGGATGGCGGCGGTTCTAATCCGCCCCCACCAGATATCGAGGAGATGCTGCGGCGCAGCCAAGACAGGCTGAAGCGGTTTCTTCCCAGCGGCGGTTCTGGAAAAGGCATCGCCCTCATTGTGCTTGTTGTTGTAGCCGGCTGGCTAGCGACGGGTATTTACAGGGTTCAAGCAGATGAGCAGGGCGTGGCGCTAATATTTGGTAAGGTCTGGGATAAAACAGGACCAGGCCTGCACTACAATATTCCCTCGCCAATCGGAGAAGTCATCAAGCCAAAAGTTACCCGGGTCAATCGGGTTGAGGTCGGGTTCCGAGGCTCACAAGGAACTCAGAACGTTATCCGCGAGAGCCTAATGCTAACGGGTGACGAAAATATTATAGATGTCCAATTCGTGGTTTTCTGGCTCATCAAGGATGCCGCACAGTACCTTTTCAATGTGAGGAATCCAGAAGTGACCGTGAAAGCGGTAGCTGAAAGCGCTATGCGTGAGGTGATTGGCAAATCAAAATTCGAATTCGCCCGGACAGTTGGTCGCGCCAAAATCACAGGAGAGACGCAGAAACTCATTCAGCAGATCCTAGATGAATATAATACTGGCATTCTAGTGCGAGGTATCGAAATTCAAGGTGTCGAACCGCCCGAAGCCGTCATCGACGCGTTTAAAGACGTGGCTGCTGCCAAGCAGGATGCAAAGCGGGCCGAGAACGAGGCCAACGCCTATAAAAATGAAGTTACTCAGCAAGCAATCGGTGAGGCAGCACAAATCGTTGCGGCCGCAGAAGCTTATAGGGAGGAGCAGATCGCTCAAGCAAACGGCGAAACCCAGCGCTTTCTTTCCGTATATAAAGAATACGTGCAGGATAAAGGAGTGACACGCCGACGGCTATATCTAGAGACGATGGAAAAAGTGCTTGAAGATATGGACAAAGTTTTGGTGGAAGAGGGCAAAGGTGGGTCGGGCGTAGTTCCTTATCTACCGCTCAATGAACTTCGAAATAACAGGCAGGCCTCTGACAATGCCGCGGATTCAGGAGACCGTAAATGAGCCGAACGAACATCATTATCGCAGTAATCCTTGCCGCGATCGGGCTTACCGCCTTGTCCGCCGCGTTTATTATCCGAGAAGACGAGCAGGCCTTAGTCCTGCAGTTTGGCGATCCAAAACGAGAGGTCAAAGAGCCGGGTTTGCATTTCAAAGTACCTTTCATTCAAGACGCTATCTACTTTGACAAAAAAATCTTAGACTTCGATGCGGCCGCAGCAGAAGTGCCGACACAAGATCAAAAACAGTTAGTGGTCGATGCATTCGCGCGCTATCGGATCACCGAACCGTTGAAATTTTACCAAACAGTGGGATCTGAAGGCATCGCGGAGGGCCAACTTAACAACATCATCAGCGCTAATTTGCGGGAAATTTTTGGTAAAGAAGATTTTGCAGAGCTTCTCAAACCGAAACGCGCCGAGTTGATGCTTCAGATTCGCAGCCTCGTCGACAACGGGTCCAGCCATCTAGGCCTAGAAGTCGTAGATGTACGGATCAAACGTGTTGACCTGCCGGAGGAGAATAAGGCTGCAATTTTCCTGAGCATGCAGACACAACGGGAGCAAGAAGCGAGGGGCATCCGTGCGTCAGGAGGCAAAGTCGCACGTGAGATCCGCGCTGGTGCAGATAAAGAGCAGCGGATCATTGTCGCCCAGGCAAAAAAGCAATCGGAAATCCTTCGTGGTGAAGGCGATGCGAAGGCTACAAAACTATACAATGACGCTTTCGGCAACGATCGAGACTTTTTCGACTTCTACCGCTCCTTGCAAGCGATGCGAAAAGGCCTTTCTGGGCAATCAACGAGCTATGTCGGGCCGGCGCAAGGGGAGTTCTTTCGCTTTTTTAAGGGCGAATCGGTAGGTCGCGGAAAATAGACCACTTTATTACAGCGTTGGGGCTCGTTTTGGTCATAGAGGGTGCGATGTATGCCCTGTTCCCTTTTGCAATGCGTCGGATGATGTATCAGGCGTTGGAGTTACCTTCATCAGCATTACGGGTCGGAGGATTGCTCGCTGCGGTGGCTGGGTTTGCTGTAGTCTGGCTAATCCGGTCGTAGGCATTTAACCGCACAAAAAGGAAAATCCGCCCTAATTTAGCCAAAAATATGGCGCCCAATAGCCAAAATCATGGAAATTTTTGGGTAATTATCATAACGGGATTGAAATTTTCGTTGGACTGGTCACATTCGAAAAGACACGGGGCCGACGCGCAAAACAAGTCGGTTACATCGGTCTTTGTATGACACTTATGGAGAACAATGGTGACGCAACTTGCTTCATCTAACGGCAGCACAACGCGGATCAGCCTTTTAAAATTCGTGTTCCTTCTGCATCTGATCGCGCTCATCACCTGGATACCATCCGACATTTTGGCGCGCGGCACGCCGGACGGATTCGCCGATCTAGCAGAACGGCTTCTGCCATCCGTCGTAACTATTGAGACGTCGCAAAAAGCCAAGAAAGATAAACAGGGCCACGGTCCACAATTCGACTTTCCACCAGGTTCTCCTTTCCGTGACTTCTTTGAAGAATTCAACAAGCGTCGCCGCGATTCTCCACGTCGTGGAGCCGCCGTTGGGTCCGGCTTCATCATTAGTGCCGATGGATACGTCGTGACAAACAACCACGTTATAGAAAACGCTGATTCAGTCGAGATCGTACTCTATGACGATCAGCGCCTTCAGGGCCAAGTGATCGGAAAAGATCCGAAAACCGACTTGGCCTTGATTAAGGTCGAGCCCAAACAACCCCTTAAACCCGTAAATTGGGGTGATTCTAAAATAGCGCGAATCGGTGACTGGGTGGTGGCGATTGGGAATCCGCTCGGCCTAGGTGGTACAGTGACAGCTGGCATCATCTCTGCACGTAGCCGAAACCTGCGCTCCGGGCCTTATGACGATTACATCCAAACCGATGCGCCCATTAACAGAGGCAACTCGGGTGGGCCATTGTTCGATCTAAAAGGGAACGTTATCGGCGTTAACACTGCTATTCTGTCGCCATCCGGTGGTAGTATCGGTATCGGTTTTGCAATCCCATCGTCCTTGGCAGAAGGTGTCATTAAGCAACTAAAGGAATTTGGTACCACCAAACGTGGATGGCTTGGCGTTCAGATTCAAACCGTCACAGAAGAAATTGCAGAAAGTCTCGGCTTGAAAGAAGCGAAAGGGGCGCTCGTGGCAGGGGTTGTTGACGATAGCCCGGCAGCAATAGCAGGCTTCAAGTCGGGCGATGTAATTCTATCTTTCAACAATTTTGAAGTTCCACAGTCCCGAAAACTTCCACGTATCGTCGCGGATACTGGCGTCGGCAAGGAAGTCAATGTTGAAGTTTGGCGCGATGGCAAGAAGACGACCTTACGGGTAACCCTCGGTGAACTCGAAAAGGTCGATGCAGCATCCTTCTCACCTGGTAAAAAGGGTGTCGCTAAGAAGGGCCGGTCAGAAACAATTCAAGAGCTTGGACTGAAACTAGCGCCATTTAGCAAATCCTTAGCCAAGAAATTTGAACTTGAAGAAGATTCTGAAGGTGTTGTGGTCACAGACGTCGAAAGCGATAGCAGCGCCCAGGAAAAAGGGCTCCAACCGGGCACACTGGTTGTCGAGGTTAATCAAGAGAAGGTGTCTACTCCCGCCGAAATTATGGCCAAGATTAACGATGCGCGTGACGCCGGTCGGCGGTCGGTGCTGCTCTTGATACAACAAGGTGGCGATTTGCGCTTTGTAGCGTTAAAGATCAAAGAGGATGGCTAAATAAAACTTCCGGCGCTTAAAAGCGGAACCTTAACGTTTTACCTTGCGCTTTGGCCAAGCTAACATCGTGACGCTCTTTGTCCCGGGAATCACGCAGCACTGGCGTAGGTAAGCAAACATAAATCGGCACGGAGGCGGCTATAGTATGGCGCAGCAATAAGTATAGGGCCTAACGGCCGGGAAGA
>PBOZ01000091.1 GCA_002724555.1 Rickettsiales bacterium
CACCACCCAGACGCCGTTTTCTGCAGTACAGCCATAAAGTTGGGCCATCGTGTTATAACCGTGGGTTCCTTGATCCCAATCAACATTATCCCAATGGGCAACGCCGTCACCGCCCCAGGCAACCGACGCACCTCGACCTGGCTCCTTGATAAAGATAGCTTCGTTAAAGGGAGTAAAATCCTCACCATTGATGGATGCCGCCACGCGAAGCAAATCAGGATGACCGTATAATCGCAGACAAGCCTCAGAGAATTGCAGCGAGCCCAGCATCAGGTAAACAACTTCCTTCGGAGCACCGGCAGCCACATCCGGCTCTGGCATCTTTATCGGATGCCGGCCGTTCGCAAGTTCAGTACCGCCGAACGGGTCCGCAAGTGGCTTGGACCAAAATAACGTCGGTGCCTCACAATCGGCCCCAAGTGCAGGCTGGCACTGCGCATCAATTGGACTGTCTTTTTCTATTGGGAGACGCGCGAGAATATTTTGAAAGTCATTCTCTAGGTCCACTAATTCTTCTTTGCCAAGCACGCCTTCAAAAACATAAAATCCGCACTGCCAATAGGCTTCCAAAATATCTTCGTGGAGTTTTCCGTTCTCATCAAAGCGAAGTGGCCCCCTATTACCGAGCGAGAGGGCCCGTTTCTCACCATTACGCATATAAGTTTGCATTTCGGCGTCTTCCGCCGCCGCATCGACATTCATCATATCATTCATGGCTCACCTTTACTCGGTGTATGTCCAAAGTTATATACCATGCGTCAGGCCGGTACAAAATCGCGGCGTGCCATCTGTTATGGCCACTATAGATGCCGTGCTGATATCCCGAGAGGGGAATAATTTACGTTAGCGCGAAGTACGAAAATATTTCGATATGGCCCACTAAATTAAAGTTCATATTCCAATGGTGGACCAAAGACTAAGGGACACGACCAAAAAATTCAGTCGGCGTCTACATCACTAGGAAGGGCGGGTAGAATTTGATCAATATTATCAGCTACATTTATGTGTCACCCCCATTACAGGTTGGCGACGTAAATCCCTGAAACATTTGGAGCGTAAACGATGACCCAATTGCCAATCCTGCAACAAAGACAGATAGAAGCAAATATTTTGAAGCACGTCTTCGAAACGTTGCGCGAGCGACTTGGGCAAGAGCAGGCCCGCAATGTCATCCGCGACACCGTCAGTAAGGCAGCCATCCAGCAAGGCCGCGATTTCGCAGCAAACGTTGACGGCGAACCGGACCTAAAAGATTTCCACGATATTTTGCCGAATTGGACCCGGGACGGTGCGCTTGAAATCGAATTACTCGAGGCAAGTACCGACACGCTCAATTTCAATGTCAAACGATGTCGCTATTCGGAGATGTACCGCGAGATGGGTGCTGGCGATATTGGCGATCTGCTATCATGCCAACGCGATGGTGATTTCTGCATTGGCTACAACGCTAATATCCAGCTCACGCGTACGCAGACGATCATGGGGGGTGCCTCACATTGCGACTTCCGGTACAAACTGAAAACAGCTAATTAGTTTCTAATATGCCGGCATCGTCGGATGAGGCGTTAGTTGCAGTTCATGGGTCCAACAGGACTTATCCTGCGTGTGGAGATAATAGAACGCCTCAGCAATTTTCTCTGGATCCATAACGATATCTGGGTTTTCAAGAGCTTTCGGTAGGGCTCGTGTGCCCGGCGAGTCGATTAAGCCATCAATGACAACATTTGCAACGTGTATACCAAACTCTGAATATTCTTCCGTCAAGACTTGTGCCAGTGTCCGCATCATTACGCGCGGATAGTACAAGGACTCACCCGTGTAACGCTTGCGGCCCCGCAGCGACTTATTGTTGTTGGAAAAAAGAAATGTCCCTCCTCCCC
Source organism: Rickettsiales bacterium (assembly GCA_002724555.1). Classification (GTDB taxonomy): domain Bacteria; phylum Pseudomonadota; class Alphaproteobacteria; order UBA8366; family UBA8366; genus UBA6544. The sequence goes on from PBOZ01000091.1 coordinate 1,881, forward strand.
GTTTCCGCATTGCTGGCAGTACTTCTTTGGCCACCAAGAAAGGTCCACGGCTTGCGATGTGTTGAGCAGTATCAAACATCTCGACCTCAATATGTTCCAGCAATTCCTTCTCAGGTGGAAGATCCCTACCCTCAAGATATCCAGCGTTGTAGATCAATACATCGGGATCACCCGCCTGAGCGCGAATCGTCGAAAAAGCACTCGCGACGGATACTTCCAATGCCAAGTCCAATTCCACCGTCATACAATCACCGTCTCGTGCCCGAATGGCATCCGAGAGCGGTGCGGCATTTGATGCGTTTCGCGTTGTCAAAACCGTGAAGAAACCTTCAGAGGCAAATTTTTGAGCTATCGCCCCACCGACACCCCAGCGAACACTAACCGGCACATCGCTATCATCAATGATTTTACCATGTGCAAGCTTTGTATTCCGACCGTCAGATTGCCATTTTGACGTAGCTCCGACGACAACTGCCACTGGTTTTCTTGAAGTATTAGATTTCAAAACCTCACCCATCATTCATCTCCTAAATCGCGATGCCAGCCCCACCAAGTACAAATTGCACCCCCCATCACCAAACACTTATCCCGGTTATCTAGCCAAGTTAATTCTTCGGTAAACATCCGAACGCACTCCTCCCAAGAACATGGCATCTTCGATATATCAGTTCCCCAGAACATTCGCTCCGGCCCAAATGCGTCATAAATTTGCCGAATATATTTTTGCATCTTTGGGAAAGGGTAAGGCTCGCTAGAATAGCCGGGCGCACCCGTTGCCTTAACAGCAACATTCTCCAGCTTCGCAAGCTTCAAAAGCTCAGGGATATGGGTCATCGCCTCCTCGTCCTTCAACTCAGTTAACCCACCACGTCCACCTAGATGATCAATCGTCACACGCAGAGCCGGATGACGTTCCGCGATCTGTCCAAAATAACGAAGTGAATCAGTCGCCAAGACCGAAATTGGCACACTAGCTTCTTCCGCCACTGCCCACAGCCAGTCTAAAGATCCGTCCTCCAACTTCCGCCGGGCCGCTTCGTGCAAGAACGTATAGCGCAAACCGAGCATACCAATTTGTTTTCGCCAACCCGCAATCTTATGCTTTGCCGCCGGGTCATCGAAATCTACAGATCCCATGATCGCGAAACGACCTGGATAATCTTGCACTGCAGCCAGTGCCATCTCGACTGACCCTGGATCCCAGCTCGGCGGATGTATAACAGCTGCATCCACACCACCCTCATCCATCAGCTTAACAGCTTCCGCCGGTGTAAACGACGTTACTTGCCAATGCGACGGGTTGCTCGGTAGTCCAGTTCCCCAAAGATGAATTTGTGCATCAATAATCTGCATCGCATTTCTCCACTTCGTTTGCTGAAAAAATTAGACAGAAATAACAGTTACGGCGATAGAAAATCGTCAAATATTTGGCCACTAAAGGTCCATCCAAATAGATTTTCGGGTTGCAATAGCATGAAATAATGAATTTGAAATAGAATAATTATTTATTTAAGTTCAAGAAATTATTACTTCCGTTAACCGGTAAAATCGCCTAACGTGTAAGTATTAAAAAATCAACCGACATCAAAAAATGAGGTCAGCGCTATGAGCGAAGACTTAGAAGACCAAGCAGTCTACGACGTAGATGTCGACGTAACCGCAGTCTTGGGGACAGCTAGCCTTTTGGTGAACCAGTTACTTAAACTCGGACGCGGCGCGGTTGTCGAACTTGGCCAAAATGTTGGTGATCCAATTGACTTACGTATCAACAACCGCTTGGTCGGTCGCGGTGAAGTTATCGTCGTCGAAGACCGTTTAGCTATCTCCATCACAGAGATGATTCAGAACAAATAATCCGAACTCGAGGATCTCAAGCCGCTGCGGCCGCACCTGAGGTCATATCCAACATCTTACGTGTATCATCTACTGTCGCGACCTCACGACCAAGCGACTCTGCTTGCTCCACAACCCTGGCAATCAAATCTGCATTAGTCGGCTGACCAAATTCACAATACGGATAATCGCCAAGTCCAATTGAAATGTGACCACCTTCTTTGATGACCTTTTCCGTCAGGAGGAATAAGTTTCCCTTGTAGTTCATTGCCGACCAAAAAACTTTTTGATCTTTCGGCAAGAAATTGGTGTGAGCATCAAGACCTTCTGCTGTGCCTGGATGGCCCGAAAGCGAAATACCATCCGTCATACATAGAAGCACAAAGACAGGTCCCTCAATGATACCCATCTTCATCAATGCCCCCATCTGCCGAGTAAAACTGATATTCCAAGAGACGCAATAATGTTTTAGGCCATGGTGTCTGATGCGATCGGCAAAATAAATCAACGTTTCGGTTGAGTTTTCATACACGAGATTGGTTGTGTCATATTTATTTTTGTCTGGATCCCACCAATCCACATTGACCGTGCCCGTATCCGTTGGTGCAAAATGTGGGGCAGTTTTGGGGTCTTCCATCGATTTCTCAATCGCATCAAAACGCTCCCTTGCGTCTCCACCATGTGCAACGTAACCAAGCGTCGGATTAATTAGAATCGGACAGGCTGTCCGAATTCCCGAGTTGGTCTTCAAATAAAACGCGGGGTCATGTTCCGGCTCGCCCGTCGCCGTTCGCCCATGATAATGGATGATCGATGCACCAGCGTCATAGCAACTCTTAGCATCAGCGACAATTTCCTCTGGCAAGAATGGAACGTTTGGGTTTTCGTCCCGTGGCGCCAATTCATTGACCCGCGCCTCAATAATAATTTTGTCCATCACCTCTCTCCCTATTGCACAGTTCCAAAAATTGGGAACATATCCTTATATCAAACATTAGGCTTTTCTGCGGCCACGCCCACGCATGCTTACACGTCTTGTCACAATTATCGACCGTCTTTCTGGCGCGACAGGGTTATTCGGCGCCAGTCTTGTGCTGCCAATTGCGGCTGTTATGTTCTATGAGGTCGTGCTGCGCTTCTTCTTCGATCTACCGACCTTCTGGGCTTATGAACTTACTTACATGATGACCGGTGCGCATTTTGCGCTCGGCATCGCCTATGTGATGCGAGAAGAGCAGCACATCCGGATCGATTTTCTTTACGAACGGTTTTCACCACGCGTAAAAGCCACTATCGACATCGTCATCAATGCAGGGTTTTTGTTGCCAACAATCGCTTGGATGACCTGGCTCTTGATAGACAAAGCCGTCGCTGCCTACTTGGTGAATGAGCTATCCGGCGAATCCGAATGGAATCCAATCATCTGGCCGGTCTATTCCACTGTGGCCTTTGGTTTCTTTGTCTTCACATTACAAATCATTGCAGACACCATAAAGCGTTCACGCGTACTCAGAACCGGAAAGCCGGAGACCTAGCGTGGATTCTGCGCTTATTATGTTCCTGCCACTGATGGCGTTGATCTTCCTCGGCGTGCCGGTCGCTTTCGCACTGATTAGCGTAGCTCTGGTATTTAGTGTCATGGAATACGGCGGTGGAACGGTCCACCTTTTCGTCGCCAAAGTGCAAGAAATTACCTCAAGCCATGTGCTGGCTGCCGCACCCCTTTTCATTTTTATGGGCGCAATGTTAGAACGCTCGGGAACTGCTGAACGCCTTTTTGAGGCAATTCATATGTGGACACGACGCATGCCGGGCGGACTTGCAGTCGGCACCATTGTCATGTGTGTCCTTTTTGCGGCGTCGAGCGGCGTGGTCGGCGCCACCGAGACTGTTGTGGGCATGCTGGCGATCCCCGTTATGCTGCGCTACGGCTACGATAAGGGACTAATTTCAGGGACAATCTGCGCCGGCGGTTCACTCGGTTCCATTATTCCGCCCTCGGTTCTCGTTGTAATCCTCTCACTGATTGCAGAGATCGGAATAGGCGATATGTTTGCCGGCATGCTATTCCCCGGGCTGATCCTTGCGATCCTTTATATTCTCTACATTTTAGTCCGCTGCACGCTCGATCCAAAATCCGGTCCGCGTCTTCCCCCAACAGAAGACGACCCGCCTCTGGCCGAAAAACTGCGGATCACAGCTGTGGCTCTGCTACCACCAGTGATCCTTATTTTTGTCGTGCTTGGCACAATCATCGGCGGTATGGCGGTTCCAACAGAGGCTGCCTCAATGGGTGCTGTTGGCGCCCTCGTGCTCACGATCATCTACCAGAATTTTTCTTTTGGCGTGCTAAAAGAAGCGATCCTCAAAACAATCTCTATCACCGCGATGATCCTCACAATTTTGCTTGGTGGGACCATGTTTTCCAGCGTCTTTATCGGCAGCGGTGGATACGCAGCAGCGGAAGAAATCATCGAGGTAATGCGGCTCGGTGGGTGGGGCACACTATTTTTAATTTTGCTTCTAGTTTTTCTCGCCGGATTCGTGATGGATGTGCTTTCAATTATTTTAATCGTTGTACCAATCGCCGTGCCGCTAATGAACGGTTTCGGATTTGATACTATCTGGTTTTTCATATTGCTGCTGATCACGCTCCAGACGAGCCTACTGACCCCACCCATGGCTGGTGCCATCTTCTACCTCCGATCTATTGCACCACCAAGCATTACACTTCGAGACATGTACCGCGGTATGACGCCCTTCATACTATTGCACTTCGTAGTGATGGGGTTGGTGATGATTTTCCCAAATTTGGCGTTGTGGCTGCCGGAGGTTTTGCTCGGATTTGATTAATCGAACTCGCCGAACCAGAATTCTGAACCAAATTTTAGAAATATCTAATGCCAAGGATTAACGTCATGAGCGTATTTAATATTTCTCCAGTTTCCGAAACTCTCGGCGCCGAGGTTTTAGGGCTTGATGTTTCAAAGGCACTCAATAGCGAAACAATCGCAACGTTACGCAATGCTTTCCAGGATTATCATCTGCTATGTTTCCGGGATCAGGATCTTTCTGATGAACAACTGACAGCCTTTTCAACGCAATTCGGGCCGCTGGAGATCTTTCCAGAAGAAGATATGACAAAAAACGCTGTCGAGGTGTATCACGTTGCAAACGTATCCATGGAGGGCGATCATCTACCAGAAGACGATCCGCGTGTCGTCTATCAGCGCAATAATGGGCGCTGGCACACAGATAGTTCCTACCGCTACATTCCGTCCCTCGCGTCGATCATGTATGGGATCGAGGTATTGCCGCACAATGCGGAGGGGGGCGAAACGGGTTTCTCAAACATGCTGTTGGCCTACCAAAGCCTACCCGAGGATATGAAAACAAGGATAACACATCTCCATCAGGTTCATTCCTATGGTGAAATTCGCCGCTTGGAGCCCAGTATCCCACCAATGAGCGATCATGAGAGAAACTCTCTGCCGCCAGTCACACACCCCGTGGTCCGCGTCCATCCGGATCGTGACTACCAACGATCACTCTACTTCACTTCCAATACCAGTCTCGAAATTGGTGGTTTTACACATGAAGAAGGCAAGGAACTGCACAAATGGCTGGTTGACTATGTTGGTAAAGAGGAATTCTGCTACTTCCACCGCTGGCGACAAAACGATTTGGTCATGTGGGACAACCGCGTCCTACTGCACCGAGCAATGGAATACGATTTCACTAAGTACCGACGTGTATTGCGGCGAACAACAGTAGGCGGTGATACCCCAGTAATGGGACCCTATTGGCCCGAAGCAATTAAAGCAGCGGAAAAGACGCCTGGCTAGGCAGGTGCAACACGCTGAATTTGATGGTTCTCAGTATCACCGATATACAACGCACCATCCGGACCAATCGCAATGCCATGCGGGCGCGCAAGAGACGTAGCTATCGCAAGAGCACCGTCTTGAGGGCGACCACTTTCTCCGATACCCGCGATTGTCGAAACACGATCCAAGGCCCAGTCCAACAACCGGATCGCGTGATTCTCTGTATCGACGACAAGTATATTCCCGTCCGCGTTAACGGTCATTTCCTTCGGCCGGTCAAAAATTGCGTTTTGAATCGCTCCATCATCACCCCCGTAGCCAGTCTCTCCTGTGCTCGCAACAGTCGAGATTTTACCGTCCGGCGTTACCAACCGAATGCAACTACCCTGGCGTTCCATTACGTAAACCGCGCCATCAGACCGTCGAATTCCAACTGCACGCGCACCGAAAACGCCGGCCGCTGTCGCAGGCCCGCCGTCGCCGTCGTGCACTGTTTTGCCCGTCCCTGCCAATGTGGAAATTACGCCGCTCAGCATATCAACAACACGAATTCGATTATCAGAGACATCGGCAATAAAAAGGCTTCTAAAATCGCTCGAAAATACCAATCCATTCGGTTCAACCATACTCGCAATATTTGCCGCCTCGCCGTCGCCAGAAAAAGTTAAGTTCCCGTTGCCAGCAAACGTGGTAATAATGCCATTTGCATCAATTTTTCGTACGACACCATTCAATCGGTCTGCAGTGTAAATATTATCACCAGCGTCAACAGCCAACCCATACGGCTGATTAAACGTCGCCTCTGTTGCCAATCCACCGTCGCCTGAGTAGCCTTCGCCGCCACATCCTGCGACGGTCGAAATAACTCCAGATTTTAAATCAATCCGTCGAATACGCTGCCCGAAGGTGTCGGTAAAAATAAGCCGTCCCTTGCTATCAAAAACAACGTCGAAAGGATTATTGAGCGTTGCCTCACGTGCTGGCCCACCGTCACCCGAATATCCTTGTTCACCATTTCCGGCGACCGTCGTCAGCACCCAACCTTCATAGTTTTTAGACATCGACGTATTTCTCATCCTTGGCTCAAATCAATACTATTGGAAATGAAATGAGTACCATTAAAGGCAAGTTATTAATCGAACATGCAAGCAGGCCTGCTATCGTTCAGAAATAATATTGTATGTCTTCCGTTAAACCTTAGAACTAGATATTCTCAGGTTATTTTTGGATTCAAATTCGCCCACCGAACCGTTTTACTTATATATTGAGGATTGAATGAAGAACGAAGAACCCACCGAATTGCTCTCGAGCTCCTTGAAAATCGTTAACATTGGTTTGGAAAGTTTTTCTAAGGATCTCCAAAAGCAGGGTGTTTCGGTTATTCACGTTGACTGGTCTCCCCCAGCTGGCGGCAATGTTGAACTTGCTAATCTCCTCGCCAAACTAGGCTCATAACTAAACAGCAATTTGATGAAACAGATTGAACAATCGAATAACCACGCATTAGAGCGCCTGCTTGCGGCTACACCTGTATTAGTAGACGTCGTTCCAGCGCAAGAGATTATCAGTAACCTTAAAGACCGCATGATACTGCATGCCGGGCCACCCATTGGATGGGAGCGAATGTGCGGACCGATGCGGGGTGCCGTTGCCGGGATTGCAGTTTTTGAAGGTTGGGCCTCGGACCTGAAAGCGGCCGAACAAATGGCGAGCGAAGGCGCATTCGACTTTCAGCCAAACCACCACTTTAATGCCGTCGGGCCAATGACAGGAATAACGACGCGCAGCCAACCCGTCATGGTGGTTGAAAACACAGCCTTCGGAAACAAGGCCTATTGCGCAATAAACGAAGGTCTTGGCAAGGTCATGCGCTTCGGCGGCAATGACGAAGAAGTTATCAATCGGCTACGCTGGCTGCGTGATTCGTTTGGCCCTGCATTTGGAAGCGCATTGCGACATATCGAAGGGTTACCCCTAAAAGACATCGTGGCACGGGGACTTACAATGGGCGATGAGATGCACCAACGTAACGTCGGCTGTTCAAGCCTCTTTCTCCGGGCCCTTGCACCTGCATTAGCTGAAACAGTCGCGGATAGAACCGAGCTCTCGAAAGCACTGAAATTCATGGGAGGCAACGATCAGTTCTTTCTGAATGTAGCAATGGTGTTAGGCAAAGCCATTATGGACCCCGTCCGCGATATTGAAGGATCAAGCATCGTCACCGCTATGAGCCGTAATGGTACAGAATTTGGAATACGAGTTAGCGGCACTGGCGACACATGGTTCACTGCCCCCGTAGAAATGCCAGAGGGTCTTTACTTCCCTGGTTTCACTGCAGAGGACGCCAATCCAGATATGGGGGACTCCACCATTGTGGAAACTATCGGCCTTGGCGGTTTTGCCATGGCAGCTGCTCCCGCGGTTGCCGGATTTGTGGGAGCAGGTGAAGCGTCAGAAGCAGCGCTCACAACACGGGCAATGTCTGAGATCACAATCTCGGAAAATCCTGAATGGACAATCCCCTCACTCAACTATACGGGCGTTCCGACGGGTATTGATATCCGGCGTGTCGTCGAGACCGGCATTGTGCCAACCATCAATACCGGCATTGCACATCACAAACCGGGTGTCGGCCAAGTCGGAGCCGGTGTCGTAAAGGCACCAATGGCTTGTTTTGAAAAAGCCCTCCGCGCTTTAGCCGAGCGATTGGGTGTATCATGAGTATAACCGTCAATCTGGTTCGGCACGGATTTTTCCTCGATTCTGTTGCCCTAATGAGAATCTCGAGGAACATCGGAGAATTGCCAGGGATCGAAGACGCCGCCCTTATGATGGGCACACCATCCAATAAACAGATCATGCGTGATGCCAACCTTCTTGAAGACGAGGGTGAAGCCGCGGTCGGTGGTGATCTTATTCTTGGTATTCGCGGCATCAACTTGAAGGCCGCAAACAAAGCTTTGGAGACAGCAACAGATCTTCTCAATACGCCAAAACGAGGCGGGGATGAGAGAACAGTTTGGCAGCCAAAGTCAATTCGTGCAGCCGTTGTGGCTAATCCCGACCGGAATTTTGCTATTATATCGGTACCCGGTGATTTCGCCGCTGCAGAAGCGCGCAAAGCGTTAAAAAACGGCCTTCACACCATGGTCTTCAGCGACAACGTATCGATTGAAGACGAAATTGCGCTTAAAGAAGAGGCGAAAGCGCGGGGCCTTTTCCTCATGGGTCCTGATTGCGGAACTGCAATTATCGGAGGCGTCCCATTGGGTTTTGCAAATGTGGTAGCCCGCGGTGACATTGGCGTTATCGGCGCGTCAGGCACGGGGATACAAGAGGTTACCAGCCTTATAGACAGGGCCGGTTATGGCATAACCCATGCCATTGGTGTGGGCGGCCGCGACTTAAGCGTTGAAGTCGGGGCCATCACGACTCTCATGGCTATTGATGCATTCGAATGTGACCCATCGACACGCCATATTATTGTTATATCAAAGCCGCCAGATGCTCAGGTTGTTTCAAAGATAATTAAGCGCATCGCAACGAGTTCAAAAACATTTACGTTGTGCCTCATCGGCAGCTCCAGAATTGAGTTGCCTAAAAATGCGACGCAGGTCGACACCCTAAAAGAAGCCGCAGCGCACGCGGTATCCGTGGACACGGCATTTGATTGGTATACACAACATAAAGCGATGCCCTTAACAGCAGGTCGGCCTCTTATTAGAGGGCTATTTAGCGGCGGAACGTTAGCGTCCGAAGCGCAATTGATACTACATGCTGGGGACGAAAAAGTTACTTCAAATGCCCCGTTAACCGGCATTAAACATCTCTCCAGTTCTCTCGAGCGGCATCACGTAATTATCGATCTGGGTAGCGATGAATATACACGCGGTCGCCCCCACCCCATGATAGACCCGTCAGTTCGGGATGACCTACTCATTGAAGCCCTCAAGGATCGCAGTGTCGGCCTAATTTTACTCGATCTCATTATAGGATATGGGGCAAATAGCAATCCAGCAGCCCACGTCGCACGATGTATTGCCAATGTAAAAATAGACCATCCGCTTATCATCGCCTCGGTCACTGGCACTGTCCACGATCCGCAAGACCACGCGGCACAAATCAAAATGTTAGAAGATGTGGGCGTTATTGTGGCGCCCACAAATGCCGATGCCGCCGCCTTTGCCCTCGCATGTCTTCGCACACCCTCTTGAAATCACTCGAATGAAATGAGCCCAATGCCAAACTTAGGGTGGTTTCTTGCTCACCAACTTGGGTGTAGTACAACAAAGATGCGACAGGGTCATCGCATAGGCAAACTTATTGGCGTATTCCGAAGTAGTTTTTACGTCGAATTCGCTGATGGAATATGTTGTATCGGCCATGAGAATTTTAATTCAGGTCCTCTAAATATCATCACTGACGTACCCGCGTCCGTCGATTGGCGACAATGCGGCCTCGAGCCAGGCGATAAAGTTTGGATAACGAAAGATAAAATTTCGGTCGGCCGATCACTCCAATTCTCGACCAAAAATACCAAGGTTTGGTATCCACCAATCACTAATAATGATTGGACGTTTGCAAGTCTTCGAAAGGGCCTGGATAGGCTCGACAATTATTATACGAATGCCATACCGAGCGAAGGGCTTGGACGTTTCATCTTAAGCGATTGGTCGACAATCGCAGCTAATCCAGTCAGCAATTTTGCCGAACCAGCGGTAAGCTATTTTTGCTTATGGTTACAAGGTAAAATCGATACTCCAACACGGATAAACCGTTTTGTCGGCCTCGGCCCAGGGCTTACGCCATCGGGGGATGATTACATTGGTGGAGCGATGATCGCATTACGCACCCTTGGCGATACGACCTCCGTAGATAAAATCTGGAACATTTGTCGCCCGATCAGCCTTGCGCTAGGTAACCGCATTTCCCACGCACATCTCGATTGCGCGGCATCGGGATACGGCAGCGCAAGCCTGCACAAAACTATTAATGCCTTGATGCAAGGGCATGACGTCACATTGCGAAGTGCTCTCCAAGACTTAGACAAGATCGGCCACACATCGGGATGGGATGCCCTGGCAGGTGCTGTCACAGTATGCCAAGCCTATTTAGAGGACAGCAATCTTCGCAATCGTTTGCAAACAACACCAAATTTAGTTTAGGCGTTGCCGCGCTAATTTTGCGCCGTCCGACATTGCTTTCAGCTTGGCACGCGCAATATCGAGAGATAATGGAACCAAACCACAATCCGGTGCTGCTTGAATTTGATCAGCCGGTAGATACTTTGCCGCCGCCAATAGCTTATCCGCCACATATTCAGGCGGTTCGATATCATCAATGCTGTTATCAATACAACCAAACATAACGGTTTTTGATGGACATAGCTCTAATAGTTTTGGATCAAGGCGTGACGCCTCAAACTCAAGAGCCAATTGATCAATCTTGGAATCTTCCAGCGCTTTGAGAATGACTGGATAGCTATCGACGATCGGTCGGGGTACGCCTGGCATAGGATAGCTGTAGCAAATATGCGCCGCCGTTTGTGCCGATTTTATACCCTCCAAACAACGGTCCAGCGCCTTAATTCCCCATTCCGTAACCTTATCCGGATAACGACTGAAAACCGGTTCATCGAATTGGATTACCGCGATGCCAAGTGCATCCAATTCTTTTGCTTCCTCATTTAGAAGGGCAGCGACTTCCATCGCCATAGTCTCTTCATCTCCGTAATGTTCGTCGGCTGTCGAATCCACTACAGTCATCGGCCCAGGCAAAGTGATTTTCACAGGCCTAGTCGTTTCGGCCAGCATAAATTCTGCGTCTCTCTTCAGCATAAATCCAGGTCGGCTAACAGGCCCAACACACCTCCCAACCTCAGCCAAGCGGCGATTATTACGGGTCCATTTTTTGGTCAATTTCTGATAGTCAAAGCCACCCAGTTGCGACGTAATGTAAGTAAGATACGAGCTCCGCCGCTGTTCGCCGTCGCACACCACGTCAATACCAGCATTGATTTGATCGTGTATTGTCAACCGTGTCGCGTCGTCTTGCGCCGTCTGCAACAAATCACCCTTATAAAGCCAATCTGCCCCCTTACCGTGGACTTGTTTGCCCTCCGCATTTAACGGCAGTTGTTCCATTAGCCATGCCGGCTTTGGCATGGATCCAACGGTAGTTGTTACAAACGCCTCAGACATTTTGAATTTCCATCCTAATTTAAATTATAAGGAGTTCCGACAAATCGACAGAATCGAAAAATACGACGCCATATGACATACCGAACTCCACCTATATGTACCAGAATCGGATCAAGGGTCCAATAAATCATGAATTTGGAATTAGTTACCCAGCAGATAAATAATA
>PBOZ01000092.1 GCA_002724555.1 Rickettsiales bacterium
GACCCTACATCCATACATCCGATAACGCAGTCATGAATTCGCATATTTTCCGAATAGCCTTTGACCTGAACGTAAAGCATCTCATATTCTTCAGTTGTACCGTCATGTACCCAAGCAGCGACCATCCACTTGGCGAAGACGACTTTATTGGCGAAATATCACCGCAATATTTTGGCGTTGGTTGGACGAAGGTTTATCTTGAGAAAATGGCGGAGTTCTTTGCCGGTCTCGGGCGTACGAAATTCACGGTGCTGCGTCACTCCAATATATACGGGCCCCACGACAAATACGATTTGGTGCGATCCCACATGTTCGGCGCAAACGTGGCCAAGGTTATGACATCCACAGACGGCAAAATTGTTGTCTGGGGCGAAGGCGAAGAAGCCCGTGACCTTCTTCACGTCCGCGATCTGGTCAATTGCGTTGAGTTGTCAATCGAACGACAACAAGAACGATTTGGACTTTTTAATATCGGATACGGTGAAGCCTTTACAGTAAAGGACGTTGTCATGAAGATCATTGCCGCCTCCGGCCGCGATATTGAGATAATGTTTGACCGAACAAAACCGACAATCAAAACATCGCTATTTCTGAATTGCGCCCGGGCCAGTGAGGCGCTTGGATGGCATCCTCAAACGAGTTTCCAAAACGGCGTCCAATCAACCTTGGATTGGTACCGTCAGGACTTTCAGACTTGATCATCACTATCGGCAAAGAATGGTAAGACAAGCAGTCATCTTGGCTGGTGGAATGGGTAAACGCCTCGGCGCCCTGACCGCAGATACTCCAAAGCCATTACTTAACATTAGTGGCCGCCCCTTCATCGAATATCTTAAAGACGAGCTCACGCGTCACGGTATTCGACGCCTTATTCTTCTCGTTGGACCGCACTCCACCGCCTTTGAATTAGCGACACGTTCCCCCGCATGGCGCGATGTCGATGTCGAACTTGTCGCCGACCAACCTCTTGCCGGCACCGCCGGCGCATTGCGTTATGCTAAACACTTGCTAGAACCGCAGTTCCTAATGATAAATGGCGACACCTTCTTTGACATTAACCTGCTTGACCCATTTCTTGGGGACGGCACCGCTAAAATCGCACTCAGGGAAGTCACGGACATCAGCCGTTATGGTAGCGTGATTTTAAATAATGGAAGAGTCCGCAGATTTGGAGAGAAATCCAGCGCCGGCCCCGGTCTCATAAATGCTGGCGTCTATTGTCTCAGCCGCGACGTATTAGACATTATTGGTGATGGATCAGTTTCGCTCGAAACCGATACACTACCCCAACTCGTCGAACGAGGCACAGTCGAAGGTCGGGTCTATAACGCTCCTTTCATCGATATTGGTATCCAGGAAGATTTCGAACGCGCGCAGTCTCTCCTCTCGAAATGGCAGCGACGGCCAGCAGCCTTCCTTGACCGAGACGGTATTATCAATCATGACACTGGTTACGTTTGGCACAAAGACAACTACCGATGGATGGAGGGTATAGAAGCAGCAATCAAACGCCTCAACGACCTCGGTTATTATGTCTTCGTTGTAACCAATCAAGCGGGTGTCTCGCGCAAACTCTATGATACCGCCGACATTGAGAGCTTACACGCTTATATCAACGAAACCCTGATGCGACAGGGCGCCCATATCGACGCGTTCTATTACTGTCCGTACCATCCTGATTTTGGCGGAGACCAGTACCAAGAATTTTCGGACTGGCGTAAACCGAAACCAGGCATGTTGCTGCAAGCGATGAAAGAATGGCCAGTTGATCTATCCCGTAGTTTCATGATTGGCGACAAGGAGACTGACATGCAGGCTGGTGCCGCAGCTGGGGTGCCAAGTCTTCGGCTCTTTCTCGACGGAGATATAGGCGACGCACTCGAGGAAATTGCACCACCCTGGCGCAAATAGAATTAAACAAAAAGCAGAGCTTTTTTCTGAAAATATTGAATATTCGATAAAGTTATTATGATATTTACCGATTCTCATCACACCAAACATGCCACATCGCCCGATAGAAGCGCTCCATATTTCGTGCATATCGACGCGCATCAAAAAGCGCTGATGCTTTAATCTTCGCTCGCAAATCGCGGCGAATTGCTGAAAGGCGTTCATAGTCAGTGGCAAGTGATACTGCAATTTTTTCGTAATCGCCTGGGCAGTGTCCAATCAATTCCGGGAGACCCACCGTCGTAATCAAACTAGCAGCAGAACGCGCGAGCAATTGTTGCCCAAGTAGACTGATGACCGGTACGCCCATCAATAGTGCCTCGAAAGTTGTGGTCGCCCCGTTAAAGGGAGCAGGGTCCAGCGCGATATCGACCTGACCATAGTGGGACAAATGTCCAGACCTTGCGTCGGTATCCGACTTAAACATCAAGCGCTCCGAACCAATTCCGGCAGCTTTAAAAAAATCCACGATCCGGTCGCGGACTTCCGGTACCCCATATAAGTCGTAATACTTTAAATACAGCCGCGAATTTGAAACGTTACACATAATGTCCGTCCACAGAGACAGCGTCGTTTCATTAAGCTTAATTGGGTTGTTAAATGATCCGAATGTTATGTAACCGTTGCCCGCAAAGGGTGGCGGCTTAACCGCTTTTGCTTCGGCCGGAAAGGCTTGGACCGTCCAGCACGGCAGACGCAATATACGTTCGCTAAATTGCTCCGGCCCGCCATGAGGCGTGATAATGCTATCGCCAATGAAATAGTCATAGTCGGAAATGAAGCTGCTGCATTGACCATGATGCAGCACTTGGATCGGTGCTGGATGGGTTCGTCCTATGAAGAGCCGGTTCCGGTCCATATGTCCCGCCAAGACCACCAGAATATCAATTTCATCCTGTACAATTAATTCCGCCACGGCATCATCATGCATCCCTGCAATATCGCGCCACCAATCACAAAGGCCTTTTATCTGCTCAGTCGCTCCGTCTTGGTTCGGTACGTCGGCATAGGAATATACTTCGACGGCTTCTCGGTTATGGAAATGTAAGAGCGGCAACATGGCCATACCAACCGGGTGTGCGTGAAAATCAGAACTGCAATATCCAATACGTAGACGCCTATTTGGATCCCTATCATTTGCGAACACTCGTGGCGGAGCGCGCCGCGCCGCGTAAAATTGCCCTAACGCATGTTGAGCGTCCTCGCGATCTGCTACGCTTGCCTTATCGCTGTACAACAAACACTGCAGCCGTGCACGATGTGCAGCTAGAGGTTCCGGGGACCGCGATATCACTTCAGAGAAACATTTTATTGCATTTAAATACTGCCCAACACGCTGACAAGAGAGACCTTTACGCATTAATCCATCAAGATCTTTCGGGTCGATTTTAATTACCTGCCACCACGCATCCTCTGCTTGACGCGTTAGACCTAAAGATTCTGCACATCGTGCTAATCCTTTGATAGCGCCGACAGCCGATGGATTTTTGGCCAATATTTCCTGATATATTTGAATGGCGACGTCGAGTTGGCCTTCTTGAAATTGGGTATCCGCTTCGTTCAGTGTTGGCATATGGATCATTTGATATTGCGTGAATCAGCTACAACGAAGTTACGGCGAAGTTTCAAGTATGGAAAGTCACCTTCTACTTGACCCTCCAGTTACTGTAACCAGTATTTGATTTAAAAATTTCGAATTAGGAATTTGTCCCCGAATGAACGTCCGGCAGAAATCAAGTTGGCCAAAAGACCCGGTGTGCGGAATGTTGCTCAATCCAGCTTGCGAGCCATCTGCCCCATCGCGTGATCACAAAGGTAAAACCTATTATTTCTGTTGTGAAGGCTGCGCCTCAAAGTTTGCAGTAGCCCCGAACCACTACGTTGAAAACAAACCGGGAAGGCCGGATCACAAGCCGAAAGACAGAACCAGTGGCTATATTTGCCCAATGTGCCCAAGCGTCTGGAGCAATGCACCCAACATCTGCCCAACATGCGGCATGGGGCTCGAGCCTGCCGACCCATTAAAGTCTAAAGAAAATTATTCTGAACTCAATGATATGAAACGTCGCCTTACCGTGGCGAGCATTCTCACCGCACCGATCTTTGTAATAGCTATGAGAGAGCATGTGCCGGGTCTTGAGGAGATTATCTCCGCATCGATGAGCGGATGGCTGCAATTCGTTCTATCAACACCGGTTGTCCTATGGGCTGGTTGGCCATTCTTCCAGCGCGGGTTGCGCTCGATCCATCCATGGCGACCGAATATGTTCACGCTTATAACCATTGGTACCGGAGCCGCCTATCTATTCAGCCTAATCGCTTTCCTCACGCCGGGAATATTCCCAAAGTCGCTCCAAGGTATTAACGGCACAATCGATCTCTACTTCGAACCTGCAGCGGTCATCATCACTCTTATTTTATTAGGACAAGTGATGGAATTGGGCGCCCGAGACAAAACCAATGAAGCGCTTCGAAAGTTGACCGACCTTTCACCAAAAATGGCCCGGCGCGCACTTCCGGATGCCCAAGTGAAAAGCGTGCCATTGGCAGAACTTCAAATAGGAGACATCCTGCAAGTTCGGCCCGGCGAAGCCGTGCCAACAGACGGTCAAATTACTGAAGGATCCAGCTGGGTCGATGAATCGATGATTACCGGAGAGCCCATTCCCATTAAGAAAACGATCAGTGACCGCGTTCTTGGCGGCACGCTCAACGGTTCAGGTGCTTTTAACTTCCGCGTTGATCAAATTGGTAGCGAAACCGTCCTATCGAAAATAACGGAGATGGTCATCGAAGCTCAACGAAGCCAATCGCCCATTCAAAGAAGTGTCGATCGGGTCTCAGCTTATTTCGTACCGGGGGTGGTTTTCATCGCCCTTACGGCATTTATCATATGGTCGCTCTTCGGACCTTCACCTGCCGTCATCCATGCTCTCGTCGCTTTCGTTTCCGTGCTGATTATTGCATGCCCTTGTGCGCTTGGGCTAGCAACTCCAATGTCGATCATGGTCGGTATGGGGCAAGGTGCACGCGCTGGCGTATTGATCCGACATGCGGAAGCACTCGAAAAGCTCGGAACAGTCGATACCATCGTATTGGACAAAACCGGAACACTAACTGAAGGGAAACCCACCGTTACGGATATCCTTCCGACGCCCGATTTCAGTGAAATTGAGTTACTACAGATCGCCGCCAATCTCGAACAAAGCAGTGAACATCCATTGGCCCAAGCGATACTATCGTTCGCGAAAGAGCGCGACGTGTATCCGAAACCAGTTTCCGAATTCACATCCGTCACTGGCCGTGGCGTAACGGGACGCATAAACGGCGAGCTGGCTCTGCTCGGGAGCGATGCCTTCCTCGCAGGCGAGGGTATCAACATTTCTTTTCCCGAGAATAAAATAGAAGCTTTGCGGTCACAGGGAGCCACCGTCGTCTTCATTACACACAATAACAAAGCTGTGGGCGCTATTGCCATCAATGACCCGATTAAGACCCATGCGCGTGCCGCCATTAACCAATTAGCTCGAGATGGAATCCGTACTGTCATGCTGAGCGGCGATGCGAAACACACAGCCGAGGCAGTAGCCGGCCAATTAGGAATTACGGAAATATATGCGGAGGCATTACCCAGCAAAAAACGCGATGTGATTAAGAAACTCCGCGCCGGCGGCCAAATCGTTGCAATGGCTGGCGATGGCATAAATGACGCCCCCGCCCTCGCAGAAGCGGACATCGGAATTGCTATGGGTACCGGAACGGATATCGCCATCGAGAGCGCAGATGTCATCCTTGTCAAAGGCAGTCTCGATGGCCTTTTGCGTGCCCGCCGTCTCAGCCGACTTACAATCCGAAACATCCACCAGAACCTCTTCTTTGCCTTTGGTTACAATGCGCTCGGTATTCCGATTGCTGCCGGTGTCTTTTTCCCCTTCTTTGGACTCTTGCTAAGCCCAATAGTCGCTGCCGCTGCTATGAGCCTGAGCTCGGTCTCGGTAATCGCAAACGCGCTTCGCCTCCAAACAGCCCGTCTATAAGAGATTGTGATGAATATTGGAAAAGCATCTGCTAGAACTGGCCTTCCCGTTCGCACCATTCACTATTACGAGGAAATAGCACTCGTTGTGCCAGCGCGCCGCGCAAATGGCTACCGAAACTATAACGATACGGACCTCCACAAACTAAGTTTCCTGCGCCGCGCACGCGGCCTAGGCTTTTCGGTCGAGGACTGCCGTGCTCTGCTGACCCTCTACGAAGATCGCAAACGCGCAAGTGCCGATGTGAAGCACATTGCAACTGCTCACCTCCAACGAATCGAAGATAAACTTGCCGAATTGAAGTCACTGCAAAAAGTGCTGACCCATCTCATCAACGCCTGCGATGGCGACGCACGACCTAATTGCCCGATCCTTGACGACCTCGCGGGAAAACGCTGAAAAGGAACGGAAATTACAGAATGAAAACACTGCTAACCCTGATCGGCCTATTAATGGGTTTCGCCATGACCCAGGCAAGCGCAGTCGAACTCAAACCAGATGACAAGGCGACCATCGCCAAAGGCAAGAGCGTTTACAAAAGCCAATGCGCCGCCTGTCATGGCTTTCGGCTACGAGGTCAAAGAAATTGGCGAGTTCGGAAACCGGACGGCAAACTGCCAGCCCCGCCCCACGACAAAAGCGGTCATACCTGGCATCACTCGTCCAAGCAGTTGTTTGAATTGACAAAATTTGGCCCGAAAGCGCTCATCGGTGGAAATTACCAGACTGATATGCCTGGTTATAAAGACATCCTATCCGACGAGGAAATAATCGCTGTGCTGTCATATATCAAGAGCACCTGGCCACAGAAAATTCGCGAACGCCACGATGCAGTCGACCACAAACATTAAACATTTTACTCTCAACGGGGCGGAGGTACGGTATCTGAAATAGCTGGAACTTGCCCAATACGATTAATCCATGTGTTCAGGTTTGGTCGGTCATCCTGCCATGTGAAGCCGTTGGGGCTGCCGTTCGGCCGACCGTGTAGGACACAGACAAGGGTAAGCTGCGCCATGTTTATGGGGCCAGTCATAACATCGCCCAGTACCTCTTTCTCAAAGGCATCCGCCATACGTAGGGCACGGTCCCGTTCGTGGTTTATGATCACGTCCGACCTCTGTTCACGATCCCGGTAAAGATACTCGCGCGCCCAAAGACTTATTCCATCAAACATACTTCGAGCCATCGCCTCGAGGCGTCGTTGTTCAAGCCCTGCCATACCCTCAGGAGCATGTAGTGTGGGCATGTCGTCAATGTTGTCGAGGAACCAGCAAACTAAAGCTGAATCTTCGAGTATCGTACCATCATCGAGAACCAAACACGGAACGCGACCTGAAGGATTAACCTCATAGAATGGGTTGTCCACGCCTCGTGTCTTAACAACTTCGAATAAAACACGCTCGTCCAAGCCCTTCAAAATTCGCACCATTCTCGCCAATCGACCATACGGGCTGGTTGCTGTGGAACAGAGTTTCATCGGCTGCCTCTATAATATCTTCCGCAACTCATGGCGGCGGTTAAAAGTATGGGGACGGACTTTGGTCGGCCAGAGACCGATTTCGGCTTGCGCTGCCCAGGCGTCACTACCCGGTATATCGGCTCGTTCTAGCTCGTAGATTGCCATATATTTCTGTGGTGTCTCTGCGCTCTTATTCGCAGCCCGGCTGCCAACACTGAGCTCAGCCTCCTCTAGTTTCAAACGATAGGCGGTAATTACGCCGGGCACTTTACAAATATTTGGTACATGCTCCGTATCGTAAACTTCGTTGAATAGGTCTTCGTGTTCAGGTTCCACATCCATACTTACGATGAAGAGATAATTTGCAGTCAACGCCATACTCCGTCCTCCCGTTAGGATACGCGCTCAGCTACTGACAGAAGACGATGCATAGAGCGCAACACTGGTTTCTCGATAAGCTTACCGTCGACGACGACAAGACCCGTTTCCGCACTCGCGAAGGCGTCAACAATTTTTTGCGCATGGGCAATCTCATCCACACTCGGTGAAAAAACGTCGTTCAAAACACCGATTTGATTTGGATGAATTGAACCCTTGCCTGAAAATCCCAGATCGCGGGCTGCTTCAGCTTCCCGTCTCATTCCGTCCATATCGTTCAGGTCAAGATACGGAACGTCAATAACATCCACCCCAGCGCCGGCTGCGGCATGTACGACACGGGAACGCGCATAGAGCAAGGTGCTCCATTCACCGCTAGCGCGGAGCTCCGCCGCCATATCCACACCACCAAAGAAAACCGCATCGAGACGCAAACTTGCTTGGGCGATTTCGTAAGCCGCCTCAAGACCATGATTGGTCTCAATTATTGCGTGAAGCCGAACATCAATGTCATGTTCGTCGAATAACTCGTCGATGGCGCGCAACTCATCCGGCGATTTCACCTTCGGCAGCATAATGGCCGGTGGGCGCGCAGGACCCTCTATGATCGCCTGAAGGTCAGCCATACCGTAAGGGTCGCGAGTGCAATTTATCCTCACCATTCGCTCGACACCGTCGTTGGCCTGCGGTTCAGCAAATAATGCCATGGTTCGCTCTCGAGAAATTTCCTTGTGCTGCGGCGCTATTGCATCCTCAAGATCTATACAAACGATGTCCGCCCCCGTCTTAAGTGCTTTCGGGAACATCTCAGGCTGAAATCCTGGCGCAAAGATAAAGCTTCTTCGTGCTTGGAATTTCTTTTCTTCTTTCATTGTCTCGCCCTTTCTTCTTGCAGACGCACCTTACGTATAGTTAACGAGCAATTGGAACAAATTATGCGGTGGTATAGGCAATAGCCAAAACAGTTTATCAATCATATTACTGATATATTACCAGACATTGCCTCCAATAAATTTAAGGCCGAAAGCGCAAGGTTTCTGCAAACCTGTCCGCACTCCATTCGAACGCTTAACGGCCCAGGTTAATTCTCGTATCGGTGTCAGCAGCGTACTTTTAATGAGCCTTAGCGACTTATCGGCCCCAATAATATTTTTTAGCTCCGATAATAATCCTAGAAAAACCTTGGCCCGTTATTCACAAAAGCCGAGACTTGCATGATGGGGTAGTTACCATTCTTCACCCAATCCCTCCTGCTAATCCGATAGTTCCAGAATGAGGCCCCGCGCTATCAAACAATCTCATAAAGAATGACTTACGTCGGTCACAGCGATACAGAGCAAAAGTTACGTCCACCGCAAACCAATATTTTAGTCCGTTTCGATGGGTAAAGAGCTGTCCATTGCCCATTGACTCATAGAATCATCATAAACCGTTAAGTTTTTATACCCGAGTTGATACAGAAGAAAGGCATCCAACGTCGCGGCAATACCACCGCCGCAATAATTGATCACACGCTGATCGCGTCTTACGCCAACATTATTAAATGCTTGTTGCGCTTCATCCAACGAAACAAACGTTTTGTCTTCCGGATTCGCCAACGACATCGCAGGAACATTCACACTACCCGGAACCCGGCCTGCCCGACCGTAACGAGTATTTTCGCCTCTATGCAAGTCGGCGGTTAAGGCGTTCAATGTACAAACAGCGTTATCCCCGATAGCGTCCAGTACAACTTTTTTGTCAACAAACAGTTCCGGCCGCGGACAGGCTCTAAAATTTGCGGGAGCATATTCGCAGTTGCCTCCCTCAGCAACTCGTCTCTCAGCATCCCACTTTTCCCAGCCTCCGTTGAGAATTGCGGCATTATCAAAACCGACCGAACGCAGCATCCACCAGATACGCGTTGCCCACTGCATCGCAACCCGGCTGTACAGCACAACCCGAAAGCCATCACCCACACCTTTTGCGGCAAAACGATCTGCAAGGTCATTGTATGCCGGCATTGTAAAGCGGTACGGACTATCGGGATTAGATAATTCTCCCTGCAAATCCAAAAACGCTGCACCCTTTATGTGAACGTTCTCGTAGTCTGAGCGCCCACTCTCAACAACGTATGGGAGACTAGGATTGTCATCCATGTAGTGGAGATATGTAGTGCACTCGAAGATGCGTACATTCTCATCGTCCAAATGCTCTTCGAGCCAATCGGTTTCCACAACTGCATCTGGATAAAGCCATTCACTCATCAGGTTCTCCTTATATATCGCTTGAGAAGAGCGCGCCGCCCGCTAATTTTCAAGACATCATTTAAGGAGTTAAGTAGATGGAGTTTGAAACGATCCGAATCGATGGCGACGGACCCATTCGCCATATCGTGCTCAACCGCCCTCAAATACATAACGCAATTAACAAGCAGTTCGGTAAGGATTTATCAGCCGCATGCCGCGAGCTTGACGAGGTCGCTGACCTTCGCGTCGTCATTTTGCGTGGCGAAGGGCCAAGCTTTTGCTCCGGCGCCGATTTAAAGGAACGTCCGTTCGATGAGAGATCCACATCTATAATCTCACGATCCAAGGCTGGAATGCGCATGGCCGATGCGGTCGCGAACCTAAATGCAGTAACTATCGCCTGCATACACAATCACTGCATTGGGGGGGGAGCGGTCTTACCGGCCTTTTGCGATTTTCGCATTGCCGCACGAAGCACCAACCTCACAATTAACGAAATTAGTATAGGTGTGAACTTAAGTTGGAATGCCATACCGCCCGTCGTACAATTGGTCGGTCCGGCGCGGGCCAAAGAAATGATCATCCTTGGCCGGACGTATACAGGCGAACAACTCCATAACATTGGTTATGTGAATGACGTGGTCGATGATGCTGAACTAATTCCGGCAGGCGAGCGTCTAGCAGCAGAAATTTGCCGACAACCACCAATGCCAGTTTGGTCTACCAAAGCATCAATCAATGCTTATGCGCGTGCACTTGATCAATCCATCCAGCATCTTGACCATCTATCAATGGCCTTCATGGGCAAAAGTCCAAATTTGAGGATTGCCCGCGAAAGTTACTTTGCGAAAACACCACCAAACTACGTAGATGAGTAAAAGGACGACTAATGACCAATAACCCCGATTATATAGTTGTTGGAGCCGGTTCAGCTGGCTGTGTTTTGGCAAACCGTCTTAGTGAAGACCCAGATGTCCGGGTCACACTTCTGGAAGCTGGACCAAAAGACCGCCATCCGATGATTCATATTCCAGCTGGCATTCGTACTTTGCTCGAACACCCAGTAATTAACTGGAACTATAGCAGTGAGCCCGAGGAAGGAAGCGGCGGGCGACGAATTCACTGGCCACGTGGCAAAGTTCTCGGGGGATCTAGTTCCATCAATGGTATGCTCTACGTACGAGGTAATGCTGCCGACTACGATGGCTGGGCACAACGGGGATGCAAAGGTTGGAGTTATGAAGAGGTCCTACCTTACTTCATGAAATCAGAAGACTTCCGCGGAAGCGGCTCCGATGACACCTACCGAAGCCGGGGTGGACCGCTTTCCGTTGAAGATTACCGGACGGTCCTACCAATCACAGACCGTTTCGTAGAAGCCGCGCAACAAGCCGGATTTCCCTTAACTAAAGACTATAATGGCGCCCAACAGGAAGGCGTATCCTATTCGCAAATGACCCGAAACCATCGCTTCAGAGCTTCGACAGCTCAGACATTCTTGGCAAAAGCGAAAGGGCGCCCAAACCTCGATATCATCACCGAAGCACAAACAAAGATACTGTTGTTCGAAGGAAAAAAATGTATCGGCGTATCTTATCGGCGGGGGAACAGCGATTTTGAAGTCAAAGCACGTCGGGAAGTAATTGTATCGGCTGGTGCAGTAAACTCGCCACACATCCTGCAAGTCTCTGGCATCGGACCGGCGACCCATTTGCAATCGATCGGCGTAGATGTTGTTCATAACGCCCCTGATGTCGGCGAAAACCTAACAGACCATTATGTCGTTCGTATCTCTCATCGCATCAAAGACATGATTACAATTAATCAGATGGCTTATGGACCTCGCTTGGTTAGTGAAATTTTCAAATATGTATTCAAGGGTAACGGAGCGCTAACAATGGGAGTGACGGCGGCAATGGTTTTCTCACGTAGTCGTGAAGGCCTGAGCAGCCCCGACCTACAACTTCTCTTTACGCCAACGAGCTACAGTGGGCGGGTGATAGGTGACCTTGAAAAAAAACCAGGAATTTCAGTTGCGGTCTGCCCCGTCCGCCCTGAAAGCCGTGGCTCAATTGTAGCGGAAAACTCAAATCCCCTCGAACGACCGATTATCAGGCCGAATTACCTCTCAGCCGAGAGCGATACGCACGTCCTTTTCGCTGGCATCCAACAAACAAAGCGTATCCTCGAAGCGCCCGCTTTAGCCGAAGTCAGCCTCGGCGAGACGGTCCCTGGCCGTCAAATTAATTCAGTCGAAGACGCTAAGCAGTACGCACAGGAAGCGGGTGCCACAATTTACCATCCGGTTGGTACTTGCCGCATGGGTGAAGATGCGACGGCTGTTGTGGATTCCCGTCTGAAGGTAAATGGTATCGATGGCCTAAGGGTCATCGACGCTTCCGTCATGCCAACCGTAACGACCGGAAACACCAACGCACCAACGATAATGATTGGCGAGAAAGGTGCTGCCATGATTAAAGAGGACGCTGCTGCGTCATAACCGAAAGGAATTCGATTATGGGTAAACTAGACGACAAAGTTGCAATCATCACCGGTGGATCTGGCGGCATCGGCAAGGCCGCAGGCAAGCTCTTTGTTGAAGAAGGCGGCAAAGTCATGCTCGTTGACATTAACGAGAATGCATTAATTGCGGCGGTCTCGGATATCGGGGAAGGCAATGCGGCATACGCCGTGGCCGACGTTACCGACAGCAATCAAACTGCAGCTTATGTATCCAATACCGTGGAGAAGTTCGGTGGCGTCGATATCGCGCTACTCAACGCCGGTATTGAAGGCCAGATTACGTCCATTGTCGATTACCCAGATGAACTCTTTGATAAGGTAATTGGTGTCAATGTGAAGGGCGTTTTTCTGGGCTTGAAAGCCATAATGCCAGAAATGGATAAACGTGGGGGCGGCAGCATTGTTATAACGTCCTCTACTGCTGGAATTCGCGCCGTTGGAGGTATGTCTGCTTACGTTACTTCCAAACACGCTGTTATCGGATTGATGCGAACAGCAGCTATGGAAGGAGCGCCTTTAGATATCCGTGTTAATACCGTAAACCCCTCGCCTATCGATACGCGCATGATGTCCTCAATTGAGGGGATGGCGGGGATGCCCGTTGGTGACCACTCAAACCGCCCAATGGCACGACATACACCATTGCAGCGTTATGGCGAGCCAGAAGAAGTCGCTAATCTAATGCTGTTCCTTTCCTGCAACGACAGCTCGTTCTGTACAGGCGGCGTCTACATGGTTGATGGCGGCGTTTCTGCAGGAAGGACAGCCGCTAGCCGATAACCTTTCGGACGGCGTGCCCTCGGTTTTTCGTATGCGGACGAACCTCGCTCGCCCACCGCCCCTTCTCTGCCTGCTCCGCCCACTCTGCACTGGCGAGAACGTCCGGGCTGTCGATCTCGTAAATCGCCACGTACCTCGCAACCCCACCAGCTGGCATTTTAACTTCATTGCCACCGATGCTAACCGTAAAATCTTCGGCTTTGGCGCGCGTTACCGCGCGTACGCCGGGCACCGAAGAGATAAACGGGACGTGTTCTTCGTCGTATACCTCGTTGAAAAGGTGTTCCTTGGCGGTGTCGATATCCATGCTCACTTCAAAGAAGTATTTCGTCTCGATTGGCATCGTATTACTCCTACTCCCTAATCTTTATTACCTAGCGTCTTCCAGCATCATCATTGATGCCTTTTCACCGATCATAATCGATGGGGCATTAGTGTTGCCAGAAGTCAGTGTGGGCATGACCGAAGCGTCGGCGACACGAAGCCCTACAATGCCACGCACGCGAAGCCGGTCATCAACTACGGCCATATCATCTTGTCCCATCTTGCAAGTTCCAACCGGATGGTACGTCGTCTCAGCGTTATTCCGCACCCATTCCAGTAATTCGTCGTCCTTCTGAAGGTCCGCCCCCGGTGTGCACTCCTCACTAATAACTTTTTTCAACGGTTCCGACCCCATCCATTTTCGGCCCTTCCGCATCGCAGCCAAGAGACCGGTTCGATCCAGTTCCGAGGATAAGAAATTGAATTTAATCTTCGGCTGTTTTTGAGGCTCAGACGATCCAATATGAATACTGCCGCGGCTGTCCGATCTCAAAACGTTAACATTTAAAGTCAAACCAGGTTGGGCTGATATTTTTTTTCGGTCTTCTACCCAAAACGGTAGACACGACGCCGTCGCATCCGGCGTTTCCAGACCTTCCCGCGTCTTGAAATACGTGCGTATTGGCACCGCTGTCATCGACAACAAGCCCGAACCGCTTGTAATGTATTTCAAGACTTGACCGGCTAGCCTCATACCGCGACCGTGCACTGCGTATGTCCAGTTCGCCTGCGAAATTTTGTACCTCATGCGGGGTGAGTAGTGGTCACGAAGGTTTTCCCCAACACCCGGCAAGGCGTGACGCACTTCCACACCACACCCTTTCAATATTTCTGGATTACCGATCCCCGAAAGTTCAAGCAGCTGCGGAGAATTTATTGAGCCAGCGCTCAACATGACTTCACGAGTCGCCCGCGCTTCATGAACAGTGCCACCTATCGAGTAACGTACACCGACACAACGCTTTCCATCGAAGATTAGCCGCTCCGTGAGGGCTCCAGTCTGTATTTTTAAATTTGGCCTATTCTGCGCTGGCTCCAAATAGGCACGCGCTGTGCTCATTCGTCGCCCACCCGAAATGGTTGTTTGCGTCATTGCAACGCCTTCCTGCTGGGCCCCGTTATAGTCCGGGTTATAAGGAAGGCCAATGGCTTCAGCGCCTGCAATGAGTGCATCGTAGAGTGGACCTCGTTG
The DNA here is from genome assembly GCA_002724555.1 of Rickettsiales bacterium. Classification (GTDB taxonomy): domain Bacteria; phylum Pseudomonadota; class Alphaproteobacteria; order UBA8366; family UBA8366; genus UBA6544. Next base: position 14,875 of record PBOZ01000092.1, read on the forward strand.
GTCAGTGTCCGTCACACGCAGAAGTCCGTCCCGTCCACGATACTCATCGTCACCGCCGTCGTAGCTTTCCATGTTCTTAAATATCGGAAGAACGTCTTTGTAACTCCAACCCCGGTTACCAAGCTGTGCCCAGTGATCGTAATCCTGCGCCTGACCACGCACAAAAACCATCCCATTGATTGAACTAGAACCCCCAAGAAGCTTTCCACGGGGCACTGGAATCCGGCGATCACCAGTGCCTTCATCAGGTTCTGACTCGTAACACCAGTTTGCTACAGGATTATCAATAAGTTTGGCATAACCGATTGGAATCCGTGACCAAAAATGCCCTGTGCCCCCAGCTTCGAGAACCAGCACCCTATTATTAGGATCCGCCGACACCCGGTTCGCAACAACCGCCCCGGCGGAGCCGGCACCAATGACGATATAATCAAATTGACCCGAATTTTCGTTCATGCGTCTAATATTCCTCTTATTCGTCGCTAGCTGAGTAACCTATCACCAGACCTCTCTAGAGCAAGCGATGCTAGCAATGTAGAAGGTTTGTCACACATCTTAATAAAATTTATCGGTATGGAGACCCTGATTTGCAAAAGCTCGAATACTACTACGCCCTCGCCTCGCCATGGTCATTTCTCGGCAACCGTAAACTCATTGAAATTTCAGATAGGCATAACCTTAAAATAGATCCGGTTATTATCGATTATGACGCGATGTTTGCCGCTGCCAAAACAGTACCACTTCCAGAACGTCCAATTCTTAGAAAGGAATACCGACTGGTGGACCTCCGCCGTTGGGCAGCCTTCCGCAACGTTCAATTCAATGTCGAACCAAAATTTTATAGAGGCGAAGTGGAAGAGCCAAATGAGCGTGAAGGTGCCCTCATGGTGGTTGCAGCGAAGGAGGAAGGTTTTGATTCCCTAAAACTCGCGCATGCTATATCTCGAGCACTTTGGGCGGAAGAACGCTTTCCTTTTCATAAAGACGAACTCATCCGAATCGCTGACGCAGAGGGTTTCGACGGAGCCGGGCTCTGGAAAAGGTCAAAGGATAAACGCATTGCTGACGCCTATGCCGAAAACACCCAAAAATCCATCGACCAAGGGGTTTTTGGCATGCCATTCTACATCGTCCACGGGCAACGGTACTGGGGCCAGGACCGGCTGGAGCTAATGGATCATATTCTTGCTGACGGACAATAAGATTGGATAAGCCTACATCTGCTTGCCCGCAAGCCAGCCACCGTCAACAAGAAGCGTTTCTCCCGTGATGAAGCTGGCATCGTCTGAGGCGAGAAATAGAATCGCCTTTGATATTTCGTCTGCTTCACCCCACCTCTTCATCGCATGAAGCGAGCGCACAGTTTCAGCCATTTCTGCCTCTTGGAAGTAGCGTTCCGTCAAAGATGTTCGAGTAACCCCGGGCCCGACGGCATTTACACGAATTCCGGCCTCACCGACCTCAAGCGCCATTTCCTTGGTCAAACCGACGACCGCATGTTTGGACGCCGTGTAAGCAGCACGATTGGGTGCCGCAGTCACACCCAAGGTAGAGGCAAGATTGACGATCGCGCCGCCCTTACCACGCCCCGTCAGATGTCGGAGAAACGCCTGAGAACATAGAAAGACGCCGGTGATATTTACGTTTATGACGCGACACCACTCCTTGTAGGGCAATTCGATAACTGACTCAATTTCGCGGACACCGGCACTGTTTACCAGTATATCAAGTCCGCCAAGCGTCTTAGATACCTGCTCGACGCAATTGGTCACCGCGGTAGGATCGGTGGTATCAAGCGGAAAAGCGTATGCCCTCCCACCGGTTTTTTCGATGGCTTCGACTGTTCGTTCCGCAGTATCCGGATCAATATCTGTAACGCCAACAACCGCGCCTTCTTTCGCAAAATCAATTGCGGACGCTCGGCCAATCCCACTACCTCCACCAGTAATCAAAACAAATTTATTTTCAAATCGCATGTCAATGCTCCTGAATTCCGCTGATAATCCTTGAATTAATCTCCAATGCCTAAAGACGAGATCAAGGCTATTAAATTTTAATTCTCTTTGAGCTTATATTTATTCGAATTTATGCATCCCTGAATTTGAAATTTTTTTACTAATGGAGAAAAGACGTTGGACTTTACCTTATACGAATCCGGGACAACACGTTCGGCTAGATGCCGCTGGACCCTATTAGAGGCGGGAATAGACTTTAAATCGGTTTCTAAATCCGAACTGATTGGGAGTGATGAGATACGAGCGATCCACCCTCTTGCTAAACTCCCGGTCGCTGTTATCGACGGCGAGCCGCTTTTTGAATCGGCCGCAATATGCACATTTATCGCCGATCAATTCCCAGAAAACGACCTAATCGCAAAACCTGGCTCTTGGGCGCGGGCTCAACACGACCAATGGGTATCCTTTGCTTTAACAGAAATGGAAGCCTGGCTTTGGAACACCGCGGTTAATTTATACGTACTACCACCGGACAAGCGGATCGACACGGGTTTCAATCAAAACGCCGAAATGTTTAAACGCGGCGCACAAGCTTTAAACGACCTATTGTCAAATAAAGAATACTTGATCGAAAATCAGTTTTCAGTGACGGACATTATTGTTGGTTGGACGGTTAATTGGGGACGGCGACAGGGGTTATTGGACGGATTAGATGGACTGCAGTCGTACCTAAGACGTTTATTGGCAAGGCCCTATTGCGCGTTAGCGAAAGATTAAAGGCTAGACATTTGATTTATCCCGAGGTGACAAATAACAAGATCGCGGCTATTGCAAAATTGATATAAAAAAGAGAAACACTTGGTTAGCTATGACTGATAACCAATAGTTTTCGTATTCACTGTCGCGGGATAAAGAGACGACTTATACTTTCAAGGATACATATTATGGGAACGGCATCCACCCCATGCCCAACATCAGAACCTGAAAAAGAATTTAGGAAAAACTTCAACTCAGATGTCGAGATTGAATATCCGCTGGCACGCAGCGGTATGGGAGCACGTGTTAAGGGTGTTGATTTATGTAAACCTTTGACGCCTTCACAGGTTGAACTCCTACTGCGAACACTCAGTCACCATCGCCTAATTACAATTGAAGGACAGGACCTCAATTGCTTTTCGCTCTCTTCGTTCGAGAGATTTGCCAATCATTGGGGAGCGCCAGTGGCACACCCATCAAATTTTCTTCGCGGCGGTAAGCCGGCACAACAGGACGGAGCATCTGACGGAATTATTGAAATTAGGCCATATAAAGATAGGAAGGTCGCAGCAGCGGATTCCAAATTACCAGGTCAAGTGACTTGTCTTCCGCATGAGTCGCCCGCTGTCCTCGTGGCAACAAATTTGCTCAGTGATGAGGATAGAGACAAATCTCGTCTTAAAAATGGAGGAACGTGGCATACCGATATCGAGTATGAACCGCTGCCTATTTATGTGTCTATGTTCCTTGTACAACACGTACCGACTGCACGCGAGAGTTCAAATGGACAATGGATTGACTTACAAACTGAGACTGGACCAGAACCGTATTTCCCCGGATCAGACAGCGAGTTGATGGCATTACGTAAAGATTTGCCATTAAATGGTGAAACGGCTTTTAGTGATACAGTTGGTGCATTCGCCGCCTTGCCAGAGGCGGAACAAACAAGGCTGGAGGCTGTTCAGGTAAGACGACGGCTTAACGCAGAAGATGAAGGCTTTCTAGCGCCGCTTGTGCGTACAGACCCTCGCACCGGCGTTAAATCACTTCATAGTCCCGTTTGGGCATCACGTCCAAAGGTTCGTCCGCCAATCGAGGTCGAGGGAATGACACCCGATGCATCCCGCAAATTTCTGGACCGCCTTGA
>PBOZ01000093.1 GCA_002724555.1 Rickettsiales bacterium
GCGATGCCGTTTGCGAAACTCGCTTTCCTCGCCGGCGAGGCCGGTTTTAGCGGCATGTCAATGCGGCCATCCGTGATTTCCGTAGACCATTCAAGCAAACACCAAAAAGCCGTCCGCGCTATCCTCAACAACAATGGACTATCCGCATCCATGGTTATGGGCAATGTGCCCCTTGCAGCTAATAACGCCGAGGCACCAGATTGCCTGCGGGATATCACACCGCATCTCGATCTTGCCGAATGCCTCGGCGCAAAGCTTGTCCGCGTCGTGGTTCAGACCAAGTCAGATATACCGCAAGCCCAACGCGCAGCAGACGAGGCGGCGGAACGCCGAATTACCCTCTCCCAGCAATCTCACTGGGGCACCCTCTGCGAGACGGTTGAAGAATGCGTAGAGGTCATGAATTTAGTAGACCGCCCGAATTTTGGCATTACCTTCGAACCAGCCAATCTGCTCGCCTGCGGTGATGATTGTGGACCAGACGCGATACGCCGACTTGCGCCGCATGTCGTAAATTTTTACTTCCAAAACGTACGCCTTGATCCAAATGGCGCACACACGTTCCACAGCCGTAATAAGGGTTCCACCAACCTCACCTACGTCCCACTCGACAATACATCTGGAATTCCGATCGCTCCGCTGATCGGGGCACTTCGAGAGATTGGATACGACGGTTGGGTCTCTGTCCATCAACCACTCCTAGACGGTCAATCGGTCGCAGACGCCATAGACGAAGCCGCACGGGTCTTCCTCCCGCTCGTCTATTAATGGCATCAACTTAAATCATCTTCTATCGGCGTATCTGCGCCGCATGCAACAATGGAGTATCGAGACGTGGCAAAAAGCGAAGCATACGAGAAGGGACAGAAAGTCCGGCGTGAGATGATGGGTGATGAATTGGTCGATAAACTGGCAAACACCGTCTATGCCGATCCCGTAATGGAGAAATTCGGCGATTATGCAACGGAGGCAGTATTCGGCCTGCTCTGGACTCGCCCTGGCTTGGATCGCAAGACCCGCGCTATGATCTGCGTCATCTCCGACACCTGCCTGCATTGCTGGCCGGAGTTAGAGCTCCACGTCAGATTTGCCCGGCGTATGGGCTGGACCGAAGATGAGATCACCGAGGCACTCCTCCATGTTGGTGGATATATTGGCGTGCCGACAATACGAGAAGCCATGATTATAGCGGGTAAGGTGTTCAAGGAAATGAACGAAGAAGACGACACGTCTTCATAACCCGTTAAGTGATTTTGGTGAAAATGGGAATCAGGCTTAGAAAGTGAGAATTTCGACAAAAAGCCTTAACCCAGGAACCAATCCAATATCTTAGCATTTTCGTCTCTGGGATACGTGTGCGCGAGGTCGGGGATTTCTCGGTAGATGAGTTCGGCACCACGTTCTGCAAGGACATCTCTCGCAACGCGGGCAATGGCTACATCGAACATCCAGTCATGGGCACCGTGGGTGAGGTAAATGGGACGGCCTTTGATATTTGATGGGCCGATAAGTTCCAGCATCATAACGTGGAAGCTTGCGGCAATGGGAGCGAGATGTGTGAAGGGCGACGACGCCCCCAAACCACCCATGAAACTAAATGTTCCGCCGTCACTCATTCCGGTCATTAACAGCCGATCACTGTCAACGTTCCAGCGTTGTTGCACAGCTTCCAGTATCGTCTCTATATTTTGTGTATCAATTTCGGGCTGCATCAACGCCCAAGTATCCCCTCGCGCCGTCGGGCTGATGAGGATGAGTTCTCGGCTCCTTGCTTCCTTTAGCCAGGTCCACAAGAAAGCGCGCCCGTGACCACTGCCGCCGTGTAGCGCTGTGACGATAGGATAAGCCCTATCTGGGTCGTAGTCCTCGGGAATATAAATGGAACAACCACCCTTCTTCTCCCGTTCATTGCTGAAATGCAGGATGCCGGTATCCTCCCTCACTGGGGCGTTTTGAAGACGTTCTAGACGTAGCAGATCATCCTGCGTCGCTTCCTCGAGAAAATATCGACTTACGGCCACACTCTCGCACACCGCCGGATAAAGCATTTCAGCCGCATAAGGCAAGTAGCGGAGTGCGCGATACGCCATGATGAGCCCGTCCGGCTCATCTGGAATTTCAGAGAAAGCCGCTACCGCCTTCTCGGCCAAACCGAAACTTGAATCAATATTCGATTTTAAATCTTGCGCTAAAGGGAGTTCAACTAATCGATCCCGGCCCGCCCTTAACGGCGCTGCGAGCGCCGTCGCCTTTTCTTTCAATTGATTGAGAAAAACAGGATTCAAACGCCGCTGGATCGCCAACAGCGTTTCCAAACTCTCCAGCAACGGCTGAAGACATTCATCCAGTTCCGGGGCGCTGTACTCCAACACTAAGTTGGCACCAGATCCATCACTTGCTCGAGAGTCTCGATTCGTTCCTTCTGAGACGAGTCCTGGTCAACGCGAAACGAAATCGACGTAATGCCGCAGTCCTCGTATTGTTTAAACCGTGCTTTCACCATATCGGGTGTCCCGAAGGCACCAAACTGCGTCACCATCTTTTCCGGCACTCGTTTCGCCGCTTCATCGCGCTTACCCTCGATCCATAGTTTTTGAATTGCTAATGCATCGTCCGTAAAGCCGGCGCGCTTAAAGGCGTCATTGTAAAAATTCGTTTTCGCCGATCCCATAGCCCCCATCTGGAACGCCACGCTCGGCCGCCTTGCGTCGATGATCTCTTCCACGTTTTGCCCGACCTCAACCTGACATCCGGCGTGCAGCTCAATATCCGTCATAGAACGTCCGGCCTTCTCTGTGCCAAGTCGAATAAACGACAAATGGGCTTCTGCATGATCCGGAGAGAACGATGTCCCAAGCCAACCATCAGCAGCTGCACCTGTGAACTCCAAAGACTTTGGGGCCAAGGTTGCAAGAAAAATTGGGATCTCTGCCGGTTTATGATTAAGACGGATCGCTTTCCCCTCTCCGCCCGGGCGCGGCAAGGTATGGTATTTCCCTTCATAAGAAATCTTTTCTCCGCGAAACGCCATACGCAAAATCTCAACAGTTTCACGTAAGCGACTCAATGGCGCTTTGTAGGACGCGCCGTGCAGGCCTTCAACGACCTGCGGCCCACTGACACCAAGTCCTAGTATAAAACGTCCATCCGACATGCTGTGGAGGGACATTGCGGTCATGGCTGTCATCGACGGCGCGCGCGCACTGATTTGCATAATACCAGTGCCAAGCCGAATTTTCTCCGTCTGCCCAGCGAGATAAGCGAGTGACGTCACAGCATCCGTGCCCCAGGCTTCCGCCGACCAGACCGAATTGACCCCAAGCCGCTCGGCGATCTGCACATATTCAGTCAGGTCTTTGATCCCGGTTCGCCCATAAGCGCCAAGGGATACAGATGTTTGCATTTGTTTCGCTCCTTCCCAAAAATCCTCTTTACCTTTCGAGAGATATAGGCCGAAATCGTTGGCTAGGGAATTGAATTTACAAATGTAAAGACGAAATTGATGCGGATGGATTGGAGAGACAAAAAGATAGGCGAGGCGCTTAGGTGGTCGGCAGAGCAATGGCCGAACCGTGCCTTTGTCGTAGGAAAAGAGGAACGCGTCACATATAGCGAATTCGATCAACGGGTCGATAGGCTGGCTACCGGCTTACTCGGTCTCGGTGTCACGCGCGGCGATAATGTTGCCTGCTGGCTTACTAATGAGCCAGACTGGATACTGACCTGGCTTGCCTGCTGCCGTATCGGTGCAACAGTTGTTTCAATTAACACCCGTTACAAGACGCAGGAAGTCGAGTTTATTTTGCGCCAATCTGACGCCAAACTCCTAGTGGCTATGCCACACTATTGGGAAATAAATTATCTCTCAATGATCGAAGAGATGGTGCCGGATTTCGAACACTCGACACCCGGCGAACTTAAATGCGAGAACTTGCCGGAACTGCGCGGCGTGGTTCTTTGGAAGGCCGAACAGTATCCAGGAACCGTGTCTTTGCAATCTCTTTGGGCTGGCGAAGCCGACTTTGAAGCCTTAGACAAAGCCGCCGCAGCCCTCGAAGTCGAAGATCCGGTCGTTATCATTTACACTTCAGGTACAACTGGCGTGCCAAAAGGTGCTATGCATTGCCACCGTGTTCTATTGGAAGGCCGTGACTTTGCCAAAGCACTACATATGGAACCGGGCGATAATGTTCTCTGCCATTTACCGCTCTATCATGTGGCTGGCAGTGTCGCTACAGTCATGCCTGCCATGCAGCATGGCGCAACCATTGTTACGATGGATCAGTGGGAGCCTTCGGCAGCTATCGAACTAATAGAACGTGAACGTATTAACATCATGGGCGGAATTCCGACGCATTTTATCGACATGCTGAGCGTACCCGGAATTGAGAACCGCGATACGCACTGCTTAAAATCCGCTTGGATTGGCGGCGCGCCGGTGACACCTAAGTTAGCTATACAAGCCAAGGAAATTCTTAAGTTCGACGCCCTACAAGCAGTGTATGGCCTCACAGAAACAATGGGTGGAACCACTCTTAGTGAATTCGAAGCACCTATCGAGGTAACTTGTGAGAATAAGGGTAAACCCATCGGTGATTTCGAGGTCAAAGTTGTTCGTAATGACGCTGGAGAGACAGCACTCATTGGCGAAGATGGTGAAATTTGGGTGCGCGGCTATACTGTAATGCTTGGGTATTACAAAAATGAGCAGGCGACCCGTGAGGCGATTAATCAGGATGGTTGGTTTAAAACCGGTGATCTCGGTCATTACGATGAAGAGGGTTATCTGAAAATTACCGGCCGGGCAAAAGAGATGTTTATCGTTGGCGGAAGTAACGCATATCCGGCTGAGATCGAGCGCTATATAGAGACCCATCCGAAAGTTGGACAAGCCGTCGTATGCGGAGCACCCCATGAAAGGCTCGGTGAAGTGTGTTTTGCGTTTATTATGCTAAAAGACGGCGAACGCATGGAAACGGCTGAGATAATTGATTACTGCCGGGGTCAGATTGCCGATTATAAAGTGCCGCGGCATGTCGAAATTGTTGACGACTTTCCACGCACCTCGACCAATAAAATCCAGCGCTACATCTTACAAAAGGACGTCGCGGTCCGTTTCGTCGGTTGAGCTATCACCATCAAATTGCTATCGCCCGAAGTTGCAAGCTGGCAAATATGGCGTGAGGTACAGGATAACTCTCTATTGCCTTCATTATTGATAAAACAGAAATGAATGTTTTACCTAATTTAATTGCATACCATTTTAGTGCAGTTCTTTGATTACTTTCGGATTTGTTAAACCTAATACTGGATGCGTGTCGTCGCCGCACCATCAACCACGAGATTTACACCGCTAATATAGCTAGCCGCTGGACTCGCCAAAAAGACAATGCCATTAGCGACTTCTTCCGGCGTACAAAAGCGGCCCATGGGGTTACGTTTCACCGCCATCTCGTAACGCGCAGGATCTTCGGTCTTGTTGCGCGCCCAAACCCCACCTTCGAAATAAACGGCACCCGGCGAAACCGTGTTCGCTCGAATACCTTTGCTTGCCAAATTTGTGCTGATTCCTGACATATAGCTAATTAAAGCTGCTTTCACACCACTATAGGCGCGGACGCCGCCGGATATATTCACTGCTGCAGTGCTCGATACACTAACAATCGACCCACATTCAGATTGTTCGAGATGAGGCAATGCTTCCTCAACCGCACGCACAGTGCCAAGGATGTCGACATCGAGGCCCTTTTGCCACGCGGTCTCGTCCGCGCCGCTAACCAAAGAGCTTGCATTGGCAACAAGAATATCCAGACCGCCAAGTGTCGCGATTGTTTCCTGCATCCAGCGCCGGAACACTGCGTTATCCGTCACATCAGCAACCCCGCCCACGACACGGCATGCACTTTTTTTTAGATCTGTGAGCGCATTTGCAACAAACTTCTCATTTCGCGCACAAAAGCCAACGTCACAGCCTTCGGAAAGCAATAAATCGACAACGCGACGACCTATCCCCTTCGTGCCTCCCGTAACAATAGCACGCCTGCCCTTTAGACCTAGGTCCATAGACTTCTCCAGAATTTACATAGCGTTATATCAACGAACGCGAAAAATGAAAGTTTAGCGCGGCAGGTCACTCTCGCCCATCAAGAATTCATCAACGGCACGGGCACATTGCCGGCCCTCGCGGATGGCCCATACAACGAGTGACTGGCCTCGCCGCATGTCGCCTGCGGCGAAAATCTTATCGAGCGACGTTTGGTATTCATCAGTATTAGCGTCGATATTGCCGCGATCATCTAGCCCTATCTTCAAGGTTTCGATCATCCCCTCATGAACCGGGTGCACGAAACCCATCGCCAGTAAAACCAAATCCGCCTTCAATTCAAAATCAGAGCCTTCCACTTCCTGCATTACCATGCGCCCACCTTCGCCCGGGGTCCATTCAAGCCCCACGCCATTCAACGCCGTGACGTGGCCATTCTCCCCTGCAAAGTTCTTAGTCATAACTGACCAGTCACGCTTGCAACCCTCTTCGTGCGAGCTCGAAGTCCGCAATTTCATAGGCCAATCCGGCCAAGTCATTGACTTGTTTTCGCGTTCCGGCGGTTGCGGCAGCAATTCCAACTGCGTTACCGAGGCCGCACCATGACGAATTGATGTTCCGACACAGTCGGACCCGGTATCCCCACCGCCGATAACAATTACATGCTTGCCCGTCGCCATGATTGACACGTCTTCCGGCACATTCACTCCGGAATTACGGTGGTTTTGTTGCGAAAGAAACTCCATTGCGAAATACACACCGTCTAACTCACGACCCGGCACGGGAAGATCGCGTGGTTGCTCCGATCCGCCACAAAGTGCCACAGCATCGAAGTCCTCAAACAACTTTTCAACGTCCACATTTCCGCCAACATGGCTGTTTGGACGAAACTCGACCCCTTCCGACTGCATTTGCGCCATCCGCCGATCGATTAAATGTTTTTCCATCTTGAAATCTGGGATACCGATCCGAAGCAACCCGCCAATCCGTTCGTTCTTTTCAAATACCACTACCTTATGACCCGCACGAGCCAACTGTTGGGCACAGGCGAGACCAGCCGGTCCAGAGCCGACAACGGCAACGCGCTTATCTGTATGGTGAGCCGCCGGTTGCGGTTTAATCCAGCCTTCTTCCCAACCGTTATCAACAATCGAGCATTCAATGGTTTTAATGGTCACCGGAACGTCATTAATATTCAGAGTACAAGCGGCCTCGCACGGAGCCGGGCAAATTCGGCCAGTAAACTCCGGAAAATTATTCGTCGAATGCAAAACATCGAGTGCAGTGCGCCATTTATCCCGGTAGACCAAGTCGTTCCACTCGGGAATGATATTGTTAACGGGGCAGCCTTGATGACAATAGGGAATACCGCAATCCATACAGCGTGCACCCTGCTCCGAGACCTTTTCGGAGGGCATCGGAATGACGAATTCTTGGTAATGCTTTACTCGCTCTTCAACAGGCGCATAGCCGCGGTCGTCTCGATCAATCTCTAAAAATCCAGTTGGGTTACCCATATCTATGCTCCGGCGGCAGTTGCGGCAGTTCGTTCTTCCAACTCCGCTTTTTCTTGCATTTCACGCAGTGCCCGGCGGTATTCAACTGGCATGACTTTTACAAATTTTGGAAGATAATTATCCCAATCTTCGAGAATGGATTGTGCCCGATAACTGGCCGTATAGCGCAAGTGGTTTTCGATCAAGCTACGCAAACGGCGTTCATCGTAGCGTGTCATATCTGAAAACGGATCGATACCATCATCATTAGCTGCTCTGACTTCTTTTGGCACCGTTTCCAACTCGACCATACTCTTGTTACAGAGATCGTTGAAGGTATTCTCTTCGTCAAGCACATAAGCAATACCGCCAGACATCCCCGCCGCGAAGTTACGTCCAGTTCCACCAAGAACGACGACGACGCCACCCGTCATATACTCGCAGCCATGATCCCCACATCCTTCGATAACAGCGTTGGCACCAGAATTTCGCACCGCAAAGCGCTCGCCAGCGACACCCCGAAAATAGCATTCGCCGGAAATAGCGCCATATAGAACCGTATTACCAATGACGATGTTCTCCTCCGGATTAAGCGGACTTTCCGGTGAAGGATAAATGCTGATACGTCCGCCAGATAGCCCTTTACCGACATAATCGTTGGCGTCGCCTGTCAACTCAAACGAAACACCGTGGGCCAACCACGCACCAAAGCTTTGCCCAGCATTACCGTTAAATTTTATGTGAATCGTGTCTTCTGGCAAACCCGCATGCCCATAACGCTTGGCGATTTCACCAGACATCATGGCACCAACTGTCCTGTTGATGTTGCGGATTGAGCTTTCGAAACTTACCGGTGTTTTATTCTCGATGGCCTCTTTCGCTTTTGTAATCAGCTTGTTGTCAAGTGCACGATCCAGGCGATGATCTTGTTCCTCACAATTATAAAGTGCGACACCATCGGCTGCCTGAATTGGCGACAAAAGGCGGGAGAGATCAATGTTTTGCGCTTTCCAGTGGTCAACTGCCCCACGCATATCGAGAATGTCCCGACGTCCGATCATCTCATTAATGGAACGAAAACCAAGTTCAGCCATAATTTCGCGGACTTCCATCGCGATATAGGTGAAGAAATTCACTACATGCTCTGGCTCGCCCGTAAAGCGACTCCGTAATTCCGGGTCCTGCGTCGCCACACCGACTGGACATGTATTTAGATGACACTTTCGCATCATAATACATCCTTCGGAGATGAGTGCTGCAGTGGCAAAGCCGAATTCGTCGGAGCCTAAAAGCGCGCCAACGATCACGTCACGGCCCGTCCTCAGCCCACCATCGACTTGGACAGCAATACGACCGCGTAATCCGTTCATAACCAATGTTTGGTGTGTCTCAGCCAGTCCAAGCTCCCAAGGACCACCGGCATTTAGTAATGATGTCAGAGGACTAGCGCCCGTTCCTCCATCATGTCCTGAAATTGTAACATGGTCGGAATAGGCCTTACTGACGCCAGCCGCAACCGTCCCTACTCCCACTTCCGAGACCAATTTAACGGAAATGCGCGCCTGCGGATTGACGTTCTTGAGATCGTGAATGAGTTGTGCCAAATCTTCGATGGAGTAAATGTCGTGGTGCGGTGGCGGCGATATCAAGCCCACGCCCGGCGTCGAATGCCGGACACGAGCGATCCAGTCGTCCACCTTATCGCCCGGTAGTTGGCCACCCTCACCAGGCTTGGCGCCCTGAGCCATCTTAATCTGGATATCGTCAGAATTTACGAGATACTCAGTGGTAACACCGAAACGCCCAGATGCCACTTGCTTGATGCGCGAACGCATGGAATCGCCATTATCCATTTTGCCGAAACGAACGGCTTCTTCCCCCCCTTCGCCAGTATTGGAGCGACCGCCAATGCGGTTCATCGCTATTGCCAGAGTTGTGTGGGCTTCCCAAGAGATCGAACCAAAGGACATCGCCCCCGTCGCAAAGCGTTTCACTATTTTTGAGATGGGTTCGACTTCATGGAGAGGAACCGCTTCTCGATCCGACGAAATATCAAACAATCCACGAAGGTTTTTCAGCTTCTTTGTCTGATCATTGACCTTAGATGTATAAGTCTTGAAAAGCTTGTAGTTCGCGCTCCGAACCGCATGCTGCAAGGTCCCAATCGTCTCCGGCGTCCAAACATGCTCCTCTCCCCGCAGGCGATACGCAAGATCTCCCCCGACATCAAGGTCACCCCGATAGATTGGCGCATCGCCGTACGCGAGCTTATGGCGCCGTTCAGTTTCTTCGGATATTTCACTAAGCCCAGCCCCTTCCACTTTGGTCGCAGTTCCCGTGAAATATGATTCAATAAAGTTACTCGAGAGACCCACCGCATCGAATATCTGAGCTCCACAATAGGATTGATAAGTGGAGATGCCCATTTTCGACATCACTTTCATCATCCCCTTGCCGACTGCCTTGATATAGTGCTTGTGCGCCGTTTCCTCGTCGAGGCCGTTTGCACGTTCATGCACTAAGTTCGACAAAGTATCGAACGCCAAATACGGGTTCATTGCCTCAGCACCGTATCCCGCCAAGAGGCAAAAATCATGCACGCGGCGTGCTTCCCCAGTCTCGACGACCAAACCGACTTCCGTCCGCAATCCTTCTCGGATCAGATGATGATGCACTGCGCCAGTCGCTAATAATGCTGGCATCGCTACATGTTCCGCATCAACACCCCGATCCGACAAAATAATAATATTATAGCCGTGGTTTTCGACGACTTTTTGTGCATCCGAACAGATCCGCTGAACAGCGGCTTCCATGGTCTCCGCATCATCCCCATCGATCCTATAAATTATGTCGAGCGTAAAAGTCTTGAATGAGCCATCGACATGATTTTCGATCTGTCTAACACGTTCAAGATCGGTGTTCGTAAGGATCGGTTGATCCACTTCAAGTCGTTTATGCTCTCCACCTGAGCCGAGATCGAGCAAGTCAGGTCGCGGGCCGATGAAGCTAACCAACGACATCACCAATTCTTCCCGGATTGGATCGATAGGAGGGTTAGTTACCTGCGCGAAATTCTGGAAGAAATAATCATATAGCATTCGCGGCTTGTCGGAGAGCGATGCCAGCGGAATATCTCTTCCCATAGATCCAATTGGGTCTTCACCTTTTTCAGCCATCGGATCAAGGAAGAATTTTAAATCTTCGCGCGTGTAACCAAACGACTGTTGCATATCCAGCAAAGTATCGACATCCGGCGGCATTGGACCGATCTCGTGCGGCAGGCTCTTGATATGAATTTGGGTCTGGTCGAGCCAATCCTGATACGGATAGGCATTCGCCAATCCAGATTTCAGCTCTTCATCTGAGATAATACGGTGCTCTTCCAAATCCACGAGCAGCATTTTGCCTGGTTGTAGGCGCCATTTATTGATGATTTTGCTTTCGGGAATATCTGGTAGCACGCCAACTTCGGATGCCATGATCACCAAACCGTCGTCTGTCACAATATAACGGGCGGGCCGTAAACCATTCCGATCGAGCGTCGCTGCAATCTGACGTCCATCCGTAAACGCCATGGCCGCCGGGCCATCCCATGGTTCCATAAGAGCCGAGTAATATTCATAAAAAGCGCGGCGTTTTGGATCCATCAACTCGTTGCCGTTCCAAGCTTCCGGGATCATAAGCATCATCGCATGAGGGAGCGAATATCCCCCCATTACCAATAACTCGAGGGCATTATCAAAAGTGGACGAATCTGACGGACTGTCACCAATTACTGGCCATAGCTTCTCAAGATCTTCACCTAATACCTTGGAATTCATATTGTGGCGGCGCGCATTCATCCAATTTATGTTGCCGCGAACTGTATTGATCTCGCCGTTGTGGCATAGGAAGCGGAATGGCTGCGCTAAGCGCCAGGACGGGAATGTATTGGTCGAAAACCGCTGGTGGAACAGGGCAATGGCTGTCTTGAAGTTCGGATCTTGAAAATCTAGATAGAATTTTGAGAGGTTCGGTGCCAAGACCATGCCCTTGTAGACCATGGTTCGTGCCGACATTGAGACGATGTAAAAATCCTGCCACGCCGTTGCGTGCTTGTCCCAAAGCGCGTGATGCGCCTGCTTCCGGATAACATAAAGTTTTCGCTGGAAGGCGTTGGAATCTGGCGTTTCTGGGCCACGCTGGATCAGAACCTGCCGGATTATAGGTTCATTCTCTTTAACGCTTTCGCCAAGAACAGTATTGTCAACTGGTACATCCCGCCAACCAATTAAGATCTGACCTTCTTGATCGATCGCCTTCTCCACCGCTGCGGCTGCTAAGTCGCATTTTGTTGGATCGCGCGGCAAAAAGACCATTCCGACTGCATAATCGCCAATGGCCGGCAGGGTGATCCCGCGTTCAGAAAAGGCCTTACGCATAAACTCATCGGGTATCTGGATCAGGATACCGGCACCGTCGCCAGCCAGCGGGTCGGCACCAATTGCTCCCCGGTGATCAAGGTTATGCACAATTTCAAGCGCCTGGTGCACAATTTCATGCTTTGGTTTGTTATGAATGTTAGCAATGAACCCGAATCCGCACGCATCATGCTCATTGGCAGGATCATACAAACCCTGCTCAAAAGGCAAACCAATATTGCTGCGCCGAACCTCGTGGCTCATAAGTTAACTCCCAATTTGCTCCGCGGAGGACCGGATTAAATAGCAAGCCCAGTCCGAATCGAAAAACAGTTTCTTTGAAAAAAAATATAAATTAATAAATACAATAAGTTACCTTGGCACTATGCACCCGGATTACAACCTTAGTTTCGCCATTTTTTATATTTTATCGCCCTCTAACAGATTTCTCGCAAAATCTAAAGCTAGATCAATCAGCATCATAATTAACCTACTGATTTACAAAACAGACGGTCGCTAGCAATACCGTCCGACGCGACCCCCGCCAACTCTAACATGTGCCAAAGCAAGGTTTGATTGCTTGAAAAGACAGGTTTTCCCAGTGTGGCTTCCGCTTCCGATATGATGCCAGCACATCGCAAATTCGTGCAGGAAACAAAAACACCATCGCAACCTTGGTCACGACCGACCGAGATAACAGCATCCAAAATTGAACGCGGTGAAATTCGCGCGACCGTCTCTTCAACCTCTTCATTGAAAGTCAATAAATCCGAAACACGAAAACCGCCTGCTTCCAGCATGGTCGCTATGTCACTTGTCAATTCAGTTGTATAGGGCGCCAGCAATGCTGGGCGGGTGACACCGAGCGACGCCATAGCCGCTTTTACTGCTGTGGCAGGGTTGGTAACGGCAGCCCCCGGGTAAACTTGCTCTATCAGAGACGCAACTGTGGCTTCGCCAATCACCGTCGATGCGGATGTGCATGCATACCCAATTACATCGAACAAGCTTGTCGTTGGAAACAATCTAATCGCCGCCTCCAACTGGTTTTCCATCGCAGATAAGCTCTCATGCGTTACCTCTTCGCCACTTGGAACGCGAGTATGGTGCAGCACGACATCACAGCCCTGCAGATACGTACGAAATTCATCCTCGATGGTCTCTTCTGCTTGTAGCACCACAAGTCCAAGCGTCGGCTTGACAGCCCGAGCCTCGTCTAATTCGAACGGAGCTTTACTCACCATCGATAATGTCTTTCCTTCTATCACCAAGAGGTTGATTGTAATAGGTATTAGTCTTTCGCGCGATTGCATATGGCAGTTGCCGGCCAAAAAGACAGCCAAATTTGCGCAACGGGCATGGGAAAGGCCAAACTGAATGATTAGCAGCAAGGTCCTCTCTGATCGTCTGGGACATTCTACTTACCGCGGCCTGCTAATCTCCGTCGTGCTAATGGCATTCTTCTGTATGGTCTTTGCCAGCACCATGGTAAATGTGGCTATTCCAAATGTGATGGGCACCTTTGGCGTAGGACAAGATAAGGCACAATTTCTCTCCAGCGCCTTTCTTGCAACCACTGTAGCCAGTCTCCTCGCGAATACCTGGCTCATCGCTCGGTTCGGTCAGCCAGCGATATTTTCGATGTGCTTAATCGTTTTCATCATTGGCAGTTTCGTGAGCAGTTTCGCGCCAACTCTTGATATGATTATTTTCGGTCGCGTCATCCAGGGTTTTGGTGCTGGCGTCATTCAGCCACTCATAATGGTATTATTATTCGATATATTCCCGCGCGAGAAACGGGGCATCGCAATGGGTTTCTTCAGCATGGGTGTCGGCTTCGCGCTCGGATTGGCACCGGCGCTCGGCGGTATAGTTGTTGACACCCTTGGCTGGCGCTATGTCTTCCTGATCCCTGTTCCCGTTGCCCTACTTTCGCTCGCCTTGGGTGTATTTTTCATACCGGAACGAAAAGACCAGAGACCCGCCGGTAGGTTTGATTTTATCGGCTATGGGCTAATATGCAGTTTCGTCTTTTGCCTAATGACGATTCTGGGCAATGGTCAGCGATGGGGATGGGTTTCAGACGACATTGTATTTATTACGCTCGTCATGATTCTTTCCTTCGCCGGGTTTATCTATTCTCAGCTCCGGCCAGGAGGAAATCTAATTGACCTCAGTGTCTTTCGAAATTTTCGATTTTGTACGGTAATCTGCATTTCATTCTTTTATGGAATGGGCAGTTTTGCGCAAAACTATGCTTTCCCTATTTTCAGTCAAATTGTGCAAGGCTATACCCCAACTCTTGCGGGAAGCCTTCTTCTGCCGGGTGCCATCGTCGCAGCCTTAATACTGCCACTCACAGGCCGCCTCGCCGACCGTTTCCCAACGCACAACATCATATTCGTTGGCCAATTTATCTTTATTGTTAGCGCCTTCGCCTTAGCAGACGCGGATGTAAACACTGTATTCTGGGTAATCGCCTTTTATTTGCTGGTTGGGCGTCTCGGAATTGCTCTAACTTCGCCTTGCGTGAATAGCGCCGCCCTCGCTGCTCTTCCCCCGGACAAAGTGAGCACTGGTGCCGGTATCGTGAATCTCTTCTTAATGCTTGGCGGCTCCTTTGGGATTAGCGCTCTAGTCGTTGTTCTAGAGCGCCGTGTCCAGCTTCATGGTGAGGCTTTAACCGCCACTCAAAATGCCGCCAACGAAGCGACTCGAGCCCTAATCGGCGAAGTCCACCGCGTTTTAGGCACCGAGGGTATACCGGACGCTGCGCACAATAGCCTCGCTTATAAGTATCTTGGCGACGTGGTCGAGGCGCAGGCTAACACACTAAGCTTTCAAGACGGCTTTATTTGGGTCGCGATCGCTGCAGTTATATCGCTTATCCCCGCCACCATACTGATGCTACAAAAGCTACGACCATGACACATGGTTAAGTTCCTTAGAGGAAACCGAATTATATAAAAGCGATTGCCTCAATCGAAAAAAGTTAACGCATAGCGAAAGCGACAATCAAATGATGAGTTTTTCGAAATATGAAACCCGTAAAAATATTTGGAAGCACACATGAAAACCGGCATCAATCTTAAAATAAAAAATAATATTGCATACCTAACAATCAATCGACCAAATCAACGGAACGCGCTCGATCTAAAATCCGCAAGTGATTTCCTTGAGGCTATCCACACTATTGACTTCAATGACAAAGTAGATGTCGTCGTTCTCACCGGAACGGGAGGCGTCTTCTGTGCAGGCGCAGATCTCAACGAAATGGCAAAAAAAGGCGCCATATACCGACCTTGGGCTGGTGCTGACGGCCCACTAGCAAAGCCATGCGCTAAACCGGTGATCGCAGCGATCGAAGGTCATGCTGTAGCAGGCGGACTAGGCGTCGCCCTTTGGGCCGATATGAGGGTAGCGAGCGAGACCGCTATTTTCGGCGTCTTCTGCCGCCGCTTTGGCATTCCGATGAGTGATGGCACACCGACGCGACTCCCAAGAGTAATTGGTCAATCGCGGGCCCTCGACATGCTACTAACCGGCCGTCCTGTTCGGGCTGAAGAAGCACTCCACATCGGCCTCGCAGACCGTCTTGCCCCAGAAGGCCAGGCATTGGAAATGGCAACCAATCTTGCTAAAGAAATTTCCACTTTCCCACCACTGGCCTTACGTGCTGATCGCGCTGCCGCTTGGTCTGCATTCGATGGAAATGAAGCCACTAGGCTAATCGATGAAAGCGAAGGCGCGTCGCTGGCTAAAAAGTTGGAGGCAGCGGAAGGCGCCGCACGATTTAAAAGAGGCATCGGAAGAGGAGGAAACTTTGACGTTTAGCCTCTTGCACCATACCTATCCTTTCCTGTAAATTTGTCCGGACAAATAATCTGGCCTTTAAGCAAGCTGCCTCGCAGAAGGAATTTTGAGAATGGATGGAGCGAATACACTCTTAAATGAAACGGGAAAATACGAGAATTTGACGTTGATTCCATTCGCAGGCGCGATGGGTGCGGAGATAGATGGAGTAGACCTAGGAAATCTAGACGATAAAACATTTGACGATCTTTACGCCGCCTGGCTACGCCATCATGTGATCGTTTTGCGAAACCAAAATATCACACCTGAGCAACAGATTGAATTCGCGCACCGTTTTGGCGACATCCATCATCACCCGTTTATGAGAGGCATGGACGAATATCCAGACATTTTGGAAATCGTGAAAGAGCCAGGATCCAGCTATACGTTCGGAGCTGCTTGGCACACCGACCAGATGTTTAATCCGGAGCCGGCAAAAGCCACTATGCTCTATGCGCATGAGACACCAACAGCCGGCGGCGACACGTTATTTGCTAACATGCACTTGGCGTATGACGCCCTTTCTGACGGGATGAAAGACATGCTTAGTGGCGTCAAAACGTGGTGTGTCGGCGATCGCTTTAAGATGGACGGGCGCTCCAAGCGTGCAGACCGCTATCAAGGGAACGCCAAAATGGCAGATAAGGTTCGCAATCCCGGCAACCTACAAACGGAATCAGCGCACCCACTCTTCCGCACGCATCCAGAGACAGGTCGCAAAGCACTATACATGGGCAGCCATGTAGACACACTTCATGGCTTCGAGGAGGCAGAGGCCGAGCCAATTTTGGACTACTTGCGCGAACATTCGATACGTCCAGAGTTCACCTGCCGGGTAAACTGGAAGCCCGGAACGATAACGATTTGGGATAATCGCTCAGTTCAGCACTACGCGATCCCGGATTATAACGAAAGACGCCGAATGCACCGCATCACTATCTGCGGCGACACACCATTTTAGAATAGAGGCTCTGACGCCAACCCATCTCGCAAGTGAAAACTCCGAGGCGTCTGCGCCCTTGCGCTGGTTCACGGGGTAGGAGATAGGGCGAAAAAATAATGGAGTTCCCACCAATATGGGTAAGAAAATCGCCATTGTCGGCGCTGGCGCCGTCGGCGCGCATGTTGCGGGATACCTTACGCGCGAAGGCCACGACCTTACTGTCATCGACATATGGCCAGAACACGTAGAAGTCATGCGGAAAACGGGACTTACGCTTGAGGGTATGACTGAGCCCGAATGCTTCACAATAAAGATCAATGCGATTCACGTAACTGAGCTGCAACAGATCGCAAAATCAAATCCGTTCGACATCGCCTTCATCTGCCCGAAATCCTATGATACTGTTTGGCACACTCAGATGATCGCTCAGTACTTGGCAACAGACGGGTTTTGCGTCTCACTACAAAATTCAATCAATGAAGAACGGATCGCCTCCATCGTCGGCTGGGATAAAGTAATCGGCTGTATCGCCAGCACAATTGCGGTTGATCTCGACAGGCCGGGTCACGTCAACCGCAATGTGGCACTCGGTGGCGAACGACACACGATTTTTCGAGTTGGTGAGCCTCATGGACGTGTCACTTCACGCATCGAAGAGGTCGCAGATATATTACGCACAATTGACAGCTCAAAAACTACTACAAACCTCTGGGGTGAGCGTTGGTCGAAACTCTGTGTAAATGCTATGCGTAACCCTGTTGCTGCTGCCACCGGACAATCGGGCAATACAAACGACCGGGATCCAATAACAAGACGGCTTTCCGTCAACTTGGCGGGGGAAGCCTGCAAAATTGGGATCGCCCATGGCTACGATCTCGAGAACATTTACAAAATGCCGCCCCAACAATTAATTGCAGCGCGCGAAGGCGACGAAAAGGCGATGCAGGCCTGCTGCGACGTAATCTTAGAAAATGCCAATTTCCGAAATGACGACCAGCGCCCATCAATGGGGCAAGACATGCTTAAGGGTCGACGAACAGAGATCGACTTCATCAGTGGTCTCGTTGTAAATAAGGCACAAGAGCTCTCGCTTGACGTACCATGCAATGCAGGCATTCTGGAAGTCGTCAAAAAAGTTGAGCGCCGCGAAATTCCAGCCAGTCCAGAAGCCATTTCCCATATCGTACCATGAAGCTTAGTCCTTAATAAAACTATTGATCCGGCTGAATAACTATAGGCTCAGTTCAAAAAACTTAACTTATCAGTAGTATATCTAACTCCGATCTCGGTTAAATAATCCCAAACCCTCACCGCCTTGAGGCTCTAAATAGGCGACACATTCAGGTAGTATTAAAGGCGGCTCAAATTTATTACAAACCAACATCTGCAGAAGATTTCATAATCCCAATACTGAACGGAGCAATAAAAGCGTTCATTCGGCGGAAATTACAGACGCTGAAAGCGCTAGGATCTTTTGGCCGTCAGCCTAAACCCAAATCACGCTCTAGAAACCGATTGACCGTAAAAGATTATCCATTGCCTGACCCCAAGTGAAACGCCGGGACGTAAAATCAACCGCCACTATCTTTGCGCGCTCCTGCCACGCAGTGTTGTTCATAATAAACACCATATTTTGGGCGAGATGGTTTACATCGGGTGCCAAGGTCCGCGCCTCCGGATCCCAGGTAGCTCCAATCCGCAATGAAAACTCATTTGTAGTAAATTCTTCCGTAGGGCCACCCTGTGTGCAGATTGATGGCAAGCCGCATGCGGCGGCTTCTAATACAGGCGAACAAAACGCTTCCGATACGTAGGGTGCTACAAGTGTGTCGGCGCACTGATAAAGCCTCGTCATATCAATGAGTTTATAGTTACCGCCGATATAGGTCATGCGCGGCTTGACTAAAGCCGCAGCCTCTGGCGTCAAACTCCGCATTATGCCTGTTAATCGGTCTTTAGAGCGAAAAATCGAATCAACGCCCTTTAAAACAAGACGGGCATTTGGGTATTGCGAGACGACCAACGCGAACGCCTGCAATAACCGGTCAATTCCCTTATTGTCGGTCATTGCGCCTACATTCAAAAATACAAAGTCTCCGGTCCAACCGAAGCGCTCGCGCAGATTTTGCCGTTCGGAGTCCGAAGGCGGGCGAAAAAAACCTGGATCTACGCCACGTGGCACAACATGAATTCGCCCTTCAGGAACGCCTTGAGCGATCAATCCAAGGCGTCCAAAAGCGGATGGCGTCAAAAGACTTGTGGAAGGGTTATTCGCAAGCGCATCCGCCAACGAAACGCCACCGGCGATTGGAAGATTTACAGTTGAGCCCGCCCCGTGCGCTGCCATAACAAACGTTTTTGTGGCGCCGGTTGCTGGCGTGAGATCTACCGGAGAGCTAATCCGAACGACAACATCCGCCGGCTCACCCTCGCCCGCCGTCGGCAGACCCTGAAGAACACGATCAATCGCGTCCGGAAACATCCCACCAATTCTTGACCATGGTCCATTAAACGGCAGTTCACGCACCTTAATCTTTAGACTAGGGCATTTTGCGGCTGCCAAACAGTATGATTGCAGAACAAGCGCACTCGAGTGAGGTATAAACCGCCAACCTTCAAAAATTAGGCTCATTTGTGGCGTTTCAGACATTTCGAATTTTGCTCCGAAATTGAGAATATTGAGTTAGCTGAGATAGTCCAATAGGGAAAGCAAGATTATAGCCTACCGGTCTAGTATCCGCGCAAAACTCAATTCATGACCGTCTGGATCAGTTATATGGAAATAACGCTCGCCCCAAGATGCATTCTCGGGCTTCCCGTCTGTCGCGTAACCAGCTGCCAAAGCCAAATTATAAATTTTATCAACTTCCTCGACATGAAAAATTATCCGCCCCCACCACTGCCACTCTCGCTCTTCCGATTGGAATGTAAGATTTACAAAACCACTACCGGCGAAAAGACTACTGAATAACGCATCTGCGCCACCAAATTTGAGCCTGAATCCAAGACTGGTATAAAATTCGATGGAACGCGCCATATCGTGGGTGGCCAATGTGACTGCACTAATCCCTTCGATCATGAATTAGAACCGGTCAATCCGATAAGCCTTCATATCGACGCCAGTATTCTCACCGGCAATTAGCGAGGCAATAACTTCCCCTGTCTTAGGGGCCATTGTCATACCAGTATGACCATGGCCGAATGCGGCAATTAGATTCGGGCATCCCGGAATCTCTCCGAGGAACGGCACAGAATCCGGCGAAGATGGCCGTGGCCCCATCCACTCTTCAGTGTCATCGACGTTCAAGTCCGGAAACATTTCCTTTGTGAGTTTTGCAAAGACTTGGGCACGTCGATAATCAGGCGTGGCATCGACCCCAGCAAACTCGGCAGTTCCAGCGCATCGAACACCCGCATTCATTGAGCTCACAACAAATTTAGACTCAACATTCATAATGGCATTATTCAGCGTGACACCTGGGTTTTTAAAAACCAAATGGTACCCCCGCTCTGCCTCAAGCGCTACCTTCACACCCAAGTCGCTCATCAATTTACCAGACCAGGCTCCCATCGCTAGTACAACTTTGTCAGCGGCGATAACGCCGTCATCCGTTTGAATATCCCATGAGCCCAACGTTTTTGGTACCAATCTTTCTACACTACAGCGGCGAAATTTAACGCCCATCGATTGAGCTTTCTCCGCAAGCACTTTACCAATTTTCCCAGGATCCATGGCTCGACCTTGTTGCTTAATAAGAACAGCCGCCTCGAACTCTTGTGATAAAGCAGGCTCGATCTCCCTAAGCGCTCCACCTTTGACAAGTTCGACCGGAACCTGCCGCTCACGGCGAAGACGCCAACCAAGTTGCGACAAATCCGCATCTTCTGCTTTTCTATACACATGCACATAAACCGAATCCCGCACGAGTTCCTCATTGCCGGTTCCAGATAAATGATGGCGATAGATATCGACGGTTGGCCGCGTCAGAGCCATCATCGCATCCGCGATCGCATCCAATCCGTCAGTTTTTCCAGATTGGAGAAATTTAACCGCCCAAGGCAAAAAAGTAGCTGCATAGCCTAGTCGCACAGCAATCGGACCTTCTCGATCAAGTAACCATTGTGGAATATTTTTCCAAAGGCCCGGCATTGATTGGGGAACACAGGACCAGGGCGATAACGACCCTGCATTTCCATAACTTGCACCCTCCGCTGGCGGATTTCGGTCAAGAAGCGTCACCTTAAATCCACGTTCAGTCAAAGAAAGAGCCGAACAAATTCCAACTATTCCTGCACCTAATACAATTACTTCTTTGTGTTTTGGCATTATAATTTTCCATTTATTGCGAATTTATTTACCGATTATTTCTTTTTCTTTTATAATAAAAGTTCGTATTTTCCCAATAATTAGAGCGCCATCTGCATAAAGTGCTTTTGCTTCCGGCGTTTGACTTGAACGCTCAAGGTCTTCGAGACTGTCATACCAAAGTTCGGCGATCCCATCGACATCGTCTGTTTGTGCAGGAATATCCTCCCGGAAATGTTGATCGGTTATATGACTTTGAACGTAACGACGAATACCTGGAACCGCTCTAGCGAGCGGTCCATGGACATTTTCCCAATGCTCAACAAACTCCTCATGCGTGAGCTCTGGCTTGCGAGTCAAAATTGAAACACGTCTGATCATTTGATTATAGCTCCGTCGAAACTTTAAAGCATAATAATAGTTGTAATAACTATTTCGCGACAGACCTGCTTATAATGCTAATTGATTGATATGCGCCTTCTGCCAATCCTTCTTGCAGCTATTTTTCTCGTGCTGCCAATCACAGCAAGGGCGATGCCGAATGAGCTCGTCATCGGGATCAGTCAATTTCCGTCAAATTTCAATCCACTAATAAACAGCATGTTAGCCAAGTCATATTTGCTGGGCATTGCACGCCGACCGATCACCGTCTTCGATCAGGACTGGAACCTTATTTGCCTATTGTGCAAATCCCTTCCAGATTTAGCTAACGGAACTGCAGTTTTTGAGACGACGGCCAACGGTAAACCAGGTATCGCAATCACCTACGAACTTCTCGAAGAGGCGAAATGGGGCGATGGCATGCCTATCACAACCAAGGACGTCCTCTTCACCTGGGAGGTTGGCCGCCATAAATTGTCCGGCGTAGGTGACACAGAGACATTCCGTCGGATTACGAAAATTGATGTACATAACGACAAAAAGTTCACGTTACATTTAAATAAGCGAACCTGCGACTTTGCCAGCATCAACAGCTTTGAACTGCTACCTGCTCATATAGACCGTGCGAATTTCAAAAAACCCAGGCAATACCGTAATCGAAGCGCTTATGAGCGCGACACGACTAATCCAGGGCTTTGGTTCGGACCATATCGGATAGCCGAAGTGGTCTCAGGTGCGCATGTTGTTTTTGAGCGCAATCCATATTGGTGGGGTAAGCAACCACAATTTAGCAGGATAGTTGTTAAGACTATAAGCAACACAGCGGCCATGATCTCTAATCTTTTATCAGGCGAGATCGATTACATAGCGGGCGAGCTCGGCCTCTCTATCGATCAAGCAATGGCTTTCGAAGAACGGGCGGCCGACCAATTTAATTTCAAATACAAGCCGGGCCTTATCTATGAACACATCGACATCAATTTGGATTTACCTGCGTTAAAGGATCTTCGAGTACGACGCGCTCTGATTCATGCAATTGACCGAGAAGCTATCAGTAAAATCTTGTTTGGTGGCCATCAGCCGGTGGCTCATGGCCAAACCAATCCACTCGATAGCGTTTATTACCCAAAAATTCCAAAATTTGATTATAATCCGAATGAGGCAAAAGCGTTATTGCAAGATGCAGGTTGGCGCCAAAATAGCCCACGAGACATTCGACAAAATGCAAAAGGCGTCCCGCTCAGCTTTGTTTTTATGACAACAGCAGGCAATAAACCTCGCGAGCTCATACAACAAGTTTTGCAAAGCCAATGGCGAAAAATTGGTATTGATGTTCGCATCAGAAACGAGCCGCCACGAGTTTATTTCGGTGAGACAGTTACGAAACGTAAGTTTCGTGGCCTGGCCATGTACGCATGGCTTTCCGCACCCCGCAATATCCCTCGCTCAACCTTACATTCTGAAATGATACCAAGCGAGGGAAACGGATGGTCGGGCCAAAACTATCCGGGTTATAGCAACCCTCGTCTCGACAAAGTGCTTGATGCTGTCGAAGTCGTCTGCGAACCAAAAGCGAACACAGCGCTTTGGAATGAATTGCAGACGATATACTCCAGTGAGTTGCCAGTCCTTCCCCTCTATTTCCGAGCCACGCCGTTCGTTCTGCCTAAATGGTTAAAGGGTATTCGTCCAACCGGACATCAATATCCGACAACCCTTTGGATCGAGGAGTGGTTCGCCAAAGGACGAAATAGCCAATGATGCGGTTTCTTATTTTCAGGGCATCTGAGGCGTTATTGATACTCTTCGTTATGTCATTCGTGATCTATGGACTGATTGGTTTGATGCCAGGAGATCCTATTGATCTAATGATCAACTCAGACCCCAAATTAACTCCAGCGGACGCTGCACGCCTGAAGGCACTATACGGTCTCGATCAACCAATTCTCGAACGATATTTCAGTTGGCTAACAGCCGCACTAGAGGGTGACCTCGGCTACAGCCGAGTACACTCCAAACCAGTTCTCGAAATTTTGATTCCTCATCTCGGAAACACGGTTTTGTTGCTCGGTATCAGTTTAATAATTTCTTTATTCATTGCTATCCCACTGGGCATTTACGCAGCACTCAATCCTTATTCCCGATGTGACTATGCCGTAAATCTATTTTGCTTTGCCGGCATCTCTGTCCCCCCTTTCTGGCTCGCATTGCTATTAATCTTGGTTTTTTCGGTAACTTTCGGGTGGCTTCCTGCGGGTGGGATGGAGACAGTGGGGAAGTATAGCCTCCTCGACCGCACGCAGTATCTCATTTTGCCGGTTGTCACACTTACAATTCATTCCGTTGGAGGCTTCACCAGATTTATGCGTGCCAGTATGCTTTTGACGCTTCGGCAGGACTACATCAGAACCGCTAGAGCCAAAGGGTTGAGCGAGACCCATGTGGTATTAGGCCATGCGCTTCGTAATGCTTTAACGCCACTCGTAACAGTTGTTGCTCTGAGTTTTGGCAGCATGTTTTCCGGTGCATTGATAACAGAAACGATGTTTGGTTGGCGAGGAATGGGAAAAACCATTTTCGATGCGATCATGGGTAATGATTTTAATCTTGCGCTGATCGGATTGCTGTTGGCGACGGCCTTTACACTCCTTGGAAATTTTCTTGCTGATATCTGCTGCGCGTGGCTCGACCCCCGCATTAATCTTACGGAGAGACATGCAGAATGAGCGCAAAATCCGTTATAATTCAAAGCGTGCATGCAAGAACTTGGCGTCGGTTTCGAAGGCATAAACTTGCAATGACAAGCCTAATTACATTACTCATTTTGGTCTTAGCAGCTGCAGCAGCCCCATTGATTGAAGCTTGGCTTTGTGTTGACGCGTTTACGGCCGACCTTCACCAAAGACTTCTAACTCCATCATTAAGCCATCCACTCGGCACCGATGAAATCGGACGCGACCATCTTGCTCGACTGCTTTATGGAGGGCGAATTTCACTCACAGTCGGACTTGTGGCGGCGTTTTTCTCAGCTGTTATTGGCACATTGATTGGTATTTGCGCAGGTTATTTCGGGGGGCGTTTAGACAGTTTATTGATGCGTATTACTGACAGTGTGATCGCCCTGCCTATTTTACCGCTCCTTATCATTCTAGCAGCCGTAGATCTCACAAAGCTCGGTTTTCAAGAAATCCACGCGAATTCCGAAGACATGAGCCTGTATCGTATCATCGTGATCGTGTCTCTTGTCGGCTGGACCACGGTTGCCCGTTTAGTTCGAGCCGAAACACTGTCTATTCGCGAACGCGAATTTGTCCGAGCCGCAGTCGCTCTCGGCGCCAATACAAATCAAATCTTATTAACACACATACTGCCGAATGTCGTCTCACCCATCATTGTGGCAACTACGCTTTCCGTCGGCAACATTATCCTGTTCGAGTCTGCACTAAGTTTTCTCGGACTTGGAATTCAACCCCCTATCGCAAGCTGGGGCAACATGTTAAGCAACGCGCAAGACCTCGTCTGGTCTTACCCAGAACTGGCTACTTGGCCTGGCCTGTTTATCTTTGTCACTGTGATCGCCTTCAATTTTTTAGGCGATGGCCTGCAAGATGCTCTCGACCCACGCGCAACTGAATAGAAATAATTGCTAGCTTATTACCCGGAATTTCAACATTTCATGATTTGCAATCAAGCAATAGATAAATTAGCAGATGTGGTTGACTCTTAAATTAAACCCAATTTAGGCTGTCCCTGCCCGAAATTGATCGTTAACTCTCGCAGAAAGCGGGGAAAGGTGACTGATATAGCAACCATTGGGGCCGCGAATAACGGCCAACGTGCTTC
This sequence comes from Rickettsiales bacterium, assembly GCA_002724555.1. GTDB lineage: Bacteria > Pseudomonadota > Alphaproteobacteria > UBA8366 > UBA8366 > UBA6544. Next base: position 25,265 of record PBOZ01000093.1, read on the forward strand.
TTTTGAGAGTCAAGAACAGCAGTTCACTAAACAGCAAAACCAAACTAAAATAGAGCAGTTCGATTTTGCGGACCGCCAGTTAGAGCAGACAAAATTAAGCGCAAACGACGCCCATGAAAAAAATCTTAATCTCGCTTCTGACAATATCCAAAATGCTCAGTCCACTGCTGGCTCACAATTGGAAAGCTCCAGGCAAGAAGAGATCGAGCAAGAAGAACAGGTTGTTAAGGTATCGTTGAGCGACGCCGCGCAACAAACACAAAATCAAGAAAATCAGATCACGCCGAAAGACGTTAATTCAGCGGAACAAAATAACACTGAAAGAACTAAATTTGGATTTGGCGCAGACGACTTTACCCGACTTAACAACGACAATCAGAAGCGTGAAGACACATCCAATGTCGAATCCCGGCAAACTCGGGAATTAGGTCGCGTCTTAGATACATTCGCTTAATCAATTAAGCCCTTTAGATCAACTGTGGCGTTCACCGATGCCAAGGTAGATGCAGCTATTTGCCTATTGGGCAAAATACTTAAAAAAACTTGTCTTAGTTGGCAACGTCTCTCAACAAAAAAGACGTCTTATCACAATCTTAGGAAATATGGCGCTTGTGCAGCTCGTAATCTCTCATGGCTAGCGATTGAATCGCTAATTCTCTGGAAAACAAAAGTCACGCAATCAGACTTTAGTTTGACTAAAATTTATTTCACTAATTAAAAAACCTTTCTGGGGAAACATCCTCGATAGAGAAACCTTCTTTTATAAATCGGGCGGGCACTTCTCCATGGACTATGAGTGAGCTTGCAAGTTCTCCCAAAGCGGGTGATGTCTCAATCCCATACCCACCCTGACCGACCAACCAGAAAAATCCCTTGGCATCCGGCGCACTGCCCACGACGGGCGTCTTATCGGGTACGAAGGTACGCAACCCAGCACGGCTATTTGATATGCGTCCCACCTTCATGGTCGTCATTCGTTCTATAGCATCGACAATTAATGCAATGTCCAATTCCTCTGCCTGAGCATCACAGGGCTCCGCCGGTGTTTCATCCGCCGGTGACGCTAGGAGCTTTCCCGCCTCAGGTTTAAAATACCAATTCTCATTCGCGTCAATTACGAGGGGCCAATTGTCAATATTTACATCGGATGGGGGATCAAAAAGAATTACCGTGCGCCGTTTCGGGGTTAGGCCCATTTGATGAACGCCCCCTCGGTGCGCAATAACATCCCCCCACGCACCAGCCGCATTTACGACAATTGGAGATTCAAAAGAAAAGGTCTTTGTTCGAACCCGCCATAGATTGTTAACACGCTGCATTTCTAGCACTTCTGCATCGCAGATAAAATCACCGCCCTGACGAGCAAATTTCTTTAAAAAACCGCCATGCAGCGCGTGTACATCGATGTCCATAGATTCGGACTCCAGTATAGCTCGATCAAATGCTTTCGGTTTTAGGACGGGAACGATTTTTACCGCGTCTTCAACACTAAGCTCACGCACCCGGCATTTCTCTTGCGACGCCGTATTTTTTAACTCATCCAACGCTGCTTTTTGCGATACTTCTCCGACGAACATCGCGCCTCGCGGAGTCAAAATCGGGGCGTCTGAGAATCCCTGCGGTGGCGACAAAAGAAAGCTCTCACTCAAACGCACCAACGCACGAATAGCCGCATTCCCGTATAGTTTAGTGAATTGCGCAGCCGAACGGCCAGTACTGTGATAACCAGGCTGTTGTTCCATTTCAAGAAGCAAAACAGATCCATGTTCGATCAACCGATAAGCTATCGATGCCCCGGAAATACCTCCACCAATGACAATAAAGTCGTGTTGCATCCGAAGTACTCCTATCCTGGAACCCCTGCCTTGCTGATCCCTTGGTCTGTTGGAGACTTCTCGAGTTTCCCCACAAATATGCTCAGTAAAGGCGGTATGATTGCCAAAGTAAGCACCGCCGACAAGGATAGGCCACCAACGACCACGGATCCGAGACCGCGATAAATTTCCGATCCCGCACCCGGAAATATTACAAGCGGCAGCATGCCTCCGACGCTTGTCAACGTCGACATAAAGATTGGCCGAATGCGGTTTCGGGTCGCCTCCACAATGGCGTCAGTATGGGAATAACCTTCCGTCCGAATGTGATACAATGTCTGGTGAACAAGCAAAATGGCATTATTAACCACGATGCCAATCAATATTACAAAGCCCAGCAACGTCAGCATATCGAGCGCCTGAAAATGAAAAAGATTTAGGATATTAAGCCCAATAACACCACCAGCTGTGGCCAGTGGTACAGATAAAACAATAATCAACGGATAAACGAAACTTTCAAATAATACCGCCATAACAAGATAGACAATTACTAGGGCAATAAGCAGGTCCCATTTCATTTCGGCCGCCGTCGCGACAAGTTTGTCTGCTGTACCTGACAAACGGATCCGGACCCCTGCCGGCACCCCTTCCTCTAACAACTTGTCGATGACATCCGTTTGCAAAATCTCGAGTGCCTCGCCCAAAGCTAATCGTGATGCTGGTCGAATTTGCAATGTAACAGTCCGCGCATTATCGACATGGCGAATTTCCGTTGGCCCAGCTGTAACCTCAATATTTGCCAATGACGATACTGGCAAGATGGTGCCGTTTCGCGTGACGACAGGTAAACTTGCGATACCCTGCGTCGTATCAATTTGATCTTCCGGTCCCATCAGCATTAAATCGATCTGCTCGCCACCTTCCGTAACTTCAGCAATTCGAACGCCGTCATTGAACGCATCGACAGTAATCGCAAGATCGCGCGCATTAAGCCCAGCATCCGCCAAACGTACCCGATCAGGGGCAATGCGAATTTCGGGTTCACCCAGTTGTAGACCGGGCCTAGGCCTAAAACTCGTACCCTCCTTTCGTGGCAGCCGCGCCCCAATTTTTGCACCAGCACGCTGCGCCGCCTGAAAAATATCCTCCAAATGGATGCCAGAAATATCCATGTCAACCGAACGACTGCCACCGACCCCACGGCCAAAAATCGACGGCTGCCAGCTATAAACAAAGGTACTCGGTTCCTTTGAAACGGGTCCTTCTAAGATCGGAATCAAGTCTTTTGCCCGCGATGGATCCGTCCCGCGTCCGCCCAGAAAAACTTGTTGCCGCCATACCACAAAGAAAAAATATTTCAGATATGGATCCTCTGCCGCCGGGGCGATCGACGTTCCGTCTTGGACCACTCGTGGGAGGACTTCGTCTTCCACACGATTCGCCATTTCGGTCATGGTCTTCAAATTGTATCCCGCAGGCGGCTGGATCATGCTGATTACGAGATTGCGATTACCTTCCGGCAAATACTCCAGAGGCGGAAGAAGCCACCATGTCAAAACAACCGTTCCTGTGGTTAGTCCACAAACGAGGGAAATCGCTGAAGTTCGGCTGGAGACGACCCATCGCGTCATTGAGACCACACCCGACCTGAAACCACCACCTATTTGATCGAACAGGAAAACATTTGGACCGTTCCCTGGTGCGCTAACTTTGCGGACCAGCAGGCGCTTAGCCAGTGCGGGTATAACTGTTACTGAGACAACGAGGGACAACAATACCGCAACCGAAATTGCTACAGCGATATCTCGGAATAACTGACCGACCTCCAGATCCATAATCAAGAGCGGAATGAATACCATAACCGTTGTTAGCGCCGAGACGAAAATTGCACCCCAAACTTGTTGTGCGCCGATCAACGCCGCGACAGACGGCTCCTTACCCTGCTCACGCATGCGATAAATATTCTCGAGAACGACGATCGCTGCGTCCACCACCATCCCAACCGCAAAGGCAATGCCTGCCAACGATACTACATTAATAGACCGGCCTAGCATCGCCATCGCAACGAACGACGCAACGACAGAGACTGGTATCGCCAACCCAACCACAAGTGTCGCTCGGGGTGAGCGCAGAAAGATCATCAAGATAAAGACGGCGATCGCGCCACCTAACCAAATGTTTTTAACGACGAGATCAATTGCTGAAGTGATATAGACCGTCTCATCGTAAAGTTGCCGGAAGACGAGTTTCTCTTGCGCAATTGGACCAGCATTTAACTCTTCAACTGCCTTTCGAATACCGCGCATTGTCTCGATCACGTTGGCACCCACTTGGCGAGACGCATTTATTGCAATGGCTGCCTCACCGTTAGTTCGCACCCGTTCGGTCGGCTTCTTAAAGCCGTAAGTCACCTCTGCGATATCACCGACAAGTACGCGCGCGATGCCGCCCGAACCCATACCGATAGTTTCACGAGAGGTGCGCAGCACCACTTGTTGAATAGTCTCGACAGCGTTTAATTCGGCTTCGGTCCGAACCACATATCGGCGCTTGCCTTCGTCAACATCTCCGCCGGTGATAGCTATATTTGCAGCCCTCATGCTGGCCAGAACTTCTGGAACTGTCAGGCGGTATCGTGCCATCTTATTTGGATCAATCACCACCCTAATTTCCTTGGCACCCCCGCCATAAACTTCAGAGGTCGCAACACCAGGCACACGCTCAAGCCGCTCGCGAACAACATCAATCGCAAAATCGCCAAAGTGATGCATAGGTGTGGTGTTCCCGGGCTGGCGCGTGAGATGAAACCAAGCGATCCGATTATCTTCGGGACCGGCTATTTTCAATCGCGGTTCGTCTGCTTCATCTGGATAACCACTCACTCCGTCAAGTCGGTTTGAAACCAGTAACAAGGCCTTATCCATGGCCGTTCCCACTGCAAATTCTAGCTTTAACCTCGACTGGCTTTGCAGCGCGCGCCCTTCGATCCGTTCAAGACCGGAAAGACCTTTCATCTGTTCTTCCTGTAGATTCAGGATTTCACGTTCGATCTCCGCTGGTGCAGCGCCTAGCCACGTTGTACGAACTTCGATGACCGGACGCGCCACATCAGGCGCCAATTGAATGGGAATCGATTGTAAGGCCACCAACCCGAACAATACTGCCATAATGACGGCAGCTATGACGGCCGTCGGACGGTCGATAGCAATTTTGATCAGGTTCATATCTCCGACCTTAAACTCTTAACCAGACGGCTTTTCAAATGCAACCTTTTGGCCCGGACGCAAAGTTTCGTTACCGCGCACAACAACGATATCCCCCTGCTTGAGGCCAGCAGCGACCGCAAATCGATCGCCCACCGCATCTCCCAATGAAACCTTGGTCGGTTGCGCTTTATTATTAGTGATGACTACGACAAATTTACCATTGCCTCTCGCTGTAACTGCGTCTTTATGAACAGTCAAAACACGATCAGCACGCGCTATCGGCAATTGTACTGTAACGCTTTGATTGGCGGCTATGGCACCCAGTAACCTTGACGACACTCCGTCAAAGGAGAAGCGCACAGGGCGGGTCCGCGTCAGTTCGTTCTCCGATGGTACAATGGCGCGCAAGGTAGCAGAAATTTTCTTTCCCGTATCGAGTATAACGTCAACTACTCGGCCAGCCATCGCACCGGCAAGCCGGTGCGATGGTACTTCCGCCTCAATTTCCATATCCCGATCATTGACTAGTGTTACAACGGGGTTTCCTGCTGCCAAATAGGCACCAGCCACTGCATGCCGGCGGACAACAACCGCGTCGTAAGGTGACCGAATTTCAGCATTATAGAGATCGATCGACACAAGTTTAAGGTTTGCCTGCGCCCGAACAACACTGCTTTCCGCTTCCATAACTTTACTACGGACCTTCGCAACTTCATTCTGCTTATCATTATAACGCGCTTGCGAAAATGCGGCCGATTCCCGCAAACCATTCAAACGCGTCATTTCACCCATAGTAAGTTTCAACTGCGCTTCCGCAGTCTTAAGCGCCGCTGATGTCTCACGCAGTTCAGCAGCCATGAGATCACGGTTTGCGCGGATCCGGTCATTCACCAGACGCGCGACGATCTGACCCTTCTCAATCCGATCTCCCACATCGACCAACACCTCCTGCACTGGACCATTAGTAAGAGAGGCAACCACGCCAAATTGACGTGAAACAAATCGGCCAATAACAGGAAAAGTTTGCGATACTGGTGTTTGTCGAACAACATCCACCACGACCTTTGTGGGCGGCCTCTCAGCACCCGCAGTATCGCTAGCGAGCGAAATGGCAGGGAGTAAAATGCCAAGGCAGAAAGCCGTTTTTAAACCCCCGAGAGAATTACCGATCGAACGAATGTTAATATTAGGATATAAGTTCATATTTATAGACATTTTCCAACCAACTGAGCGTAAACATGCAGTCTTGATTTACAGCTCGAAGTCAAACGAATTCTAACATATCGACGATTGAAATTTGACAACCCTCGCCACAGGACCTCTTGGGCCCTAAGATTAACAAATCAATTATTTTCTCTGTTCGGTAAACAATGGCAACCATACTTCTGACGCACCACAGTTGCACGGAACACGATCCAGGCCCTACGCACCCAGAATCACCGTCCCGTCTGCAAGCTGTGCACACGGCCTTAACTGATGAAAAATATGCACCGCTCGTTCGACGCGAAGCCCCGATGGCCGACTTCGATCAGATCGCAGCTATTCATCCGGCAGAACATGTTGAGGCGATACTTAAAGCCATCCCAGTCGAAGGACGCACGTTGTTGGATGGCGACACGAGTGTCTCACCAATGTCAGGGGAAGCCGCACGACGGGCAGTTGGCGCTTTGTGTGAAGCCGTTGACGCTGTGGTCGCCAAAGAAGCCAGTAACGCTTTTTGCGCCGTGCGGCCGCCAGGCCACCACGCGGAACCAACTATTCCGATGGGCTTCTGCCTTTTTAATAGCGTGGCAGCCGGCGCAGAACACGCTCGTAAGAAACACGGGATAGAGCGTGCTGCGGTGATCGATTTCGACGTTCATCATGGTAATGGCACCCAAGCGATGTTCTGGGCCGATCAAAATTTGTTTTTTGCTTCGACCCATCAAATGCCACTTTACCCAGGAACGGGAAGTGCAAGTGAACAAGGAGACCACGGAAATATTGTTAACGAACCCCTTGCCCCGTTTTCAGGTTCTTCTGAATTTAGGATGGCAATGACGGGCCGCATAATGCCCGCATTGCGTCTATTTGCACCAGAGATCATTTTTATATCTGCTGGATTCGATGCACATCAGGCAGACCCCTTGGCACAATTAAACTTGGTTGAGACGGATTATTCCTGGGTAACAAGCGAACTTTTAAGCATTGCCGACGAAGTTTGCGACGGTCGTATCGTCTCCACTTTAGAGGGGGGTTACAATCTCGAGGCCTTGGCGAATTCCGTAATGGCTCATGTCAATTGTCTCATGGAAGCGTAAATGTAGAGATGTAGAGATATTGAACGCGGAACAAACGACATAGCCTTAGACAGACATCACTTGGATAATTAAACTCCTGATCATGGCCAAAAATGAAATACCAAAAAAAATAGCAGAGATGACCTTTGAGGATGCCCTCCAAGCTCTTGAAGGAATAGTTAAAAGTCTTGAATCCGGAGACGTTAAGCTCGACCAAGCTATAGAAAATTATGCGCAAGGGGCCGCCCTAAAACGCCATTGCGAGAACAAATTGAGGGAGGCTCAGGCAAAAATCGAAAAAATTTCCCTCGATGCCAACGGTCAAATAACCAGTGAAACGGTGAACCTGGAATAATTCCACCAATGGCAGATCTAAACCAGTCACTTGCGGACGTAGCGTCGCAAGTTGAAGACTTCATAGATAAATTGCTTGCTGTTGAAAATGCTGCAGAGCAACGTCTTCATGAATCCATGCGATACGCTTCCTTGGGTGGGGGAAAACGTCTGAGACCCTTTTTACTGATGCAGAGCGCTAATTTGTTTGGTGTCAACAAACGTTCAGCATTACGCACCGGTGCCGCACTCGAATTAATCCACTGTTATTCCCTCGTACACGACGATTTACCGGCAATGGACGACGACGACCTTCGGCGCGGCAAACCGACAGTGCACAAACAATTTGACGAAGCAACAGCTATCCTAGCAGGCGACGCATTGTTAACGTTAGCCTTTGAAATACTGTCACATGACGAGACCCATTCGAATGCCAGAGTTCGCTGCCAGCTCGTTTCAGCCTTGGCAAAAGCCGCAGGGTCCCACGGAATGGTCGGCGGGCAAATGATTGATTTGCAAGCTGAAAACGAATCTCTCAACATCGGTCAAATTACAAGACTTCAGCGCCTTAAGACTGGAGAACTTATCGCATATGCCTGCGAAGCCGGTGCAATTTTAGGTCAGGCCTCAAACAGTGCGCACGAGGCGCTTCGCGGATACGCACACGATGTCGGCCTGGCATTTCAAATTGCCGATGATTTGTTGGATGTAGAAGGCACAGTTGAGACAGTGGGTAAAGCCGTCAACAAAGATGAAAATGCAGGCAAAGCGACTTTCGTCTCCATCCTCGGAGCCGAACGCGCACGGTCACAAGCCAAAAGATTAGCAGATCAAGCTGCAGAGCACCTTGCAATTTTCGGTGAGAAAGCCGAACTTCTGCGCCAAACTGCTTATTTCGTCGTCGAAAGAGAGAAGTAACGTCTTATAAGAATTGTAACCGAGCGCGGACAGTGGAGGATGCCTTGAAAGATGCGAAGACCCCGTTACTGGACGGTATACAATTACCGTCA
>PBOZ01000094.1 GCA_002724555.1 Rickettsiales bacterium
AACGAGTCTGAATTTACGAACGTAGTTAGCGTATTGCCGTCAGGTGCCACGTCGTCTTGCTCGGATGCGGCCCGAATAGAGGCGTGTATTTTTGAGTTTGAAATAGGGTTTTGAACTCTAAGGTTGGTGACCAAATAGGGAGGAGTAGCTACTCCCCGCTCGCGTAACTTATGGGAAAAAGATAGTGCCTGCTCTATCTCACCATCAACGGCCATTAGCCGAGGCAATGAGGAGGCGATTCTTTCGGGCAGTGTATTGGATTGCTTGATCAATCCGGAGATTAATCTTGGGGCGTCTGATATTGCAGCGGTCTGTAAGCTATCTGCAATATCCCATGTCTGGCTATCTTTTTGAATGTTCTCCGCGAGCAACAAGCGATTGTCCGGAGACCATTGAATCTTGTAGAGGCTCGACAATCGAGATTCCAACGAGAGCATTTCTACACCGTCTACACGCCAAACTTTCGCTCTACCACCGAACCCCGCCGTAGCAAGGCGTTGTGACGACTGGCTCCAATCGATCCCATAGATAAGATCAGGCTGAATGGCAAATTCCGTCACAGCGTCGTTTTCCAAGTCCACAATATTGATTACGCCTTTTGCATCTACGCCAAAAACGCCATCTCGATGTGCATACGCGATTGCGAGATTTTGCCCGTTCGGAGAAAACTTCAGATCTGCAACCTGATGAAAATTGGAAACCACTGGCCGTTTTACAATAGATGTCGTATTTCCATCGAAGTTTTCCAAATCCCATAGAATTACTGGTGAACCTAAATTGCTACGTGACATCCCACCGGACGCCAAAATATTTTTTCTCGGATGCCACGCCACACTTGTTACCTGTGATTGATGGGCCGGCAAGGAGATGTGTATAGGGTTTTTCGGCTCTGATATATCCCATAACTCTATAGGCGTCGGCGCCACAATATTTCCAAAGCGTAGATAGCCGCTACTGGACGTGACGTATTTATCATCATGCGACCATGCCAGCTGCAAAATAACCTCATTCGACTCTCTAACCCGTAGCTCGATGATAGGTACCGACGGCGTATCCGCCTTTGATATTGCAATGACATATTTCGATGCTGTAGCAAGAAAATTGCCTGAAGGACTCCACGCATGAGCAGTAATGCGTGAATTGAAAGGGGTTTGCAGTGTGCCTTCTTCAAGATTGGTCAATGGATTCAAGAGTTTCAGTTTTCCATCGGTTTCATGTGCGACGGTTAAAAGAGTTTGACCAGGTACCCACTGAGCAGTTGTCGTGAATTCGTTCGATCTTGGTACAGGGTCCGGCGCTTTGGACTGGTATATAGGCTCTCGTTCGTCACCGATTCTGTATACAGCGATATGATCGTTGACGCGGGTGGCAACCAGCGTGTCTTCGTTGGGATGCCAATCAAGTTCTAAGCCGATTCCATCCAAATCGTCGAAACGGTATAACTCCCGTTTCGCCTCAAAATCCCAAACGATGATCGTCCCGTTCATTGAGCTGAAGGCGGCCCACGGTTTACGTGGATGAATGGCCGTACGAATAATTCGTCCGATTTGAAGGTCCCCCGGGTTATATTCCACGTCATTGGTTATCGGATCCCAGATTACAAAGGAGCTTTCCTCGTAGTTTGCTAATACGAGGTTTTTGTCCGGGAACCACTCGTGCCGCCAGCCGCGACTGGAAAAGCTATCTCTCACTAGAAGCTTCTCGAGCGTAGGATATTCGTATATTCCGATGCTTGATAAACCCGCCCAAAGCAACAAGTCGCCCTTGTGATTCCAAACAATTTCGTTCACAGCGGATTCGTTCGTCCGGATTGCCTCAATGAGGTCGCCCGTGTCGGTGTCGAATATTCCGACCTTGTTGTCATTCATAGCAAGTGCCAGGCGGTTAAGATGAGGATGCCAAGCAGCAGGAGTAGACCCAGGAGTAATCAGGTTTATTTCAACCGTGCAATAACCTGTTTCGACGTCATATATGGAAGCTTGAGACCACCATCCTAGTAATGCAATTTGCTTAGAGTCCGGACTCCAGCACATCCTAGGGTTGAAAACGGTCTGCCTTCTAGGGATGATTTGAAGCAATTCATACGTGCTTCCGTCAAGTATAAGTAAGTTTTTATGAGTGCCGGCTAGTGCGAGTTTCGATCCATCTGGTGACCATTGAATCGAGCTGTTTATTGCACTACCGAATCGCAGGTAATCGACGGGCACGGATGCGTGTGGTTGTTGGATTTGTGAATTTAGATAGAACCATTCCCAATCACGCATTGACGGCGCATCATCAGTACCGGTGGTCGTGCCAACGTCAGTCCACCGTTTAAGTAGATTTAGCGCAACACGTTTACCTTGGTTAGCCTGTAGTTCGGTGTGCACTTGACGTACTGACGTAGCGTAAAGCGCCATATTTGCACGCACCGTTTCCGATTCCGCGACAGCTCGCTGTTGGGCCTCGGCCTCTTTTGCAGTTGCTTCGCTCTTCGCCAGATCATTAGCACGATCTCGTTCGAGCTCCGCGACGCCACGTGCTTCTACCGCTTCTTTTCGTTGTTGCGTAGCATCATTCCACAGAAACCCTACGAACAACGCCGCAACGATGGAGAGCAATGTAATGATTTGACTGCGTTCGCGTGCCTTTTTTTGTGCAGCTGCCAACTCCCGGGCCTGTTGTAACTCTCGAAGTCGCTGGGCTTCACGCTCCCGTTCTTCGGCGTGTGCGACTGCAGCACTTTCTTCTAAAAACGAGATCGATTCGGGGAATCCATCATGATAACGATGGCCCCACGCGACAGTAGGATTATCCTCTTCCTGCCAGCTTAATGCGATTTGCAGGTCCGGATCACGGTAGTGCCCTGCCCTGTTATCGTTAAAAAGCGCTGCAGTATCAGCCAATCGCTTGTAGATTCTCGCTGACTGTGACTCCTCCTCCACCCAACTGGTCAGCCTTTCCCAAACTCGCATCAAACTTTCATGCGAAATATCGACCACCGTCGCTGGTTCGATCACAACCTCGTCCGGAGGCATCACAAAAGTCCTGCCGCGTTTTCGATAGGCATCAAGTACATTAAGCACTTCTTCGTGTGTTCCTCCTACGATTTCACAAAGCAGATCCATCCGCGTTGGACGGCGAATTCCACGCTCGTCGTCACCTCGCTCCGTAAGTGCCTTGAATATACGCTCGCACAAACTTTTTGAATGATCTGACTCCAGTGAATCGAACACTTCGTCAGCATGCTGAGAAAGAGCATGGTTTAGTCCACCGACCTGATCATAATGATCCAGGTCTAAACTCTCACTCTCCCGCTGGTCGCGTTCCCAGGCGTCCCATACTCGCATCAAAGCGTGCTGCAACACCGGTAACTGGTCTACCTCGTCGCCTACTTCATTTAGGAGTTGATTTACAAGGCGAGAACTGATCGAGCCTCCGCCCACGGCCACCGGGCGTTCGATCGCATCCCTGCGTTGATCGCGTGTTAACTTCGGTATCAAATATTCTCCACTGTTAACCGCTTCAGCTAAACCCGGGATTTGGGCACACTCTCCAAGGTAGTCCGACCGCATCGTCATGGTGATATAGATCGGAATATCAGAGGCGTTTGCTGCATTAAGCAAAAGGTGGACAAATTCAGTTGCCTGATCTTGATGGTCAAGACTCGTTTGCCTAAATCGAAAGAGTTCTTCGAACTGATCCACTACGATCAATATGTTGTGGCCTTCAGGAAGATCGGATTGACGGATTGCTTCGACAAGACCTGTTCGACTGCGCCTCAAAGTCGCCATCACTCGGGGTATGGTTTCTGGGTCTTCGGGATCATATAAGTCGCAGTCTACTAATGACTCAGCAAGGTTTCTTATCGGGTCACCACCCGGGCGAAACACCGTTACATCCCAGCGAGATCCTACGGAAACCATGGTGCCACCGAATAATGCTGGCAATAGTCCAGCGCGCACCAGCGAGGATTTACCGCTGCCAGACGTTCCGACGACCGCGATAAAGCGATGAGCGCGCAGTAGTTCAAGTAACTCGGTAGTCTGATCTTCCCGGCCAAAAAATAGGAAATCTTCTTCCTGAGTGAACGGCCGTAAGCCGGGAAAAGGATTGAAGCGTGATTCGGTACTCATCTTAAAAAAACCGTTACTATTCCCTTGTCTTGTTCGCGAATGTCGACAAGGCATCAGAATTCAATTCGGCGCCTTCTTGTCGATAAACGTCAGCAGTTAACGTCTTAAAACGCTCCTTGCGGCGATCATGAGGTGGGGCAATATAAACGCACCTATGATCGATGCTACGCCCGTTGCGTTATCCTGTTGCTTTGGTAAGCTCCCGAAGCTTTATATCCACCCAGGACTTAACAGTGTCCCCAAAATAGATAAGGACGGAGTCACAATCCTGTAGGTTTTGTATGTGCACATTACTTACATCCGTTTCACTACCTTCAAATTCCGGCAAAATGACTTCGATTCCCTTGTCGTAAAAGAAATCCTCCAGAGCTTCGATAGCCGTTTCGTCCGAGAGTTCGTGAACAATGTATATACGATTCACATCGTCAGATGCAGTGACGTTAGCCGTACGTGACGTATTAGCCGCCTCTTTTTCCCAACGTTCACTTAAGAGTTGCTTAAGATTCTCAAACGAATCACGAATGACCTCTGCGCCTCTCTGGGAATCAGGGTCGTTATTTAATGCTTCAATGAAGCTATTTTGACGTTCATCAGTAGGAGATAAATCCCGCGGCATCCAAATCATGCGTTTTAGGGGATGGTCAGCGCTGTAGGATGAAGCAACTATATTTTGCAGTACTACCACACTATCGCTGGTATTTTCCGGTACCATGCCGAAACTATTCCCAACCATGTGGATGGAAAATGAACACTGAGCCAAATACGCCTGCACAACTGATTCTAGTTCTTCTTTGACCATCGGTAGACTTTGATCAGGAAGTACACGGTGACCCTGCTCCAATAACTCACGGCGAAGTCGATCGCGATGCTGCCGAAGCTCGGATGTGGTTTCAGCTAAATAAACGGTCTTTGAAATATGGCTTGCGGATGATTGTGAACCAACTACGTGAGATTCTCGAAGTGCCTTTTGCTGCTGAAAACCCTGGCAAATCTCAAACGCCACATCATAAATACGCTCATAGTAACGTTGAGCGGATGAATCACCGTACGAGTC
>PBOZ01000095.1 GCA_002724555.1 Rickettsiales bacterium
ACGAAATGAAGATTGAGAAGGATATTCCTGTTCCTCCCCGAGGGAACAAGCCCCACCCGTGGGAGGAAATGGAGATAGGCGATTCTTTTTTTGTTGAGGAGTCGCCGGAAGCTTCTATGAAGCAGATTCAGAACACTATGTTCACGTCAATTCGGCACCGCAGAAAAGATTTGCCGGAGGGTTACGGCATCTCGACCCGTCGCTGGCCAAGAGGCAAGCCGTATGGAATCCGGGTCTGGCGAGTGAAATGACATGGGGTATACCGAAGAGGGATTAGGCTTTCGGGATCGAGACACAAGCCTTGAGGCTGCAATATCTAATAAGAGGGGAAAGCTTTCCCTGCGGGAACAGGTCTTTGATGTACTCAATGAAGCCTCGTCCCCCCTTAGCGCAGACGATGTTGCGAACATTCTCGACCGTCCATTCATCAGCATTCGACCTCGCGTAACTGAACTGTGCAACGAAAAGCGTATTCAGGACAGCGGCTTGCGAGGAACGACGCAATGGGGAAAGAAATGCATCCTTTGGGAAACGTATGACCCAGATGACTGGCTGAAATAATGGACGACAAAACGCTAGTCATCATCGACAGCGATGAACTGGATGAACTGAAGAAGGCGATCAATCAGGCGGCAAGGTCGTTTGAAGACCTCGTTGAAGAGTTTCGACAACTCAACATGGCAGTGTCTAATCTGTATGACGACGAAGATTAGGCGCTCTGCAAAGGGAAAGATGTGCGCCCTGCAGATTCATCCGTATTGCAACAACAACCCAGAGACCACGGTGCTGGCCCACCTACCAAGTCTGGCCAAGGGAATGGCCATCAAGAGTCCAGACTACTTTGCCGTCTATGCATGCTCAACTTGCCATGATGTCATCGACGGCAGGATGAACACTGATCTACCAAAAGCAGAACTCTTACGTTGCCAGATGCGAGGACTTGAAAGGACTTGGAGCCAGCTAATCTCTGAGGAGCTAATAGTTATTAGCTAGTTTATTTGGTCCGGCCAACTTTCCTGTCATACGATTTGTTGAACCTGTTATAAGTGAGGTTCATTAAGTCGTATATCCTCTGCTCTGCTTCTGCAAATCTAACTGCAGCGTCAGGTGATCTGGAAGCCAAAACTTTAAGCCTGTCCCTTCTTTTCCTTAGATCACGCAGCCTTCTTTCGGCTCGGTCTAAATCAGACAACGTCTTAAAGTAACCGGAGTTCTCCCTTCTGTACCGCAGTCTTTCTCTTCCACGCAAGGCGTCAAGTCTCGCCTCTTTCTGTTCAAGCTTGATCTTCCTTTCGTAGAAATCTGCAGCGCCAACCCTTTCATCTGGCTCGCCTTTTATTCTACGCAGGAAAGGTATCTCCCGAACCTTTAGCTCTTCCCCCTTCTGCCACTTCTCAAAAGCATCGTAGTTCCGCAAGCCAAATGTCCCAGCGCCACCCAATGCAAACTCGGCTAGATGCTCAAGAGTATCGGGTGATATGTCTATAGCTCCGGGCTCCTGCTCATTACCACCAATCATGGCGTTCAAAGATTTTGCTATGACCTTGAACGGAGTTCGCGTAGTAGACATCGCCAATTGAGAGTCAGGCTGCTGGGTTCCTGTCGGAAAGTTTTCTCGATAGATGGGAGACCCAAAGAAATTTTCGTTCCTTGCAAGCTCAACGAATGGCTGCGTAATAGTTGGTGCTGGAGAAGAAAACCCTATTGGAGAGAAGGAGCCCAGAAAGGCGCTTGTCACATTTGACGCGGCCTTTGTAGGCGAAATGTTTCCTGACTTCATCTCCATCAGGTTCTGTCCAAGAACGTGGAATACGTTGTATCCGTAAGGCAGCGGGATTGTGTAATAGTTCTTACCATCATCAGCCATGATGACTATGTTTCGCTCTTTAACGAAATCAGGAATCTCAGAATAGTAAGACCGCCCGCTATCCGGGTTCTCTTCGCTCTCCTCTTCTGCTCTCGCTGCCGCCAAGGCACCAAACATAATCAATGAAGAGACGGCACCTTGCTTGACCCGACTTGCTTCTGGGCTAAGCGGATTCATGTTGGGACCAAACAAGCCTCTGGCAAAGTTAGCCGTACCCTGAACGCTGGCATTAAAGAAGAGGTATATGGAGTTGAGGAGGTCTCCAGCCATCCCTTTCCGGTTAAAGTTTATTGTTAAGTTCTTAGCAAGAGATGCAGCTTGCGACACTGCCTCTTGTCTCGGAATACCAGCGTTAAGAAGCTCATCCCGAGATGCCTTGAATGTGGCAAGCCTTACAGCATTTTCCACTGCGGAATTGCTGTCCTCCACAAATTGCATGACTTGCTGGAACCTTCTTTTAAAAGTGCCTTTGAATGTTCCATTGGCCATGTCAACCATAGACTGAACAGTCTCAACCTGTTCTTCTGGTGGCCGTGAATGGAACCAATCAGCCTTTGCGCCAGACTCCATAAACTCCTTGAAGTCAGCCTGATCTTTGGGGTCTAGGCCGCTGAGGTCTCCAATAAACGTGCCGTCTTTTAGTTCCCCTCTACGCAACCCTTTATAAAAGACTCCCATAGATGGGATGACATCTTTCAGAACCTGAGTGACAAGACGCTGGTCCTTAGCTTTCCCTTGCGACATATCCTGCTCGCCAAGGATGTTGAAGATCGCCGTCTGAACATCACGAGAAAAGTTGCCTATGACAAACTCAGGGTTCAATGATGTATTCATCATCGAAAGGAATCGGTTAACGATACTGAACTTTTGTATCAGGTTATCTGCCGTACCTGCATCCATGCTGACGACGGCGTCCCTAAGCCTCTTGTCCGTAAGCTCAACATAAACCTGCTGGCCATTTAGCTTGACGCCAATCAAGTCTTGATCGAACCCGGGAGTTAAGTTGTCGCGCTTCAGAGTAATCCGCTGAACAAAATCTCTTTTGTTTGCATCCCTCGGAACTTCCGAAAACGTCTCGCCTCTCAGGTTCTTGTCTGGCCCTACATAGGTGAACTTCTTTTCAAATACCCGTGCGTACCGGGGGTCTTCCGGGGATATGACTCTCCAGAAATCTTCATCGGGGTTGGCCCGAATCAAGTTGACCAGCCTCTCACCGAACTGCTTGTTCTTTGCAGCCCTAGTCATTGCACGCTCAGCATTTAACAGGATATGCCCCAAGGGGGACTGGGCGGCTGACTCCCGGCCCATTGCCCGAAGGAACTCTTTGCCTCTTGTGCTGAGACTGCTACCTACAATGACGTTCTCGGCGTAGTCGTCTTCAATATCTTTTCCCCGCATGGGGGCGTAATACTTATATGCCCCACGAATTGTTTCCGCCGTGTCCTTATCAAGGAGGCCGCCTTCAACAGTGGTGTCCAGTGTTTCATTTACAATCTGATCCAAGTCTGCGGCAATGTCGCCAAGCTTCTTGGCTCTGGAGTTTCCCCCGACCCACAACTCATTCGCGCTATCCCAGTCCAGACCATAACGCTCCTTCATCTTTCGCTTTACAAAACTGTTGGAAAGAACTTGTCCGGTCTTGAGCTTGCCTGACCCCGGATTATTTTCTACATCTCTTTCAGGATCACGAATGGCGATTCTTTCATTGCGCTCTATTGCATGGCGCATGATCAGAAACTCATCGACCTCTTCCAAGCTGTAACCAGAGTTGGCTATCTTGTTTGCCAGAGGTCTTTTCCGGTCTTCTTCAAACTGGCGCATCTTGTTGCCGACAATGCCAGCAATTGATTCTTCGCCTACATAAGGAGACTCTGTAGCCTTAAGGGGGCTCAAACCAAGACCCCTGCGGTAGTTATTTATTTGAGCCTCAACATTCTTGAGGCCAACAAATTTATCTGCGATCTGATAGATAAACTTGTCGCCAAAGGTGTAGCCCTTGGTTTGGAAAGCCATCGGCTCACCAAAAACTTCTTGCTCAATAATAGAGTTTTGAACTTCCGGCGTTCTTTTAGCTGCGCCTAGTATCGTGTTTGGAGGACTTGTTTGAGCAAACGCATTAGCAACTTCAGAGGCAGTCCGCCTTCTGGACTCAACAATACCCTCGCGCTCAATATCTTGAGGGCCTTTGTCAGGAAGAGCGTCATAGACTACTTCGTCTTGTCTGGGCTTGAAGTTTTTATTGATCCTTTCATTTTGCGTCCAGCCGTACTTTTCCGAGAAGTTTTGATCAACTGCATCGATTCTGGGCTGTAACCTATGGATGAGATCTTCCACCCTTCGTTGTAAATCGGGTGAGATTTCTCCAATACTTTGGATATAACTTTCGCCATTTCTGTCAACGCTCCAATCGTTTCCTATATACCCAGCGTCTGCTGCAAACCGACCTACCTCAGCAGAGTCAACGTTCTCAAAGTCAATTGCAGTTACTGCCTTGACCACCATGTTGTTAAAGTTATTGTTTGCCTCGCTCCTAACCTTAAAAGCCGCCTTCTCTTGATCTCCGTCTTGCCGACTTATTTCTTCTTTTGAAGGTTCATCTATTAGGTAATCAAAGTTTATTAGCCTAGCGCCACGCTCAGACCCTATCGGGTTGTATTCCCCATGCCCCGAATACTCTTTCATTAACCGAGCAAACTCGGCGGTCTCTGATTCTGTAAATGGCCTGCCTATATCTATCTCAATTCCGTTTAGATCGCCCTTGCGTATAGTCTTTTTGTCAGCGAAAGGTCTGTGGTATCCCACCCCATCCTGCTTCATAAGGATGCCACGAACTGCAGCGTATGCCTTTATTAAGTCTTCCGCCGCAGGCTCTGTTTCAAACTCTTTTGGGCCAAGCTTGTAACGTTTAGGAGAAACTACTTGCGTTTGAGTGCCGGGAGATACTCGGTCTTCAAAGAAACCCGGGGCTTCAAAATCTCCCGGAGAAAGAATGCCAAGCTCTCTTGCTACAAGATCGTTACCGTCTTCGTCAAGAAATGCCTTGGATATTTCAACATGGTATTCCTGAATCTCAGGGTATTGGGCGTCAAATATTTCTGGGAGGTGTCCCGAAGTTACACCGGGGATGCTTTCCCAACTGATCTGAGACAAGTTATTCCTAGCTGCGTCACTGTAATCAAACTTAGCTTGATCTTTTTCTGCCCCAGTAGGGTCATACTTCATGGCCTCGTTAAGCCATACTTGCCTGTGTCTTTCTGGGTCTAAAAGAACTCGCGTCTTCTTCCCAGTCTTAGCATCTTCGTCATACCTCATATACCCCTTACGCTGGGATATTTTTTCGGTTCGTTTTTTGACATCTTTATTCTCGGTGCGAGCCTTCATAGCAACCCACACCGCAGCCTGAACTTGCTGGGGCTCCCATCCCAACCCTTCGGCTAGTCGTTTTACTTCGTTTTCAACAAATGAGTACTGAGCATCGGTCGGAACATCCCCCATAAAACCGAAAGCTCTCATCATCCATATGTCTGTAGTGACTCCTTGATCAATGGTTGCGTCAATTTCTCGCATCACATTGTTGTAGAAGTTATTTGTTTTTCTTCCCTCCCAATCCTTTCCAGCAAACACAGCTTCCAAGTCTCGGCTCATTCGTACCGGAAACATGCCGGTCCTTATTGGCTGGCCAGCCTTGTGCTGGTAATAAGCCTGAAGTGCATAGTTAAAATTAGAAGGCACTGGCGTCTGCGGAGACGTAATTGCTATAGCTTGAGCAAGCTTCTTAGCTTCGTCTCTATCTCCACCAGTAATATTCAGCAATGCTTTCCCGCTTTGCTCGTACCAGAAGCGCCCCGGGTCTCCCTCTAAAGCAAGCCCCCTTATTGCTCTTCTTAAGGCTCCTAGCTTTTGTGGAGAATCAAGCTCTTTAGGTGCACCTACATATTGACCAGCCTTGCTTCTTCTTGGCCTCCTTGAGTAAAGAGTCTCAAAGGGATCGCCGCTAGGGCGGACATTTTTCGTGGCATTCTTTGCCAGAACAAGCGGGCCAATTTGAACAACTTCTTCAGCAAAAGTTACGGGCTCCCCCGTTTTCCTGTCGTAGAAATAAGAGTGCCTTCTAGGATCGAAGCCAACCTGAATCCAATCAGGAGAATCTAAAGCCTCTCTTGCTATGGCTTGATTTTCCGCATCAGTCCTATTTACGAAGTTACCCTCAATTCGGGCGAAAGGATTTTTGTCGAATTTTCTCAGCGGGTTTCGCAAATTTTCCCGCATTCTTCTCTGAGTGTCTTTGTCAGCCTCCTTGTACTTTTTCGTCCTCTTTAGGGCCTCTTCCTTTTCCGGGAGTTCTTG
>PBOZ01000096.1 GCA_002724555.1 Rickettsiales bacterium
AAATGGGCAACCGCGGCTGGACCTATCGAGAAGTCCTACCTTTCTTCAAGCGAATGGAGACCTATGAAGCTGCGGGAGACGACAACTATCGGGGCCGTGACGGGCCGATCCGGGTCACCGATCCGGAATGGCGGCATGATCCGCTGTTTTCCACAGTCATTCAAGCGGCTGCCGAAGTTGGTATTCCGCATAACCCGGATTACAACGGCAGTCATCAAGATGGTATTGCGATGAGCCAGGCGACTATTTCGAAGGGGCGGCGGATGAGCACGGCGCATTGTTACCTCACGCCGATCCGTCAACGCATTAACCTCAATATTATTACCCAAGCGCTGACCGAACGAATAATACTCGATGGCACGCGCTGTATGGGCGTTCGATATTCTGTCGGTGGTCGTACTCACCAAGCATATGCCCGCGAAGTCATTATCAGTGGTGGTTCCATAAATTCGCCGCAACTATTGGAGATGTCGGGAATTGGGCAACCCGATCTGCTGCGGAGGCACGGTATTGCGGTTCGCCATGAACTTCCCGGCGTTGGCGAAAACCTGCGAGATCACTTTGCGCCTCGGACCCGATGGGAATTCGGGGCGAAAGGGTACACTTTCAACGATCGGGGTCGGGGACTTGGACTGGTCCACCAAGTATTGCGTTACGTTTTTGGCGGCAAAGGCATGTTTGGGATGGTTGCCGCCCCGCTGCGTGCTTTCGTCCGTTCACGGGATGGTTTGGATGCACCCGATTTGCTACTTGGATGGGTCCCAATGCTCTACGAAGCCAATCCTGAGCCTAAGATTTCATCTCAGTCTGGCATGACATGTTACGCACATCCGATGCGTCCGGAAAGTCGGGGGTCAGTGCATATTACGTCTTCGAATCCAAACATTCAGCCCGCTATCGATTTTAATTTCCTTTCGGCTCCAGTCGATGCGGAATTAACCGTAATAGCAGTTCGGATAGCGCGTTCAATCATGACAGCGCCTGCAATGGCGCCGCTTCAAGTGAAGGAACTGGCGCCAGGTGACCCTCGCCAGACCGATGCCGAGATCATTGAATGGGTGAAAGCCGCAGCTGAGACCACTTATCATCCTGTGGGGACCTGTAAAATGGGTCAGGACGATATGGCGGTGGTCGATGAGCGTCTGCGCGTGCGGGGCATTAAAAGATTACGGATAGCCGATGCGTCCATTATGCCGACGCTAACTTCGGGGAATACAAATGCGCCTTCAATCATGATTGGGGAAAAGGCCGCGGCAATGGTGCTCGAAGATAATTCGGTTTAACTTCCATGAAATAGTCCGGCATTCTAAGCGGTGTTTGGAAAGATTAAACTACGATCTTGATACAATCACCATCGCGGAAACAATTATTTTAGTTAAAGCCTATAAAGCAGAACTTGCGCCAGCGACGGTCGTTCGGTGCAGACGACGTTTAACTTTCTGATCGTCGAAGGCCATGCCTCGATGTAAAGCGCTACGATTATCCCAAAGGACCATGTCACCGACGTTCCATTTATGCTGATAGGTGAACTTCGCTTGGGTGCCATGATCAATTAGTTTGTCTATTAGTGCTCGGCTTTTCTTTATATCCCACCCTTCGATTTCTCGCGTATGGGATCCGACATAGATCGCTTTTCGTCCGGTTTCTGGATGCACTCTAATTAACGGATGACGGACTGGCGGGATTGCATCACGTTCTTGTTGCGTGAAGGCCTTTTCGTTTATATCTCGTCGGGACCAATAAAAATCATGTATAGCGATCAAGCTTTCACAACACTCTTTTGTGGCTTGATCTAGCTCGTCATAGGCGGCAGCCATATTTGCGAACTCCGTCTCTCCGCCTTTTTCGGGTACGATATAAGCGTTGAGCATTGATGCCATTGCTGGAACTTGTTTAAACGAACTATCCGAGTGCCATTTTTGGTTACCTCGATTGATGGTCAATACAGGATGATCATCGACCATAATATTATTGTCCGCATCAAGGTTTGTTGCCTCATATATCTCGGGCCGTCCTTTCACCTGCAGAGCTGACATATTGATTATTTCGAGTTCGCCAAGACGCTTACTAAATTCTATATGCTGATCGTCATTGACCTTTTGATTTGGAAAAACGGCGATGACGTGATCAAGCCATATTTTTCGAATTTTTGCGACCGTTTCATCAGAAAGTGGTTCAGATAGGTCCACTCCCCGGATTTCGACGCCGATGTTGGGCTTTAGCGGACGAACTTCAAAATCCATGCTCTGCCTCTTACGTTCGGATTAAAGATCACTTCATTACGTTTATAAACTGATATATTAAGGTACTGAATCAATATACCTCGGAAACAGATGATCTAATGCTCGTTCAAGTGCGAGAAGCAGCGGAACAAAACTGCTTTAAGGTATGCCAGTATAGTGACAGCAGCAATATAACGGCAAAGCGTTAAAACTTATATGATTTTGTGTAATGTAGATGAAGTGGAGCAAAAAACGCTAATAACAGATAGATAATTAATGATACATTATAAAGATAATAAAAAATATGATAGTGCTATGAGTAACGTTAGTATTACACCAACAATCATACGACTTTTAGATGGGGGTAATGTTTCGTAAGTAACGAAACGTAAATTATCTTTATTATTAGAATTGTTT
This sequence comes from Rickettsiales bacterium, assembly GCA_002724555.1. Classification (GTDB taxonomy): domain Bacteria; phylum Pseudomonadota; class Alphaproteobacteria; order UBA8366; family UBA8366; genus UBA6544. The sequence continues at coordinate 2,640 of PBOZ01000096.1, forward strand.
TTCATTGTATTAAATAACTCAAATTAAAAAATATCTATATCAATATATATTATTTAATTTTATGGTCCGTCTGCGAATTTCTTTCGAATAAAAAACCAAATTGCGCCGACGGCCATTCCTGCAAAAGAACCGATAATGGTTATGAAATCGATTGAATTCGATATATCTGGCTCTGTTCCGTCACTACGTATCAGTTTGATTGCTGCTACCCCAATGCATGAGCCAAGTACAATCGAAATTATTAATAAAAATTTATCTCGTTGGGTCATTTCAGGAATTTTCATTGGCTGTTACTTGTCAACTTTTTCCAAGAAAGTTTCGATAAGTTTTCCGTCCGCTTTGATAACATGACTGTCATCGGGGAATAGCCCGTTCCTGACCTCATCTGCAAATTCCTTAAAGCCGGAAATACGCTCTTTTTGTATTTCTTGCTTCATTTTATAAATGTTCCGATATTGCTTTGAATGGCGTGGATATGGCGGAGCGTTATTGCCGAGTATATCTTCAGCAAATAAGAATTGAATATCTCCTCCGCTTCCGGCTCCGATTGAAGATGTTAAAAGTTTGGTTCTTTTGCTAATCTCAACAAGAAGCTCTTCCGGTATGACTTCTACTTCGACTGCATACGCACCAGCACTCTCGAGTTTCTTGATTTCATCATAAACCCAAATTGCTTCTTCGATAGTTTTCCCGACGGCCCTCAGACCGCCGGTCCACGTGCTGCGTCGCGGTACTAAACCCGCATGTCCTTGAACAGGAATACCGGCTTCTGCGGCAGCCTCGATAAAGCGGGGGCTCCACTGACACATAATTGCATCTGCACCGATCGCCATAGCTTCGTAGCCCAACTTTACTGCCTCTTCTGGGCTCGCACATGCTATGAGTGGGACGGAGAATGCCATAAATGTGTTTGGCGCAGCTTTCCTAATTGCATCTGCTAGATCTGGCTGCTTGGGGTCAAACCGAACCTTTAACGTGTCAATTCCGGCTTCTTCAGCTGCGGAGGCCTCTTCGACTGAAAATGGCAGAGTTTCAACTAAAACTCGTTTCCCCTTCTGATCTCGCAGGTCCTTTACAGTAAAGTTTCGTGTACCATAAGCCCCGCCGAGGGTCATAATACGCGTTAACCCTTTTGCTTTCGCCGACCGTGGCGGAATGCCCCCATCTCCGGTTGAATGACTTGCCATTTAAAATTACCCCTCGCTTTTAATTCTATTGTTTAATGAATGTTGAGGCTATTACTCAATGATTTTGAATCATGGTTTAGCGCATCAAGCCTGAGTCAAGACTTTTTGCTCGATCGTCTGCCTTGAGAAAATCTACGATCAGCGCGAACGTGGGCTTCTAATATGAAAAATTGCTTACTACTTAAATATCAAGCCCCTGAGTAAAGGGGGCATTAATCAGTAATTTGCGCTGGTCACGGTCGTCAGAAAACTATATCTATGCCAATAGGATATTTCCTAAATCAAAATTTCCGTCAAATCGGGGGGTTAAATATGAAGTTTAGCTTAACAAAATCGGTAGCCGGAGCGGTTTTCGGTGCTGGTTTGCTCTTCAGCGGTTCTGCTGGGGCGGTAGACTGGAAAATGGCTACACCATGGGGTGGCGGCGTCTTATTAGAAGAGATGAAGCAATTAGCCGTTAAAATTAAAGCTGCCACTGAAGGTCGTGTAAACATCACTGTCTTCCCAGCTGGCACGTTTGGTAAAGCTCTCAAAGTCACGGATTCAGTCAAGTCCGGGGTTGCTCAAGTTGGGCACAACTGGATGGGTTACGACTGGGGTATCGATAAAACTACCGTTATTTTTGGTGGTTATGTCGGTGGCCTGAACGAAGAAGAGTTCTTCCTCTGGCTTTATGAGGCAGGCGGTGCGAAGCTCTGGGAACAGTACCGAATGGAAAAGTTTGGCGTTGTTTCAATGCCTTGTGGTATTTTCCCTGCAGAGATTTTCCTGCACTCCAAGAAGAAAGTTACCAACCTTGAAGAGTACAAGGGCATCAAGCAGCGTACTGCAGGGGCCTGGGCCGAAGTTGGGGGCTCGTTAGGAGCGACGACGGTTATTCTTCCTGGTACAGAGGTTTATCCTGCTCTTGAGCGTGGTGTTATTGACGCAACCGAATGGAGCTCACCGTCGATTAATGAGCCGGTAGGTTTCCATAAAATCGCCAAATACATCATTTTCCCAGGAATTCATCAGCCTGGTGCGACACAGGAATGTGAATTCAACAAAAAAGCGTGGGATGCCCTGGAAGATCGGGATCGTAAAGCAATTCGCAAAGTGGCAGAATTAGCGGTTTTCCAAAGCTGGAGGAACTACGCTTATAAAGACTTGTTTGCATATCGCCGGATGGAAAAAGGCGGCAACACAATGTTGCGTCTTGAGCAGTCTTTCATTGATGTTGCTCAAAAAGCCGGAAATGATTGGGCCGACGGTGTTGTGAAGAAAGAGCCAAACAATAAGTGGTTTAAGAAGGCTCTAAACCACCAACGTCAATTCCAGCATGATATGTCTGTGTATTCCAAGATGCGGTCTGCACCTGGCTCGCGGACTGCGATCGGTAAAGTTCTGAAGTAGGACTTTTCAGTTCCGACTTAATAGATAAGGAGGGGCTTTTTAAGCCCCTCCTTATTCTGTCGGTACCAAGCAAAAAATAGGAATTTTTGGATGTTAGACCACGTCTTGACCGTTCTTGGTGAAACGCACGGTTATATAATGTCAGGTGAACCCGCCGGTCATGGTTGGGTTTTAGGCATTGGAACCCTTTTAATTTATGCGACTTTGCTGTTCGTTGTTTGGGGAGGGATTAAAGCCATCGCACAGCGCGACCCGATATGTTTTTTAAATCCTATCGAACAAATCAACCATTTCGCAGCGAAAGTGGCGATGGTCTGCATACCAATTATGGCTGTCTCTATTGTTTACGAAGTAATATGCCGCTATGCACTTAATTCACCAACAATATGGGCCTTTGAAGTCTCATACATGTTGATGGGTATCAGCTTATTGCTTGGCATTGGTTATTGTGCTCAATTGAGGAAACATATTCGCGTTGATTTCCTCTACGATAATTTATCCGTAAAAAAGCAAGCCCTGCTTGATGGTGCTGGTTACCTAATCCTTTTAATACCAGCGTCGGCTTGGCTCACATGGGGTTTATTCGAATACTGGCTTGAAGCGTATAAGGTTAATGAACGAACTGGGGAGTCTGCGTGGAACCCTCTTGTTTGGCCGTTCAAGTTTTTCTTTGCCTTCGGTTTTTACCTATTCACGCTTCAAATCATTTCAGAGTTTGTTAAATGTTGTATGAGAGTGTTGGGTCGGGATGTTCCAGAGCCTGACATGCCGAAAGGGTTCGAATAATGGATGTTACATTCGCACTATGGATGTTTCCTGCGCTTTTAGGATGCCTGTTCCTAGGTTTTCCAGTCGCTTTTTCTCTGATTGGTATAGCGCTTCTTTGGGGAGTGTCTACGTTTGGTACTTCTGTCGTGGCAATGATGCTGGCGAAAGTCGACGATGTAGCCTCTAACTACGTTATTGCTGCGGTTCCACTGTTTATTTTCATGGGATCACTGCTCGAGAGGTCTGGGGTTGCGGCGAAACTCTTTGAAGCCATCCATATCTGGGTTAGACGATTGCCGGGTGGTTTGGCAATAGGAACTATATTGCTGTGCGTAGTCTTTGCGGCATCAACGGGTATTGTCGGTGCGACCGAGACTGTCGTAGGTCTTTTGGCGATACCTGTGATGATGAAAGCAGGTTATAATAAAGCCCTGATCTCCGGGACAATTTGCGCTGGAGGATCTTTGGGCACAATTATTCCCCCTTCAGTGGTTGTGATTATTCTGGGTCCAGTGGCAGACGTCTCAATTGGCGATTTATTTGCGGGTATGATAATTCCAGGTCTCTGTCTTGCTGGATGTTATATCCTCTATGTGATGTTCCGTTGTTTAATCAAACCGGAAGATGGGCCGCGTGTTCTAGACGAAGACACGATGAGCCTTCCTCAAAAGTTAAAGCTCACCGTCACGGCACTAGTTCCACCATTATTGCTTATAGCGATAGTGCTGGGTTCCATCCTTGGCGGTTTGGCTACTCCCACTGAAGCAGCTGGTTGTGGTGCAGTGGCCTCGCTAATCTTGTGTGCATCATACAAGAACCTCACAATGGAAGTTGTGAAAGAGGCTCTTTATAAGACGGTCGTCATCACCGCTATGATTCTGTTGATCCTGATGACCGGAAATATGTTCGCCGGCGTTTTCTCCGCTGCAGGTGGAATGGTTGGCGTTCAGCAGTTACTTGCGGCATTCCAACTTACGAGTTGGGAAACCATGTTTATCTTGCTCTTCATCGCCTTTGTGGCGGGCTTTATGCTGGACTTGATATCGCTAATGCTGATTGTGGTTCCAATAGCTATGCCGATTATTGTTGCCCAGCAATTCACCGATTTTACGACTGGTGAAATGCTTGCCCGAGGAGATATTAAAGTTTGGTTCTCGATATGTTTCCTAATAATGATCCAAACAAGCTATCTGACACCGCCTATGGCACCGGCTATTTTCTATCTCAGGGGCATAAGTCCTCCGGAAATCACTCTGATGCACATGTATAAGGGAGTGATACCCTTTATCCTGCTGCACGGTGTTGTTTTAGCGGGTGTTCTGATGATACCGCAAATGGCTCTTTGGTTACCGTCTATCTTATTTAGAGGGTTCTGACGACCAAATAGATTGCGATATATGAACTATGAAAAGGCGACCTTCTGGTCGCCTTTTCTTTGATCAGTTTAAAGACTTACTGTCTAAATAAAATTTCTGATAAATCGTGTTACGCTCTAACTAGGCAATTGATTTTTGCAGAATACAGTTACCTAACGGTTGCAAAAGTGCAGTTAGAATTTTCGTCCGAACTTCGCGTGTATTTGACGACGTTTGCACAAAATTTTTAACGTTATGGCTCTAGCCTAATTATTATTGTCATCACGTAAGCGTTTCGTTTCTGGGAATAACCAAACGGCAATAATCATCATCACTGCGAGTATAGGAATGATTATTCCGCCTTTGACACCAAAGGAAAAAGCAGCCCAGGCGACAGTGGCCACGATAGCCGAGATGATGAGTTTCAAATAGGCGGGCATTGTCTAATTCTGACTGATCGGATCCGCGGCTGCTTCGATCGGTGTCTTTGGTGTGCCACGGAGGTCTGTCTTGAGATATTTGGTGCTGTAGCCGTTGAAGAGATGCCCCAAGAGCCCTCGGTTAAGGTCTGAGGTCCCGAATAGCCAATCAGAAATTGGAAAGGTAAGGTTCATATTCACTTCCATCATCAGACGTGAATTGTGATGTGCGGTATGATGGCGGCGTAGCGTATTTACGAAGGGGCAATAACGCACGAACCAATTTTCGTCAACGTGACAGCAGTAGTGCATAAATTCATAGGTCAGATACATTCCAGTGGTTGTCGAAATCAGCAACCATCCGACATTGGATGAGATAAGGTAGCCAAGAACCAGGGCGCCAGGTGCGGACATAAGTATAAACACAACAAGCGCATAAGGTGGAAAGAACGTTACGCGCCAGTCCTTTTGATCGCGAAAACGCATATCAGAATCAGAAAAGAATTGGTGATGGTTCAGGGTGTGGCGCACGTAGATGGGTCGTAAGCCTTTCACGGTAATCGGCCGATGCATAATTTGCGTATGGAGATACCACTCAAAAATATTACAGATGAGTATGATGACTGGAATGGTGAGCCACTCCCACCAAACTACATTTTCAATGTTCTGGAAATAGATATACAGCGCGGTGAAACCGATCGCATAGATGACCGCAACATGGAAATAGCCATTGTACCAACCAGCAATCCTTGAACGGTATTCTTTCCGGAAATTGATCTGCTTATCACTCATCATTTCTTCATACTCCGTCTTACGCTTAGCACGTACATATTTTAACTTAGTTTCAGTGCCTTATCTATTTGATCGCTCGTTAGTACCCAGTCATTGTCCATATTTGCGACAACATTCTGCATGAACTTTTTACTATGCTCTATGGCCTTTGGGCCGTCACTAAGGTGATCGACTAGGATGGCCAAAGCAAGTTGTTGAGGCTCTGACCCTTCGTATGACCACTCGAAGCCCCATGTCGTAAATTGTTTTACGTCGTAGCACTCGTCGAGCGGCTTTTCATCGACAGATACCTGAAGACCGTCAATGGTCCGAACGCCCCGGTAGGTCTTCATCGTCGTAACACTCCTGAAACGAAAAACCCTTTGCTAGAACCTTAAACAAATATAATCACTAAAGCATCAGGGTTAAAGACGCTTCCAACCCAGTCTAACGATAGCGCTTTCCTTTGCTGGAGTTAGCACCTTGGTAAAGGATACGTTTTTTGATCTCAGCATCGCGGCGGCAGGCCTCGAAGTCCTCTTCATGCAGCCAACCCTTTGGACCTTCCGCGACCGTAAAGTTTTTGTACCGATCTTCACCGCTAACGAGCGCGACTAGCGACTTGTCACCGGTATTCTGCTTCATCGAGGTCTTTATAAAGCGAATTGCTGAACCAATTCGCCTATCTGCGGTGGAGTTGGGGCCGGAGGAATGGAATAAGTGTCCGTGATGCAAGGAAGCTTGTCCTGTGTTGAGCACAACGTCGACACCATCACTATCGTCAACCTCCACGGTAATTTCCTGTCCGCGCGAAAGAAGATTTTTATCATCAAAAGTATCTCTGTGCGTAACTAAGCGTTTTTTTTGACTGCCTGGGACAAAGCGCATGCAGCCGCTGTCGACATTCGAAGGAGATAGCGCAACCCAGGCGGTAACTTCCTCCGCGTCATTCAAGCCCCAATAAGTAAGGTCCTGGTGCCAAGTAACAATTTTGTCAGTTTTTGCTTCCTTGATGAACAGGCCTGCGCTCCACACCATCAGGTCGGACCCAAGCATTGGTTTCACGGCTTCGATCAAGTTCTCATTGCGAACCAGTTCATCAAAGGAGGGAATGAGCCGGTCAGGATAAGAGCGCAGAAGAGCAAGTTTTTCAGGATGGTTAATACATTCTGTCTCGGCTTTCTCCAGATCGGCGCGAATGGATTTGGCCTTTTCTTCCGTGACAGCATCAATGGGAAAGACAAAGCCGTCTTTTGTGTAGGCTTCCGAGATACTCTTCATTACCACATTCATGTTACTTGCTTCTTTTGGAAGTTTGAATTTTACGACTTTAGGAAGCGTTCGCGATATCTTCTTCCTGTTGAGCCGCAAAAATTGAGGAGTAACCCTTTGAGAAATCAGGAGGTATTGGGCACGGTTCAGCATCGTAATCGATCCATCGTGCTGGTTTACCACGAATGATTTCATCGGCTCTGTCACCTGGGTATGGATGCCCGGTAACAGTTAATGCATCAGCGGCCGAATATGCGTTTATCAGCAGGGGCCGAGGGCGCGGCGAGTTATTCGGTACCGAACCGTGAACTGCACGGCAATGATGAACCGTAACCGAGCCAGCAGCGCCCTTGAGCCAATCGACTTTATCTAACGCGATCCGGTCATAGTTTTTCTCGTCGATCGCGCCAACCCATTCATCGTTGTCATTGTAATGTTCAAAAATCTCTCTTTTATGACTGCCACGTATAATGCCCATAGGTCCCATTTCATCGTCGACATCCTCGAGATAGAGACCGATCGCTAGGACTCCATAATTGGTGTGCGGATAAAAGGGAATGTCTTGATGCCATTTTACTTCTTCGCCGCCATCGGACCATTTGAAATTCAGTTTGGAGTGATGGACCTTTACATTGGGACCAAGTAAATCTTCAGCGACATCGGTAATCGGACTGTCGCTTGTAAATTTCCAATAAACTGGATGTTGACGATAAGGCATGTTTAATCGGCGTACGCGTGGCGCCTCACTATTATGATCGGGTTCAAGATCGAACATGTCGTTCGATGCACTGAATTCTTTAGATTTTTGTATAAATTCTTCAGTAACGTCCTGGAGCCGTTTTAATAGATCGCCAGTGATAAAATTTTCTAGTAAGAGGTAGCCATTCTCAAAATAATATTCGCGCTGTGCCTGGCTTAGAGCTTTCGGCCTACAAGATAGAACTTCTTCGGTTTTCATGTCGCAGTCTCTCCCATTCAGGCGGACCAGTCGAAAGATTATATTGCCATGCTCGCGGCGAGACGCCAATTAATCTCCATCAATGAGCCCAGCACCTGCGTCATTGAGACGGGATGCTTCTGAGTTGGAGACTAGGCACTTGTCGGCAATTGTGACAATTTGCCGCCAACATACGTCATCAGCCTCAATTGCACCATTCATCTGCGTCTGCTTGGCCGTACTTCTTTTGGACCGTAAACAAAATTTCACATCTGCAGTGTTATGCCACGAGTCAATTTCTTCTTTAACAATGTTAAATTTCCCGTTTTCACAACGCACAGAGTGAAGGCTGCCAGATGTATCATGAATTTCAGCGTTAAGGAAGCGTGCGGCAATGAGGGCTATCGCCAAGAGCGGTGAGTCTAAGGATTGCGCAAAGACTGTACCTCGGCCAAGTGCGATTAAATCGCAGATTGAGGGCCCAGCCAAGATAGCCGAAATTTGTGATGTGGTCGGGACAAAACGTCCATGAATTGCTTTTTTGTGATGAAATAGCCCAGCGTCATGCCCTTCGAGGTTTTTTAATGCTAAAGCCACAATAGGGGACGGGTCGACGTTTTGGTGGTACAGGGTAAGAGCCGCCTTACCAATCTCATCTCCGATTCCGGGTGGTGCGCCTGCTCCGATAACCGCTTTTTTTACGGTTATTTCGAGTTCTGCAGCTGAAACATGCATCAAGTTTAGGCTTCCAAAGTTGGGAAAAAACAATCCCTGTTTTCGGTTAACTCCGATGGTAGTGGTGCACCTTGATACATCGTTATACGGGTCCAAAGATCACTTTTTGGATCGAATTTGCTCGCTCCAAAATACGCAAGTTTTGCCCGTAAAATATCGATGGGGCGGCATTCAGAACCGATAAGATTATCTCGCAGCTCGCTATATGGATAGGCGGCAACATTTTGTATACGGCACACTACGTTTCGGTAGTTTGGATGCCGCAGCAAGAACATTGCGATAGGCGTATCTGCCTCCTCGTCCTTTAAGTCCTCTCTTAATGATTGTACATCTCGGGCAATAGCCACGGGAATGGATTGAATTTCTGTAATGTCCGACCGACGCTCACCACGCCGCGGTTCCAGTTTTTCGTCCGAATAGTACCAGACAAATCGGTTCGTTCGCTTGTCTTCGAAGTCGTAATTAAAGGCCCAATCATAATAATTATCCAAAAGACCCTGCACTTCAGCAATTGTCATGTTTGGATCAACCATCGGTTCTGAGGCAGAAGACAGTTCATTGGCAAGAGGATCAACAATTTCTGGGTAGAGTTCAATCAGAATTGATAGGAGCAGTTCTTGACCTTCTAGTGCGTGTTCTTCCATTGCCCTTTGAAAAAATTTATCCCAAGGATTTTTGATTTTCGCTGTCAATTTCCATTTCATTACCTCTTGGAGTTCGCCCCGTAAAATATGAATTCGGGAAATTTGGGCTTCATCCTCCACATTCCATTCCGCAACATGCCTAATTACTTTTTTGAGAAGGGCATGGAACTGTTCGATCTTGTTTTCAGACGCGCGTGCGATACCGCGTACTCGGGCAAGCGCGGTTTCTCTGGCGTGGAACCAATTGTGGATGAGTGCAGGATGGTTCACGAGAAATGGGGCCATACCAAGCCCCGTTGCATTGCCGATCCCAAGGTAGCGTTTGTATTTGTCCTTCAAAGGTTTGAAGTCGCCTGGATTCAACGAGCGGGCTATGTGTTCAACTAAATCGAACGTAAAGCAGCGAATAAGATACACCGTTAGCATTTCGGCTTGGAACGGCGGGTTTAAAGCGGGCCGATTTGCGTAATCTGCGCGGTCTGCTAGTCCGAATTTACCGTTTGCGTAAACGGCGGTTGTGCGCATCAGATAGCCAATTTCGACGATTATGTTTGGGTCGGGTTGGTTCCCCTCTGATAGGCTTTTGACAACATGATTGAATAGTCTGACACTTTTATTGGCGCGGCTTAACACAAGATCTTTAGGCCCATATCGACCCGCTTCCTGTTTCGGCATTTCCTGTCCCAGGCGCCGAATATCGGCTTCACTTGGTATACCGTCATAAAGAACAAAGGTTGCGTCCCAAGCTCTCGCGATGACACGGTCCATTCGCTCGGCAGGGTCTAAATATTGGGAGAATGCGATTAGGCTATAAGTTCTCTCTGGGGTAGAAATTGTATAGATGGCGCAGCCAAAGCCATAAGCATTTATATTGAAATGTGTGCGTAAAACTTTCCAATCTTCCTTAGCCATTCGTCGAAGAAGAATGCGGATAAAACTCAATCGGGTTGGGAAAGTCGAGCCGAGCCGATCTAGGCGCATTACCTCGGAAGGGGAACGCAGTGCAATACTATTGTATGTGGTTGATGAACTCACACTTTTTCAACAATCAGATAACAATGGACGTAATCCATTGCGTGGCCTGTGGGGTTTTCACGGACACAGTGTTGGTAACTATCGAAATAGTGGTCCAAAATTTCCTGACATTCTTCTGGCGAACGTTTCGCTGATAGACCAGCTCCGAATGTCGTTTCCGACCAGGAGCGCAAAGTTGGAATGTATTCTCGGGCGAATTTGTCGGCATCACGATGAACTCTAAAATCCACCTCGTAGGGACATTCAACAACTCGTGTCTCTACATGCTCTATCCTCAGTCCTGCTTTGTAGACGGGGTTGTCTTCGTTCACGAAGGGGGCCGTAAATTGTTCAACCGTCCGATAGGATTGAGGGAAGTTGGTATTGGTGTATTCCTCATCCGTAATTGTGCCGTCATCGCGAAGCGCTGCCCACAACCTGTTGAAGGTGTCGAACATGCTTACACCTCCGGTCGACCCTAAATAGCGTCCATCTTCGTCAATACCAAAATTGAACAGGGCCAATTTGCCACCTGGGGCAAGATCATTTGCCCGATTCAATAGCATGCTTTCCCAATCGATCCGTCCTTGCTCAACATAGGCATCCAACTCAGCACCCTCTGCACCCACCATATGGACATGATTTGCAATCGTGCAGGGTTTTTCACTTATGTAATGAGACGCTGTCGCCGAAAAACCTAAATTTAGGGTTTCCGGTGGGAACATTGGTTTGTGAAATGACGTCGCAGAGGAAAATATGTATAAATTTTCGATATCGTTAATGTAAGTTTGAACATCCGTCTCACCATGAATATTACGAAAGACCTGACTGAAGTCATTTCTTGGCAGGTCTGTGTAAACCATCTGGATCGGCCGGTTTGGCGCGCGGCGGCGAACTTCACGCAGAACCGTTCCAACCATTGTGACTGACGTACCTCCGTCTGCACAACCGGAGTCCGCCATCGTAAAGGGGTGGTCGATATCAGGAATATCCATTGTTGAGAGCGCTTCCATGATCATGGGAATACCGCCGTCGATCACATCCTTTGCCCCAATTGTGGCTTTAGAGTAGTAGCCACCACCTTTCATCGAGATATGACGCGTTGAGGCTGCACTTTCGGCCATGGCTTTTTTCTCCCCCCTCGCCGTTTCTAGGGTTTATTTCCCTTTATAACTCGGCTTGCGTCTTTCGCTGAAGGCATTGATGCCTTCGATATAGTCTTCGGTCCAGCGAAGTTTCTCGTAGGAATGCCCTTCCACATCGAGCGCGACGCTTAAGGGGCTATCCAGAGCGGAGTTGAGTACGCGCTTTAAGGAACGCATAGACAAAGGAGCTAAAGCATTTAGCTTGCTGGCGTAATCCACGACCATTTCTGTAAGGACTGCGCTATTGGGTGCAGTATCGGTCAAAAGTCCGATTTCTTTGGCTTCGGGGGCAGGCACACGTTTGCCCAACATAACCATATCTTTGGCTCGGGTCATGCCGATAAGACGTACAACTCGTGCGCTACCGCCTGAACCTGGCATTTGTCCAATAGCGGATTCTGGCAAGCCAACTAAAGCATCTTCCGTCGCAAACCGGAAATCGCAGGCGAGGCAAAGTTCGAAGCCGACACCGAAGGCGTATTTTTCGATAGCAGCGATTACTGGTTTAGAGCAGCGTTCGGGTGCACCAATATTGTCGGCGAGATCAGACATTTTCGTTTTAGGAATTTCCGGAAACTTTTTTACGTCCCCACCCGATGAAAAGACGTTGTTGGCGCCGCGAACGATAATTACGCCGACATCGTCGTCTTCGTCAAAGGCTTCAATAATCGCTCGTATTTGCGCCCGTCCCTTAAACGAAACAATGTTTAGCGGCGGTCGGTCTAAAGTGAGATAGCCAATCTTTTTCTCTGGATCAACCTCAACACATAATCCGTCCAAGTCGCGAAGTATATCGCCGCGTCGTTCCGCATAATCTCGTTCCATTCTTATGAATCCTTAGATTGTATTTTCGTAATCGGTAAGTAGTTCGAAGTCGCCCGTCCGTAAGTGGCGACGAAGGAGTTTGCCAGAGGCGGACCGCGGTATCGCCTTTACAAAGGCATAGGCGCGTGGGCGTTTGAAGCGGGCAAGGCCACTTTCCAGGCAGTAAGCATCCAGTTTTCTCGGTGAGACACCGTCCGTTGCCGGTTCAATGAAGGCGCTGACACGCTCGCCCCATCTGTCGTCTTCAACGCCGATGACGGCGACGCCGCGAACATCTGGTGATTTGGCGAGGACGTTTTCAACTTCCTCGGCGTAGATATTTTCACCACCAGAGATAATCATGTCGTCGACCCGGCCGAGAACATAAATTTCTCCATTCTCGTCGAATTTGCCGAGATCGCCCGTAAAGTACCACCCATTACGAATGGCTTTCTCGTTAGCGTCGGGGCGTTTCCAGTAACCGGTAAAGGCATCAAGGCTGTTCATGCTTGCAATGATTTCACCGGTCTCGCCGACTGGGACGATTTCGTCAGGGTCCACGCGTTCCTCCGCGTCCGCGCGGACCACGCGGAGTGTTTGCCCGATACCCGCGCGGCCGGCCGAACCTGGGTTGTTTGCCAAGTTGTTTCGAACTGCAAAAGTGTAGATCTCCGATGAGCCATAAAAGTTGCTGAATGCAGCCCAAGGAAATGTCTTGGCGCAACTCTCCACTAAGGCGGTTGTCATCGACATGCCCGCATAGGCAATGTTTATTACTGATTTAAGGTCGAATTTATCGAAGTCGCTGTGATGCACGATGTCATGGAACATTGTGGGCACTAGAAAGAGGGCACTGATTTTCTCTCTATCAATTAGCGTTAGCGCATCTTTCGTGTCATAGGCCGGCATGCAGACGAACTTACCGTTGAGCATAGCCGACATTATGAGGCTACGAATTCCCATCGTATGAAAAAGCGGCATCACGCCAAGGGTCACTTCACCGTATTGGTAATGCAACTGTGCGACGCACCCGAGTGAAGCGTTGAGTTCCGCAGCGTATGATCGCGGCACGCCCTTGGGGCGGCCTGTAGTACCTGATGTATAAAGCATCAGGCAGATATTTTTGTCTTCAACTGGCGAAGCCTCGTTGAAGGGAGAGCTGACTAACAGGTCTGAATATGGCAGCCCTTTACTCTCACTGTCGACACGAATGACCCGATCCATCGGGAAGTGCGTCATTGTCAAAGCCGTTAATACTGAATTGGCGGACCTCGCTTCATAAACAACTACGGCAGCTTCTGCGTCTTCGATCACAAAGGCGATTTCCGCCCCGGATGCCCGCCAATTGAAGGGGGTAAAAATCGCGCCCAACAATTGACACGCCCAATAGAGGGTCGCCGTCTCAATTCGATTGGAGAGTGCCGCTACCAAATGCTCGCCGGGTTTCAATCCAAGCGCAGCGAGACCACCAGCTAACTTTTGGACTTGAATATGCCATTCACGATAGGTGAGGCGTGTTTTGCCATCTACAATGGCAATTGCGTCGGGGTCGCGCAGCATCGATGTGGTTAGGATACGAGCGATAGTCATACTTGTTCCTCGCTCTGCTTAGCCGCTGCAAATTCGAGTATGGCTCTGACCATGCCCTCGTATCCAGTACACCGGCATAAATGACCTGAAAGCATTTCCCGAATATCCCCTTCGCCAGGACTGGGATGGGCTTCGAGGTAGTGCACTGTTGATGCCAGGACACCAGGCGTGCAAAAGCCACATTGCAAGGCGCCATGGCGAGAAAACGCCTCACGTAATTTGTCTAGTTTCTGATCTTTGGCAAGGCCCTCAATCGTCGTGAGTTTGGCTCCGTCTGCCTGGACGGCAAGCGTGGAGCATGAACGTGCTAACTGCCCGTCGAGCATTACGGTGCAGGCACCGCAAACGCCATGTTCGCATCCAACATGAGTGCCATATAGGTGCAGTTCGTGGCTCAGAAAATCACTTAGCAGGGTTCGGCCTTCGGCAAAGCCTGATGTGGTTTTCCCGTTGACCGAGCAAGTCACACGCATGCGTTCGCCCGCTGGCAATCTTATCACGATGCATTCTCCAACGCTTGTTGTAGTGTGCATTCACCGAGGTGGACCGCCAAGTGTCGCCGATACGTTGCCGAGGCGCGTCGATCGTCTAGTGGTTCGCTATTACAAATGATAGTGGTCACAGCTTCTTGAACGGCTTCGATTCCACCGATTGTCGTTCCGTGTGAAGCAAGGGGGTGGTCGTTAAGACCACCGAGGCCTAAACCGTAACGAAAGCTGTCACCGTCTCGAACGGCCCACGCCGCAGCTGCAACGATGGCGAAGTCGCCGTGTCGTTCATTTATTTCTTCGAATGCGATACCAGCACACGCCTGCATCACTGGCATAACAAGCGCAGTCACCATCTCGTCGACCTCACAATCCGTAATCAAAGCACCACGAAAAAAATCAGCGGACTTTACGCGACGGATGCCGCGCTTCGAGGTCAATTCAATCTCGCCTTTTTGTATAATCAAGCAGAGAGGTATTTCTGCGCTGGGATCGGCATGCGCCACGGAACCTCCAACGGTGCCCCGGCTTCGGGTTTGGTAATGGCCAACATTTTTGAGGCCTTCGATTAGGAGTGGCGCGGCTATTTGACAGTCAGATGAGGCAATCACGTCTGCTTGCCGGGCCAATGCGCCAATCCGTAATTCTGTGCCGATGATGTCAATCTGTGATAATTGTTGAATTCGGTTGATGTCTATTACTGCTTCGGGACGCACCATCCTCATGTTCAGCATTGCACCGAGTGACAGCCCGCCTGACATGACTAAGGCGTCGTCGCCAAACTCAGCCAGCAATTCAACTGCTTCTTCTAAGCTGTCAGGTCGGCAGTATTCGAAAGGAGCGGGTTTCATCCAACGGCGCCCCGTTGATTAGCCAATTGCCAGACACGGTTTAACGTCAGTGGCAATTCGATATCATCACGATCGAGCGCGTCGGCAACCGCATTTGCCATGACAACGGGCGTTAGCATAGAGGATCCGTCGCCCATACCCTTAGAACCAACAGAATTTTGCGGCGTATCGGTTCGGGAATGGTCAAATACTAAAGTTGGGAGATCGCCGGACGTTGGGCAGAGGTAGTCCGCGAATGTTCCCGATAGAAAATTAGCATCTGGATCAAAGGCGAGTTCTTCGAACATGGCTGCGCCAAAACCATGCGTGAACCCTCCCCGGATTTGTCCCTCAACAATGATTGGATTGATAATACGACCTACGTCGTGAACGGATGCGTAGCGTTCAATCCTAACCCGACCCGTCTTGGGGTCGACCTCAATGGCGGCAACATCGCAGATAAAGCCGAACGTGACTGCTGATGCAACGCGATCGGTTCCGTCAGGGGCATCTAAAACCTTAGGATTGAGAAGGGCGGTCTCGTAAAGACCTGGCGCGAGGCCGTCCGGCAAGCCAGTTGGGTGCCAATGGGTTGCGGCAGCCACCCTGCTAATACTAATACCGCTATCTGGTATGCCGACGATCCGGGCACGGCCGTCTGCCAGTTCAACGTCGTCTATGGCAGTTTCTAAAAGATCAGCGGCTACGGTTCGCAGCTTCGTCGCGATGCGGTTGGCACTCTCGGTAATCGCACCGACGACGATAGAGGCGAAACGGTTGGCGTAGTTGCCTGACGCAAGCGACCAACCGCCCGATCCGGTGTCGAGAGCGCTGTCGACGCGAATTTGGTCTGGTCGCATGCCCAGTGCATCGGCGACAATCTGTGCGGCGACTGTGTTATGGCCTTGTCCGGCTGGTGTGCTGTCAAGTTGGACAGTGACGGCTCCGGTTGGGTCGATGTTCACGTTTGCTACAGCTGTGCCTCCAGAGCGGCCTCCTGCGCGTTCACGCTCTTCCGGGGTCTGTGCCAGCGTAACATAGGCCATATTGGAGCCCGATGGCTCGACACCGGCGCCAAATCCAATTCCGAATAGGCGTTGGTCCGCCCGGGCTTCTGCCCGCTTTGCAATCAGATCGCTATAGCCGGAGATCTCAAGAAGCAGGTCCAGTGCTTTGGAGTAATCACCTGCGTCAAAAATGGCGCCTGCGGGGGCTTTGTATGGGAAGGCTTCCGCTGGAATGAAGTTTCGTCGGCGTATTTCGGCTGGGTCGATATTTAGTTTTTTCGCGGCAGTATCCATCGCCCGTTCAAGACCGAAATAGAACTGCGGACCACCATAACCGCGGTTGAGGCCGATTGGCGACTTATTGGTGGTGACCAGTCGGTTTTCGACAGCAATATTCTGTACTTGATAACAGCCGTTTGATGCGGCGTGCATACGGTAAACCGATGCGGGCTCCGGTGCTCGCACGTAGGCGCCGACATTAACGATGTTGTTGTAACGGAGGCCTGTCAGAACACCGTTTGTGTCAAAAGCGGCTTCTATGCCGTCGGCGCGGTCAGAGGAGCTCGAGGAGGCCGAGAGATGCTCGAGACGATCTTCAATCCATTTGAGTGGGCATTCTAGAAGTCGACTGGCCGCCGCCAGAAGCACCAAATACGGATAGATGCCTTGTTTGATGCCGAAACTGCCACCGCTGTGTGGGGCCGATATGAGGCGCAGATGATTACCGCTTATCCTTAATGCGCGTGCCATAAGTGGTTGCAGGATAAATGGTCCCTGAAAATTTGACCAAAGTGTGTAGCGATCTGGGGCGTTTTCGAAATGCGCGATTGCGCCGTAGGTTTCGATGGGCGTGGAGGATTGCCGTGGATAGCGCCAATCAAGTTTGATGGTATGGCTTGCCTCTTCAAAGGCGCGATCCGGATTACCATAGGCGAACTGGCGATTATGGACGAGGTTGCTGCCCACAGTCTCGTGCAGTGTGGGCGCAGTCTCCTCAAGGGCGGCAAGAGGTTCGGATACCGCGGGCAATGGATCGTAATTGACCTCTATCAACTCCATGGCATCTTCTGCGATATAACGGTTTTCCGCCGCGATGATCGCTACAGGCTCCCCCCCATAGCGTACCTTTTCTATAGCGATGGGATAATATTTTATTGGGGCGCGGACCGCACTGACGAGAGGATCGATAATTTCGGCGATTTCGCGGCCAGTGACGACACCGAAAACACCTGGCAATGCGAGAGCCGCCGATTTGTCGATACTTCTGATAGTTGCGTGGGGGTATGGTGAACGGAGGATTGCCGCATGCCGAAGGCCCGGTAACGGGGAAAGGTCGTCGATAAAACGCGCATTCCCGCATAGTAGGGCTTCATCTTCTAGGCGCGGAACCGCCTTTCCAACCCAATTGTCGCTGTCTTCTGCCATTGGCAGCGATCCTACATTCTGCTCGGAGTTAATAAAAGCAGTCTAGGTTATTGTATTTTCCCGGTTACATATTTCCGATGCATTGAATTCGCGATTGCTCCTCTAATTGGTTAAATAAATGGAGCATATTACCATGTTGCAAGTTGGTCGGTGCGAGAATTGGTCAGAGTAGGAGAGATACCATGCCGGTTGTTAAATTAGAAACCCTGCAGCGGGCGCCATACGAGGGCGGTCGAGAATTCGGCGATGTGGGTGCTTATGAGCGGATTGACGCCATCGTGCATTATGCGGTCGATCCAGGAAATAAGGCGAATGAATGTGTGACGGATTTGGCATTGGCGGAACGTGGCGAAGATGGCCTGGTTCATTTCTCCGGTGATACGACGATTCTAAGACCGGTTAATCCGGAACGGGCGAATGACACATTATTAATGCAGGTGCCGAACCGCGGGGGGCGATCCGTTGCTCGTTTTAACTTGACGCCGGTGGCTCCCGTGACGTCATCGGCGGTATTGGTTGGTGACGGATTTCTATTTGAGCAAGGGTGGACCGTTGCTTGGGCTGGATGGCAATGGGATGTCCCGGAGACGGCAGAGCGTTTTCGCATTGGCCTGAGGCCGCCCAATGTACGCGGCAACGCGTTAGCGCCGGCCAGCCAAATGCAGATCCGCATCCAACCCAACCATCATCGCGCTTGTTTTGCGCTTACAGATCAGCATGTAGGTGATTTAGGACACCACAAACCAATTCCGCCAGCCGATATAAATGATCCCGAGGCGCGATTACTTGTTCGAGATACACCCTATACAGATCCCGTACTTATCTCGCGTGACAAATGGCGCTTTGCGAATGACGTTGACGGAAATCCGGTTTCTGATGATGAACATATTTGGCTTGATGGAGGGTTCGAGCCCGGACGAATTTATGACATTCTCTACACACCACGTGATTGCCCAGTCGTTGGTGCCAGCATGCTGGCCACGCGTGACTTGGCGTCGTTTCTTCGTTATTCGGATAATTCGCCGTTAGGTGGCGCTGTGAAGTATGTGATTGGTGAGGGGCAGTCGCAGTGTGGTCGTTTTCTGCGGACGTATTTGTATTTTGGAATGAACACGGACGAAGAGGGGCGTGGCGCGTTCGATGGAGTATTGGCGCACATAGCAGGCGGGCGACGCGGTGAATTTAATCATCGTTATGCGCAGCCTTCTGTGCAACCAACGCCGTCTTTTGGACATCTGTTTCCGTTCGCCGACCTCCCGCAAACCGACCCTGTTACGGGTCAAACATTGGGGTTGCTTGACCGACACAGTGAGACTGGAAATCTTCCCAAAATTTTTTATACCGATACGGCTGCTGAATACTGGCGGGGTGACGCGGGACTTCCACATACGGATTTGGAAAGCGGTGGCGACGCAGAGCTTCCGGGAAATGTCCGTCGTTATTTTTTTGCATCAAGCCAACACGGTCCTGGTGAGCCGGAACTCTCCAATCAGGATAGCGCTGGTAAGACCGGCGCGAATTGGTTTAATTTTGTTGACTACCGTCCGCTCTACAGAGCGGCCCTGTCCAATCTTCGCGCCTGGGTCGCAGACGGTGTGGCACCGCCAGAAATTATTTATCCGAGAGCGGATCATGGCAGTCGCGCCACTCGGGCCGAAATAATGGAAAAGTTAGCCAGTATTCCTGGACTGTATCTGCCCGATCATGACGTGATTACCACGATGCGTGAAATCGACCTTGGGGAACAAGTCTCTCAAGGAGTTGGCGATATGCCAGCAAAGATTGGCAATGGTGTGTATCCCGATTATGTTTCAAAAGTTGATGCGGATGGCAATGAGGTCGGGGGCATCCGAATGCCGGATGTTACTGTGCCCGTTGGGACACATACCGGCTTCAATCCACGCCATCCGGATACTGGCGGCGCCGGGCAATTACTAGAATATGTAGGTTCGACGTTGCCGTTTGCTAAGACTGCCGAAGAACGTAAAGCCACGAATGACAGGCGTCCATCCATTGCGGAGCGATACGAGAGCCGGGATGCGTATCTTGGCGAGATCAGAAAGGCCGCAGAGGAATTAGTTGTAACGCGGTATTTGTTGGCTCGCGATGTTGAATTGTGTGTGCAAATTGCGGGGGAGCGATACGACCTTTGCACCCTTTAAGTACTCGCCTTTTTATTTTTGAGTACGCGCTGTATTTCGGCGTCGGGGATATCGTCGAAACTGGCGTAGTTCATGCGATAGAGCTGGGCGTAGAGACCATCTTTGGCCATCAATCCATCATGGTCATCTTGTTCGATGATGCGGCCGTCTTGTAGAACAATGATTCTGTCGGCGCCCCGGATTGTCGCGAGACGGTGTGCGATAACGAGTGCTGTCCGCCCTTTCAGCAGGTGGGCAAGCGCGCGCTGTATTTCGAGTTCGGTGTAGCTGTCGACACTGGCTGTCGCCTCGTCGAGGACTAGTATTTTCGCATTTGCCACCAACGCGCGCGCGAAACTGATAAGCTGGCGCTGCCCGAAAGATAGATTGATACCGCGTTGGTCGAGTTGTGTTCCATATCCGTCTTCAAGGCGCATGATAAAATCGTGGGCCCCAACGGCTTTTGCTGCTGTTATGATGTCCTCAGATGTGGCATCCGTCCTCGCATAGCGAATATTTTCTTCGATGCTGGCGGAAAATAGGAAGGGCTCTTGCAAAACCATGGCGATATGGCGCCCGAGCGAGGCTTGTGTAACGTTTCGCACGTTGCTGCCGCCGACCAGTACTTCACCTTCCCAGGTATCATAGAAACGATGAACGAGCGAAGTCGTACTGGTCTTACCTGATCCGGTTGGCCCGACTAGCGCCACCGTTTCGCCTGGCCGGATATTAAAAGAGATGTTCTTTAATATTGGGTGATTGGCCTCGTATCCAAAGGTGACATTGCGGAATGCAATGGAACCGTCAATTTCCTCTGGGTCTTCCGCATTTGGTTTATCTTTGACATCGACGTCGACATCGGTCACCTCAAAAATTCGCTGACCTGACGCCATGGCCCTCTGCATTGTGCTGTACTGCAAGGTAAGTGAGCGGATTGGGTCGAAGAAGCGCTGTACATAAAAAAGAAAGGCAACCATCACGCCGATATCTATGGACTTGTCCAGGACCATGGCACCGCCGACCACGATCACGATGGCCATGGCACCGCCGGTCAAGGTATCGACCATAGGAATAATGACATTGCTGAATTTCGACGCTCGGAGATGGGCCAAGAGGTTGGTTTTGGCCTTTTTCTCAAAAAGATCGAAATTAATATCTTCACGGACTAGCTCCTGGATAGCCCGAATGCCGTGCACGTTCTCAGCGAGTGCTCCGTTTGTTGCGCTGCTTGCTTCTCGGGCGGCTAGAAAAGCCTTGCGTGCGAGCGGCAGCCAGATGATCCGCATAAGGAATAGGATTGGTACGACTGAGAGCGTCAAAGCGCCAAGCGTTGGGTCGAGCCAAAGTAGTACGAAGACGATACCAATAAGTAAGACAATATCGCCAACGGCGAAGATCGACGATTCCAAGAATTCTTGCAATGCATAAACATCACCTTGGAGGCGCGACATTAAACGGCCGACTTCAGTTTTATCCATAAATGAGAGCGAGATGTGCTGAAGATGTGAATACATCGCTCGTCGCAAGTTAAATAGAAGATCCTGTGCAGTTCGACCGACAATGGTCTCCATAAAGTGATTGGCGATGTAGTTGACCACGACGATGGCGAAAAATAGTGAAATAAAATTATGCAGCATTTCCCTGTTGCTAATGCCATCAACTAAAGAATTATCGATTGTAGCTCGGACGATTAGAGGGATGGATAACTGGGTCAAGGTGTAGACCAATACGGCTGTAACACCGATGCAGATGCGCAATTTGTAAGGTGCGAGATGGCCTAAGAAGCGGGTAATTACCCATTTATCAAAGGCTCGCCCGAATATGACCTCATCTTGACTTGTCTGCGATCCCACAACAGCCAGCGGAACGGGGCGTCTCTTACCAGGATGCTGCGAATTACCAGCGGACTGAATGCTCATGCCACATTCTCGGATGAGGCACGTGATTGAAGTTCGTACAGCTGACGGTATCGGGTGTCGGACGCCATCAATTGCTTGTGGCTGCCTCGTTCCACAATCTTTCCACCTTCTAAAAATAGTATTTCGTCCGCATGCATGAGCGATGTCAGTCGATGAGCAACAATTATGATGGAACGGTCGGAGATGAATTTGTTTAGCGCTTTACGGATTTGTCCTTCCGTCGCAGCATCGACGGCGGCTGTTGAATCGTCAAATACTAGTACTTTTGCATCTGGCAGAATCGCGCGGGCTATAGAGAGGCGTTGGCGTTGCCCGCCTGACAATGAAACACCGCGCTCTCCGACCAAAGTGTCATAGGATTCTGGAAGCTCTTGAATGTAGTTATGAAGCTGTGCGGTTTGTGCCGAATGCTCGATATCGGGCCGTGCTGCCCAAGGTGCGCCATAGGCGACATTGTGATTTAAGCTCGCTGTAAACAGGAAGGGTTCCTGTTGGACGATGCTAACGACGTCTCGCAGGGACCGAAGTGTAATCTCGCGTATATCTTGCCCGTCGATAGTTATTCGACCTTTGTTAACGTCATAATACCGGCCAAGGAGCTGAGCGATTGTTGTTTTTCCTGCGCCCGGTGGTCCCACGATGCCGATCATTTTTCCAGGACGTGCCTCAAATGTAATGTCACTAAGTGTCCGCTCGTCCTTTACCCAGGTGGGGTAGCGGAAGTCGACATTTTCGAAGCGGACGACACCGTCGTGTGTCTCAAGCGGTTTAGCATTTGGCGCATCGGCGACGGAGGGCCTCAGGTCAAGGACATTAAATAGGCGGCCGCCGCATGTTGATGCCCTGGCAATCGAATTAATCATCCAGCCGATTTGTCGCACCGGCATCCGCAAGATCAGCATAAATGTTAACGTTTCGGTCAGCTGGCCAAGGGTAACGGTCCCAGCCAAGACTTTCTCACCGCCAACCCAAAGTGTGGCGGCCATCGCAAGAAAGTAGACAAAACTCATTTGTGTTGTCGAATGCACAAAAAGACGAACCCGGCGAATGGCAATAGCGAGCGCCTTGCCAGAACTCTTATCGAAGCGAGACATCTCATAGGATTGCGCAGCAAAAGCGCGCACCACCCGGATACCCCCAAGGTTTTCTTCCATAACTTTGGTGAGATGCGACATTTGATCTTGCAGTGCCATCCATGCGTCGCGGAGTTTTAGCCGCGCAATGGAGCTTCTAAGGGCTACGATTGGCACGAAGCTTAGCGCGGTCAGACCGAGCTCAAGATCGTTTCGGATCAAAATTATGGCGCCACCACCAATTAGGCATGTCAGAAGTATCATTCTTAAAATACCGGTGTCGACCCAGTGCCTCAGACCTTCGATGTCAAGGATGCCCCGCGTCATGAGATCACCTGAATGCACTCGGTCATGCCATGAGAAGCTCAGTTGCTGAAGTTTGCGGTAATAATCGAGGCGCAGCCGATAGCCGATCAGCTGGCCAACGGCTTCGCCTTGGTAGTTTTGCATCATTGTAAATAGGCCACGGCCAACCGCGGCAGCCAATAGAAGTAGGCCCGTTGATAGGAGGGCTTCTTCAGCAAGTTCTCGCATGCCGCCTTTCACGGCAACGTCGGTAAGTAGGCCACGAGCCTGATCAACTGCTTGACCTAAATATTGTGGAATGCAGAGCTGGAAGGTTGCGGCGATTATGGTCGCGCAAATTCCAACTGCCATACGCGCCTTATATCGAAACGCCATTTTTGTGATTCGATATAATACGGCAGTATCAGCTTTAGAGACGTCTATCCGGTAGTTAGCGTCAGCTTCAATGTCGACAGATGGGACGGATGCCCGAGTGTTGGTCACGTTGTGGCTCTGGTTTCTTCCATATTTTGAATTCGCATCATTATGTCACGCTGTGTCTGATTAAGGGAGTACACATAAATAATCTCTGGCGAATTATTCTCCTGCAATCTCCCTTTTGCGGCCTATGTTCATGGGAGAGGAAAACTCGACTGCGAAAGAGGGTATATATGAGTGCCGCATTCGACTTCAAAATCCGGTTTGCGAGAGGATTGCCCGTACCGCAACCGAAGTGGACCGGTTTTCCAAAATATAATTTTATTGGTGGGCACAACGACCCGCAGAGCATACCGGTTGAAGGCCTGATTGAGGCGACTGCGCGCGTGCTACGCCGGCGCGGTCAAACGATTGCAACCTACAATCAAGATTGTGGTCCACTTGGAGATATAGAAATGCGTGAGTTTCTCGCTGGGAAACTCTCAAAGTTTCGCGGAATGTCGTTGACGACCGAAGATATTCTCGTGACGTCAGGATCGGGGCAGGCGCTTGATCTTATTAACGATATTCTGTTGGAATCCGGCGATGCGGTGATCATGGAGGAATTTACCTATCAAGGAGCCATGAACCGGCTAAGAGCACGGGGCGTGAACGTCCTTGGTGCGAAGTTGGACGAAGGCGGAATTGATGTTGCGGCTTTAGAAATACAACTCGATGCACTTGCCGCTCAGGGCGTGATACCGAAGTTCGTTTATACCATCCCCACGGTTCAAAACCCGACGTCCTCTGTCCTAAGTATTGAAAGACGTATAGCGCTTCTGAAAGTGACCCGTGATCGGGGCATTCCTGTGGTTGAAGATGAGTGTTATGCCGACCTCCTCTGGGATGAGGAATGGCCGAACTCGATGTTGGCATTAAACGATGCGGATCACGTGATCCATGTGGGGTCTTTTTCGAAGTATTTGGCGCCAGCACTTCGTTTGGGCTACGCCGTAGCGCCACGGGCGGTACTTGCGCAAATGATCGCCTGCAAGGGTGGAGGTACTGGAGCGTTGGAGCAGATGGTCGTTGCCGATTACATGAAGAATAACTACGAGAAGCACGTCGACGATTTGAAGACACGTCTCAAGGCAAAGAGTGATGCTTTGGTCGAAGCACTGGAAGAAAATTTTGGCACATCTGCGGAATTTTCGGTGCCGCCAGGCGGAATTTATCTTTGGATAAAGTTTCCCTCGGATGTTGATACGCTGAAACTTGCTGACGAGGCGCTGAAAGCTGGCATCGCATTTAATCCGGGGCCCCAGTGGTCGGTGGACGCAGAAGCTGCACGCAATCATCTTCGTATCTGTTTTGCCAACCCAAGCATTGAGGAAATCCGAGAAGGTATTGCTAAGTTGGCTGATGTATTTCATGCAGCTACCGGTATTCCGCCACGTAGCGCCAACGTTTCGCGCGCATAATTATTAAATTGTTTAATTTGTGGATCTCGCCTCATCATGGAACTCAGGAATGAGACGAATTTATAAATTAACTGCCCTAATTCCACGCGGGACGCTTTTGGTGGCCTTGATTATAGGCTTTCTTTCGTACTTTTTTGCGTCCGGGATCGCGCAGGCATCCGAACGAAAGAACTCATCTTTTCAGCCAGTTTTCGCAAAAAATGGGATGGTTTCGGCGCAGGAAGCGACCGCAACACGCATAGGTGTAGATGTTTTGCGGCAAGGCGGTAATGCTATCGATGCCGCGGTCGCAGTTGGCTTCGCGCTTGCGGTTACGTTGCCCCGTGCCGGAAACCTTGGTGGTGGCGGTTTTATGATCGTTCATGAGGCTAAAACCAGCAAAACCCATGCGATTGACTATCGTGAGACGGCGCCGGCAGGAGCCACACGCAATATGTTTCTTGATAAAAATGGCGAATATGATCGTGGTAAAGCTGTGGGTACGCACTTATCGGCTGGAGTGCCAGGAACGGTTGCCGGGTTAGCAAAAGCATTAGAAAAATTTGGAACAATGACCCTTGCGGAACTTATCCGCCCAGCTTTGCAATTGGCTCGGAACGGTATACCGGTGAGCCCCGGATTGCGGGAAAGTTTAACACCATCGCGTCAAAAGAAACTCGCCAGATGGCCGGCGAGCCGCGATATTTTCTTTAAACCTGATGGAACAAATTTTGAGATTGGCGAGCGATGGCGTCAACGAGATCTTGCTGTGACTTTGGAGTTAATTGCGAAGAGAGGTCCATCGGATTTTTATACTGGTGAGATTGCGGGCAAACTCGTTCGCGATATGGCAAAACATGGTGGACTAATCACACGTGATGATCTTGCTTCCTATCGGCCTGTCATTCGTGAGCCGGTTCGAGGAAATTATCGCGGGTATGAAATTGTCTCCATGCCTCCCCCGAGTTCTGGTGGGGTGCACCTCATCCAGATGCTCAATGTAATGGAAGGTTTTGATATTGGTGGTATGGGGCATAATAGTGCCGCGTCCGTTCATGTAATGACGGAAGCTATGAAGTTTGCCTATGCAGATAGGAGCTGGCACTTGGGTGATCCAGATTTTTGGAAAGTGCCGGTCACTAAATTGACCTCAAAATCTTATGCGATGAAGATTGCGCAGCTCATCGACGTAAAAAAAGCACGAACAGCCAGTCAAATTGGCCCTGGGGATCCGAAACTCCACGAAGGCCGGAATACCACGCATTTCTCGGTTATGGATCGGAAAGGCAATGTTGTTTCAAACACCTATACGATTAACCTCGCTTATGGCAGTGGGATTGTTGCGGAGGGTACCGGAATCTTGTGGAATAACGAGATGGATGACTTTTCCGCTAAGCCGGGCGTGGCTAATAGTTTTGGGTTAATCGGTGGTGCTGCGAATGCAATAGAACCTGGTAAGAGACCGTTAAGTTCGATGGCGCCGACGATCGTCTTTAAAAATGGACAACCATTGTTGGCAACAGGTAGTCCGGGTGGCAGTCGAATTATTACGACTGTTTTGCAGGTCATCTCGAATGTTATCGATCACAAAATGGATATAGGTAAAGCTACAGCCGTACCTAGGTTCCACCATCAATGGCGGCCGAATTTTTTAAGAGTTGAATCTGGCTTTAGCGCAAAAACCCTTTCGATCCTCAAAAATCGTGGCCATACGATCCGCACCACAGGTCTGATGGGGAGCACCCAATCGATAATGTCTATGGATGATGGTTTTTTTGGCGCCTCTGATCCGAGACGGCGAGACGCCCTGACACACGGTTATTAAAGCGTTTATATTCGTTTTAATGATCGTGGGTGTTATTAACGCGGTATCTTCGCTATTAAATTTTAGTATCAGTCATCTGGTTTTGATTCGGAGTTTGGTGGACTGCTCTATTCGATAAAGTTCGCTGAAATCCTACTTATGTACTTTTGTTGTCGCATGCTTGCCGCATGATTTGATGAGTATATTCTCTTCCATAGCTTTATTTATTTTTTGCGAAAGGATCGAATGATGGCGGCAAATTGTGAGTGGGTCGACGTTGGAGGTGGACTGAGAGCGTATTACGGTGCGCCTGAAGGCTCCGGGCCGCATCCTTGCGTTGTTGTGTTTATAGAAGCCTTTGGCGTGAATGATCACTTCAAAAAATTAACGGAGCGTTTGGCAGAAGACGGCTTCGCCACAATCACGCCTGATATTTATGATGGCGAAATATACGCCTATGATGACCTCGATGGAGCGATTGGAAAACTTAAGGCGTTGGATGACGACAATGTCATGGGTCAGACGGAGCAGTGTCTTGATTGGTTGTCTGGCCGCACCGAAGCCGATACCAGTCGGGCCGGTGTTACTGGCTTTTGTATGGGTGGTCGTTATACGTTTTTGGCCAATGCTCAGCTTGCCTCTCGCTTTAAAGGTGCGGCTTCATTTTACGGCGGTGGAATTGGGCCAGTCGAAGATTTCGTTGGGCGTAAAGTCCTTTTAGACCGGATTTCGGAAATGCACGCACCCATCCTGCTTTGGTATGGGTCGGAGGATCAATCGATCCAGCCTGATGAACTTGGCCGCATTGCGACAGCGATGGCGGAAGGAAAGCGCGAGTATCGTATGACATGCTTCCCGAATGTTGGACATGGCTTTTTTTGTGAGGATCGCGCGAGCTATGATGAGTATGCGGCCAAGATTTCCTATAGACAAACTGTGGAATTTTTCCGGGATCAGTTAGTCTAGGACGGAGAAGATCGTGAGCGTTGAGTTTCGCCCGATGAGTGATGTTGGGGGGGCAGAAGTTATCGGCATTGATGTAAGGGCGGTGATGTCAGAGGCTACCCTTGCGACGGTTGAAGCAGGGTTCCTTGACTACGGGGTTCTTTTGTTTCGTGAACAGCCGATGACCGCGTTGGAGTTAGTGGCATTTTCACGCCAGTTCGGTGACCTTCAGCCGCATGTGCAGAAATCCTATCATCACTCTGACGCTCCAGAAGTTGTTAATATGACCAATCGGAAACCAGATG
Source organism: Rickettsiales bacterium (assembly GCA_002724555.1). Lineage (GTDB taxonomy): Bacteria > Pseudomonadota > Alphaproteobacteria > UBA8366 > UBA8366 > UBA6544. Next base: position 30,772 of record PBOZ01000096.1, read on the forward strand.
GCAGTTTTGACGAGGCTGGTGCGAGACGCGGTGCAATCGAAAATTTGCGAGATGGTTGGCATTCCGACCTTTCATATGACCCGAACCCTGCCAAGGCGACATTATTACATTCATTGGAGGTGACATCGAGTGGCGGGAATACTTGTTTTACCAATGTTGCGCGCGCATTTGCCGCGATGCCGGATACATTGAAATCTCGAGTGATTGGAAAAATGGTTGAATTTCCTTATGGTGGTGCAAAAATGCGGAACAAGAGCGCTGCTACTGCCGCCGATGCGATGGATAACAACACTCAAAAACACGCTCAAGCCGTGCATCCGGCTATAAACGTGCATCCTGTTAGTCGACGGCCCGCAATCTACGCAAACCCACTGTTGGCGTACTGTATTCAAGGTGTCTCCCCGCAAGAAAGCGAAGAACTGTTGGAATCGTTGTTTGATTGGATTGATAAGCCGGAGTTTCATTGGGAGCATGAATGGAGGGTGGGGGATACAATCATGTGGGACAACCGCGGCGGTATTATGCATTCCGGCCGTTTAGACTATCCACGTGGCGAAGCCCGTCGTTTTATTCGCACGACAGTGCGGGGTGGACCGACTGAAGCTTACTGCCCCTAATTGGTATCAAGCCTCAGGTCTCCTGTACGCCGCGTAATCGTTCACCCCGACGGCGCAGTAACTCAACAGCAATTAGAAGGCCGACCGAAACAACAACGAGTATGGTTGCGACGGCTAATATTGTAGGGCTGATGTGTTCGCGAATGCCGGAAAACATTTGCCACGGTATTGTGCGCTGTTTAAAGCTGCCAACAAACAAGACCACGACGACCTCATCAAAAGACGTGATGAACGCGAAGAGAGCGCCAGAAATTACCCCGGGTAAAATCAATGGAACGATCACTTTAAAAAAAGTTGTCGTCGGTGAGGCGCCGAGACTGGCAGACGCTCTGATTAAATTATTGTCGAAGCCAACGAGGGTTGCAGTTACGGTAATGACAACGAATGGGGTTCCTAACGCTGCGTGTGCTAAGATCACGCCGAGGTGCGTGCCTTGCAAGCCGATGCGCGAATAGAAAAAAAACATGCCAGCTGCAGAGATGATGAGCGGGACAATCATTGGGGAGATTAGGAAGCTGATAAGCAATGTTTTGGCCGGCATGTTGGGGCGCGATAAACCAAGCGCCGCTAACGTGCCGAGAGTTGTAGCCAAGATTGTTGCGAAGAAAGCAATTATAATGCTGTTTTTAACCGCGCCCTGCCAATTCAGATTTGAAAAAAAATCTTCGTACCACTTTAGCGAATAGCCTGCTGGATCAAGTGCTAACATTTCCTCAGTAAAGGTAAAAAAAGGCACTGCGTTAAAGGAGAGAGGGACGACGACCATTAACGGAAAGATTAGAAAAAAGAAGATACAACCACATAATATTCGGAAACCATAGTGCCAGAGGCGTTCGGGGGCTGAGAGGTATGGGGGAAGCTTCGCCATCTCAACCCAGCTTCATGTTATCAATGCCGATAATTTTGTCGTAGAGGACATAAAGCGCGATAACTAAGCCAAGGAGAATAACACCCAGCGAAGCAGCGAGGCCCCAGTTCAGCGACCCAGAAATGTGGTAGGCAATACGATTGGAGATAAAAGTACCTTCCGTACCTCCAACGAGTTCCGGCGTAATATAATAGCCTATTGCGAGAATAAAGACGAGAATCGCGCCAGCGCCAATCCCGGGAACCGTGTTCGGAAAATAAACCTTCCAAAAGGCAAGCCATGGGTGAGCGCCAAGTGAAATGGCGGCACGGGCGTAGCTTTTTGGAATTGTTTTCATCACGCTAAATAATGGCAAGACCATAAACGGCAGTAGAATATGCGTCATTGCGACGATGCTTCCGAATTGATTGTGGATCATCTGTGGTCGGTTGTTGTTATCAAATAACCCACTGAAGACTAAAAGTTCGTTGATTACGCCTTGTTGTTGCAGAAGTGCAATCCAGGCGGTCGTTCGCACAAGCAGTGACGTCCAGAACGGTAAGAGGACCAAAATCAATAATAAATTAGAGGTTTTTATTGGCAGAATTGCCATGAGATAGGCGATCGGAAAGCCAAGGATGAGAGTTATCAACGTTATGATTAAACTCAGTTTGAGTGTTCGCCAAAATAATTCAACGTAAATTCTTACGTCTTCGTCGACGCGCTTAAGAGTTCCATCCAACTGCCGTTTGGCATCGACGGCAGCGAGAAAATAACCGTCGGTATAAGCCGGAGAGAATTGTTTGATGACTCTCCAGGTCTCGATATCACCCCATTTCTTGTTTGATTTTATTAGCTCCGGTTTATAGGGAGCAGAATTTATTCGTTTTGCCTTTCGTGCGGTAGACCGGAAAAGACTCGACATGCCGGGCATCTCATAGTTTAGCCGCTGTCCGACCCGTGTGATTGTTCGGTTTTGACGACCCTCTTTGATGTCCTCCACCATTGCCGCGAATACGGCTTCAGAGGGTAATTTTTCCGCGTTTGCATCCCAGCTCGTTAATAATTTTGTGCTACGGGGTAAGACCTCACTGACAATAGAGTTCTCGATTGAACGGAACAGCATGTCCACTATAGGTACGAAGAATGTAACCATGATGAAAAAAAAGAGTGGGCACACCAACAGGAGTGCCCACATTTTTTGCCGACGTATTGTTCGTGCAAGACTTAGTCGCAGCGGTATTCCATCCGCAGTGACGAGAACCGCCGCCTCTTGATGTTTTGAGTCTGTCATCAAAATTTAGTGAAGAATTACGGGGTGACTGATGGTCACCCCGTATGGTTAGGATCTAGTTTTTCGCGAGCCAAGCTTCAAACCGTTCCGTGAAATCGTCCTGGTGATCGGCCCAGAACTCGTAATTGAAGAGTAGCGTATTTTTCGCATTTTTTGGGTCAGTGGGCATATGGGGCTTCATATCAATGCCAAGCGTTGCATGTTTGCTAACCATTGGTGCTGAAGAGTTCCGAGCTGGGCCATAAGAAATGTATTTGGCCTGATCGGCTAGCCGTTGCGTGTCCGTGGCGAAACGCACAAATTTCTTAACAGCATCGAGGTTCTTTGTGCCCTTTGGGATGATCCAACCGTCAAGATCGAACACTTGCCAATCCCACAGCATTCCAATTGGTTGTTTTTCTTCTTCGATGACTGAGAAGAGACGACCATTATAGGTTGACCCCATTATGACTTCGCCATCGGCTAGGAGTTGTGGCGTCTGAGCGCCTTTGGTCCACCAAATCACTTGATTTTTGATCGTATCAAGTTTTTTTAAGGCACGATTTACCCCGCCTTTAGACCCCATTACTTCATAAATTTTTTGAGGCGCCACACCGTCGCAGAGTAACGCCCATTCAAAGTTATTGATCGGTTTCTTCTCTAGCGAACGCTTACCAGGGTACTTTTTTAGATCGAAAACATCGCAGACGCTAGTTGGAGCTGATTTAACCTTGTCGGTTCGATAGCCGAAGGTCGTTGAATAAACGATCTGCGGGATGAAGCATTCGGAAACCAGAAGGTTGCCAAAGTCTTTTGATGCCGGTGTTCCGTCAGGTGCAGGTGCCAAATCTTTGTCGTGATTAATCGGCAAGGCCAAACCTTCATCACAAAGCCGCATGGCGTCCGAAGCGACTGCGTCAACTAAGTCCCAGGTGACATTGCCCACTTCGTTCATCGCGCGCAATTTTGCGACGGCTTCCGGCGCAGAGTCATCATTGATGATTTTGATGCCCGGGTTCGCCTTCATATACGGCTCGTGATAAGCTTTTTGTTGGCTAGCGGAATATGCACCGCCCCAAGAGACGACAACTAATTCTGTTTCCGCGGATGCCGCTGCGACAAAAGCGGTCGCCGCGGTCGCAACGACTGCGGCAGTTAAGGATCGTTTAAATCTCATCTCAATCTCCCTGTGTTAATATATTCAATTTTCTCATTTTCAGAATCTCTATCCATAGACTTGCATATCCAATGCTCGACAGTCTTCTTTTAGCCAACCAAGTCGTATTTCCCGTCCAGGATGTATGTCGGATGGTTTAGAGGCGTTCGGTACCTTGACGATAAAGTCGTCACACCCGCAGACGGAAATCCGTGTACGAATGTGATCACCGAGATAGATTAATTCTTTTACTGTGCCGATGACCTTCGTGTCACATTTGCCTTCATCAGGGTTTAACGCGACGCGCTCCGGTCGGAGAGATAACATGGTTTGTTTACCAGGTCCGGCCGTGTTTACGGCAAGCGCTGTGACATGCTCGCCGGTCTCAAGTCGGACGGAGCATACGTCGCCATTTTGCTCAATGATCGTTCCCACAAGTTTGTTATTTTCGCCGATGAATTGCGCGACAAAGGAGGTGTCTGGCCGTTCGTAAATCTCGATAGGGGCCGCCAATTGTTGGATGACGCCATCGTTGAATACGGCTATTCGGTTGGACATTGTTAAGGCTTCGGATTGATCATGGGTCACGTAAACGACGGTAATGCCCAGGTTCTCGTGAATTTGTTTGATTTCATATTGCATCTGCTCGCGTAGCTGTTTATCGAGAGCGCCAAGTGGCTCATCCATAAGAACAAGCTTTGGATCGAATACAAGCGCCCGTGCTACAGCAACACGTTGTTGCTGTCCACCAGATAGTTGTGCTGGTCTTCGGTCTTCAAAATCCGTGAGTTGAACCATGTCGAGCGCGCGTCTTACCCGTTTGTCCACTTCGGCTCGACCTATTTTGCGTACCTTTAACGGGAAGGCAAGGTTTTCGGCGACCGTCATGTGTGGGAATAATGCATAGTTTTGGAAAACCATTCCAATGTCGCGTTTGTGTGGCGGCACGTTATTTATTGGTAAGCCGTCGAGATAGATTTGACCGTAAGTTGCAGTTTCGAACCCTGCCAGCATCATCAGGCACGTTGTCTTACCCGAGCCAGATGGACCGAGCATTGTCAGGAATTCGCCATTGGCAATATCGAGATTGAGATTTTTTATAACAAGCGTTTCACCATCATAGCTCTTTTGCACTTCCGCAAAACGAACCAGTACGCCTTGAGGATCCAACGTTCCATTTTGAGAACCTATAGAGGCAGGACTTTTTCCGGATGCCTCTGTCACAAGTTGTCTCCCAATTATGTCTTCAAGAATTAACGGTAAAATTTAAAAACGGTCCTGCGAATGCTCTTTAAACGAAACATATTATTGGCGTGTGCGCAAATGGCGGCCCTTTTGGGTGTTTAACTGCGACTTAAGTGACGATCATATGTTCAGGGCCAAAAGGAAACTGAGTAATATTTTCAGCTCCGTCCTCGGTGACAATAAGGATGTCGTGTTCGCGATAGCCGCCCGCACCTGGTGTGTCTTGTGGCAGCATAATCATAGGTTCCATTGAAATAACCATCCCCGGTTCCAGGACTGTCTCAATGTCTTCTCGTAATTCTACGGATGCTTCACGGCCGTAGTAGTGAGAGAGAACACCGAAGGAGTGTCCGTAGCCAAATGACCGGTATTTCAGTAGGTCCCATTCGTTGTACATTTCGTTCAATTCGCTTGCTATATCGCAGCACCTTGCACCGGGTCGTATGAGCGTCATTCCTTTTTCGTGGACGGCACAATTCTTCTCCCAAAGTGCCAGGTGGGTGTCTGATGCGTGTTCGCAGAAGAGCGTTCTTTCCAATGCTGTATAATATCCAAAAATCATGGGAAAGCAGTTTAATGAGAGAATATCGCCTGGTTCGATGGCTTTATTTGTTACTGGATTATGGGCGCCATCGGTATTGATACCGGACTGAAACCAAGTCCAAGTATCCATCAACTCTACAAATGGAAAACTAGCGGCGATTTCTCGCACCATGGCGTTTGTCGAAGCGAGGGCCACTACGTGCTCTCCCACGCCTGCCGATGTGGCTTCCATGCACGCCCTGCCGCCCACACCGGAGATGCGCGCACCTTCCCTAATTAGGTCGAGTTCTTCAGTCGATTTAATCGTTCGAAGGTTCGTGGCCTGCTCTGCAATATCAACAAGCTCGACACCTGGGAAACTTTCTTCTAGGAGCTGCCGCAAGTCTAGACTGACGTGATCGTACTCAATGCCCAGCCTTTTTATGGGATTGAGGCATTCTTTAAGGGCGTGGAAATAATTGTCCTTTTTCCAATCGGTATAGGTCAAATTATCGGCAAAACTTCGGCGCCACGGCTGACCTCCATCAATTGCAGGCGTTACCGTCATGGCATCCGTCGGCGTCAGTACCATGGCGAAACGGCGTCCAAATGCGCAGTACATGAAACCCGAGAAGTAACAAATATTGTGGTAAGATGTGAAGAGACATGCATCAAGGCCGGTTATGTCCAGGTGTTTGCGCATAGCATTTTGCCGTCTCGACATTTCGGATTTGGAAAACGGTGAATGAGATTTTTCTCCGTTGTGCCAGGTTAAAATATTTTGCATCGCGTCATCCATGTCATCTTCCTCGAATATTCTCTGCAATTTTCCTGATTGATTCCTGGCCGTTAGGCAACAAAAAGACAGTAATTCGAGTTAAGGTGCGACGACATCTTTAAACTCGATAGTCGGATTGCATATCTGGAAAGTTTTACAATAAATTTGAAGCTTCGGGTTCCTAATTGGTTCAGTTCTTTTGTCGTTTGTAAATTGACGGGTAAATCAAAATTGTCGCCATCATAGCATCCCGTTTTCAGAGGCGTGGACATTTGGGCCTCTCATCCTATTTTTTCGTGCAGCGTTACGACGAATTAGCATCGACTAATTATGAGCACTGAACATATAGCCCAGATTATTGAATTTTGGTTGGGCGAAAGCCAGACCAGCCCGGAGGCCGCTGCTGGACGTCGGGATCTGTGGTATAGGGGTGGGACGCCTGTAGATATTGAGATTGGGCAGCGCTTCGGGAATTTGGTGGCCGAGGCTTGCAACGGATCGTTTTCGGAATGGCGGGCGAGTCCCGAGGGTTGCCTAGCGTCGATTTTGCTTCTTGATCAATTTACCCGAAACCTTTACCGCAATACAGCGGATGCCTATCTTGGCGATGCGGTCGCGTTCGAGGTCACTGTTACAGCAATTGAAAAAGGCCTCGACCGAATGCTTCACCCCGTCTCGAGAATTTGGCTGTATCACCCGTTCCATCATTCGGAGCAAGTTGCGCATCAGGATAGAGGTATTGGCTTACTTCACGGTACTATTTGCGATGCGCCGCTCGAGTGGCACCCATATATCAAGAAAAGTATTTCAGGCTGGACCCGCCACCGCGATATTGTTGCGCGGTTTGGGCGTTTTCCCCACAGGAACGAAGTGCTTGGGCGTGTTAGTACGGAGGAAGAGTTAGAATTTTTGTCTTCCTCCGGCGAATCTTTCGGCCAAGGGCCAGTTCGTGTAGGCGACCGAAAAGTTTAGGACCGGGAACGCACTGTCGCCAGTGTGTAACCGGCTAAATCAGACATGGTGTCCGGATCGAGGGTCAGACCCCGCTGGATAAATCTTTTGCAGGTCGAGATGTTAGTGCGATCAAACGTACTGAGCGTCTCAAGGACGCGCCCTACAGTAACTTCTAAGTCACTATCGTCTACAAGACGACTAACGATACCAGATGCCAGAGCATGTTCCGCATCGTGCTCTTCAACGGTCAAAACCATATCCATTAATGTTTTTGGGGCAACGTGTGAGAGCGCCGATAGTGCTAAGGTAGGTGCGGTGCCATGGGGCATCTCCGTTAATGCGAAAGTCGCGCCGCGACACGCAATGGAAATGTCAGCGCCACCGACTAATGCGCAACCGAATCCCAATGCTTTTCCTTGCACGACCGCAATAATAGGCACCGGGCAGCGTCGGAACGCTGCATAGACGCCAAGGATGCGCGACATTACGCGTTCGTGAATTTCAAAGGCATTGTTTGGTTTTCCTTCAGGGGGAGGTGTTCCTTGAACACGTCCGTGACAGAAATCTGCACCTGCACCACGCAGGACAATTCCTTTTAATTCAGAATCTGAGGAAGCTTCATCAACAATGGCAGCGAGCCCGTCGAGCATTGGATCGGTTACTCGGTTACCCTCATTCGGACGGTCGATGGTAATGTGTAAAAAGGTGCCGTTGCGTTCCGTTTTAAAACCTTCTGTCATCTGAATGCTTCCCTTTGCTTTTCGTGCGATAGTCATAATGTTGAAGTAAACATAGCCGGTATTTCAATGCGCAAAAGACCTAAGGACCAACATTCATGTATCCTGATTTAAATTCACAATCCGCCCAAAATTTTGAACGTGCAAAAGCAGTTTTACCGGGAGGGAATAGTCGCTCTACCATTGATCTGAAACCACACCCAATTTACCTAACCCATGGTCAAGGAAGCGTGGTTTATGATGTTGATGGCTACGAATATCTCGATTTTATAAATAATTATACTTCGTTGATCCACGGTCATGCGTATCCCGCAGTGACAGAGGCGGTAACCAAGCAATTACCTTTGGGAACGGCGTATTCATTCGCAACCATACAAGAGATTGAGCATGCCGAGCTGATCTGCGGCCGGATACCTGGTTTTGATAAGATCAGGTTTTGCAATTCGGGTAGTGAAGCGGTGATGAATGCAATCAAAGCAGCTCGCGCTTTTACGGGCCGTCCAAAAATCGCCAAATGCGAGGGCGCTTATCATGGTAGCTACGATTTCGCAGAAGTCAGCTTGAGCACTGGGCCTGACGACTGGGGACAGAACGAACCTGTCGCGAAGGCTTATTCCAAAGGTACACCGCAAGGTGTTCTTGATGATGTGGTGGTCGTTCCCTACCACGACGAAGTGGCTGCCGAACAATTACTTAAACGAAACGCCGGTGAGATAGCAGCGATCGTCTACGACCCAGTGTCGAGCCGGGTTGGAATGATTTCTCCGACTCAGGCTTATTTCGACATGTTGGTCGAATTTTGTGAGGCGAACAGTGTCCTCCTGATTTTTGATGAAGTCATTGCATTCCGCCTTGGGTATGAGGGTGCGCAGGGCGTACATGGCGTGACACCGGATTTGACGGCTCTGGGCAAAATTATAGGCGGCGGCTTTCCGGTAGGTGCGGTCGCCGGGCGTGCCGATGTGATGGAGGTCTTTGAAGAAGGTGGCGGTTTGCCCCATGGTGGCACTTTCAACGCCAATCCGGTAACCATGGCGGCTGGAATGGCGACAATGCAAAGTATGACGCGCCAAGCGTTTGACAGTCTTAACGCAATGGGTGAGCGCGGTCGCAACGAATTTGACGAGGCCTTTAAGCGTGCAGGCATCAAGGCGCAAGTATCGGGGCAAGGCTCGCTTATGCGCCTTCACCTTACTGACCGTCCCCTGACTAGTTATCAGTCGGTGTACCCGAAGCCTGAGGAGAGTAAACGAATGCTTGCGCTCCACCACCACCTGCTGAATGCCGGCGTTTACATTGCACCTTACGGGCTGCTTTGTTTGTCTACTGCGAAAACCTGGGACGAGGTGCAACAATTAATTGATGCGGTGATTGCCGGACTTACGAAGAGCTAAACCTCGATCAGGGTGTCTTTGCATTGCGTTAGTCTGCCCCATTTCAATTTAAGTGATAGGCGTGTGGCCTATCTAAAATTAGATATTGGAGCTCGACAATGCGCAAGACACAGCGTTTACGAGAATTACTAGCGTCGGACGGAATCGTTATGGCCGGTGGTGCACATGACGCATTCAGTGCTCGTTTGGTAGAGCAAGCTGGGTTTGAACTTTGCGTCGTAACCGGTGCTGGTGTGGCTGCCTGCCGGGGATATCCAGATGTTGGCCTTGTTACCTTGGAAGAGATGACCCGCAACGCCCGTTACATTGCCGATGCTCTCACGATCCCGGTGATTATTGATGCGGATAATGGTTACGGAAATGCCATTAATGTCGTTCGAACAGTCAAGGAATTTGAGCATGCTGGCGTCTCAGGGATCCATCTTGAGGACCAAGTTTGGCCAAAGCGGTGTGGTCATATGTTTGGAAAAACTCTCATCCCAAAAGAGGAAATGTGCCAGAAACTGAAGGCGGCATTGGATGCCCGTGAGGATCCTGATTTTGTTATAATCGCGCGCTGTGACGCAATGCTGGTTAACGGGCTCGACGACGTAATCGACCGATGTGATGCATACATTGAAGCAGGCGCTGACATGTTGTTTTGTGAAGTTCGGGAGGACATGGACGAGATTAAAGCCGTGGCGAACCACTTTAAGGATCGGGTGCCGTTACATTGGAACCATAGCCCGAGCCCAATGGTGCCCCGAATGTCGGCAAAGGAAGTTGAGGCACTTGGTTATAAGACATGCTGTTTCTACGTTCAGTCTTTAATGGCGGCTGCGAAAACCATGCAGGAAGTTCTAGAACAAATTTATAAGTCCGGTACCTCGGAAGGTGTCGTCGAGCGGATGATTGGATTTGATGAGCTTTGGGAAATCAATGACATGGCGTCGATCCGCAATTTGGAAAAGAAGTATGCCGTTTGATCCAGTCCGGCTTGAGTTGATAAAAAACGCGATTGGTTCTGTTGTTGATGAAATGCTCCTGACAGTTGTCCGGATCGCGTATTCGTCGATCATGAAGGACACTATGGACATCTCGAGTGCCTTTTGTGACCGAAAAGGCCGAATGATTGCTCAAGGACTATCCCTGCCGTTACATCTTGGCTCGATCCCCGACGCGATTGAAGCCGTGTTAGAAAAATATGAAAATTCAATAGAAAAGGGTGACGTTTATGTACTGAATGATCCCTATCATGGTGGGATGCATCTGCCAGATATCTTCATGTTTAAGCCGGTCTTCGTCCGCGATTCCCTTCTTGGATTTGCGATACTCGTTGCCCATCACAACGACATGGGTGGCAGAGTTCCAGGCTCGAGTGCTGCGGACTCGACGGAGATATTTCAAGAAGGAATTCGCATTCCGGTGGTTAAACTCTACGATAAGGGCGAGGCAAACGACACGCTATACAGCATGCTTAGTTTAAACGTTCGCCAACCGGAAGTCGTACTTGGTGATGTTCGGGCTCAGTTGGCGGCGTGTGAGATTGGTGAACGTGGCATGCAAGAGCTGGCAGAGCGATACGGTGTTGAGCAGCTAGAGCAATCGTTTGATGCATTGTTGGATTACAGTGAACGTGGAGCCCGGGCGACCATTGGGGCTATTCCGAATGGAATTTATAAGTTTACGGACTTTCTTGATGATGACGGCGTTAATTTTGGACAACCGATCAAAGTTGAGGTTGCATTACGCATCGATGACGAAGAATTAACGGTGGACTTTACGGGTACATCCGACCAGGTCCAAGGCGCTATCAATTCGACACTTTCTTTTGCGAAATCGGCAATCTACTTCGCAATTCGCTCGATTATGGTGGAGGAGGTGCCGAATAATGCTGGGTTCTTTCGGCCGATTAATGCAGTAGCAAAAGTTGGTAGTCTAGTTAATCCACGTCCGCCAGGTGCCTGTGCGGCTCGGGGTGTCACGGGATTTCGTATTATCGATGCGATTGCAGGGGCGTTAGCTAAAGCGGTGCCGGACCGTATCCGGGCACCTGGAGAGGGCGGCACTACGAGCTACAGCATCGCGGGATACGATAGTGACGGGAATTATTCACAATTCCGTGAAGCAGTTATGGGGTGTTGGGGAGGTGGTAAAAATAAGGAGGGCCTTGATGGAGTGGCGAACCCGGCGGCTAATATTTCCAATGCGCCGATCGAAGCTATAGAAAATTCAGCGCCTATCCGTGTTGAGCGATACGAGTTGGTGGCTGATAGTGGTGGCCCGGGTGAATGGCGTGGTGGCCTCGCCGTGATGCGCGAGCTGCGATATCTGGGGGAGCATGCCCGCCTGCAGCTTCGGTCCGACCGACGTGATCATCCCCCTTTTGGCGTTAATGGCGGTGGTTCAGGTTCTCCATCTAATAATCTTTTTGATAACGGCGAGAATTGGGAAACTCTGCCAACGAAATTTGTTCATCCGATTAAACGAGACCAATCGATTCGGCATACGACGGCGGGTGGTGGTGGTTACGGGGATCCATTTGCCCGAGCGCCGGAAATGGTTCTAGAAGATGTTTATAACGGAAAAGTAAGCGTCGAAGCTGCGGCGCATGATTATGGTGTGGTGGTGTCTGGCCCGCCTTGGTGTGTAAATGATTTGGAGACCTCCAAGCTGAGAGTGGGGCGGAGAAAGTGAGAGGCGACGAATTCGGAATTCGTGTTGGTGTTGATATCGGTGGCACTTTCACAGACTTCGTATTTTTGACGCCTGACGGGCGTCTGCAAAAACGGAAAGTGTCCTCTACACCGGAAGATTACGCGGAGGCCATTGTCGCCGGTATTTCGGACGTACTCGATGGTAAAAACACGTTTATCGATGAAGTTGTGCATGCCACCACTGTGGCCACGAATGCAATTTTAGAGCGGCGTGGTGCTCGCACTGCAATGATCACAACTGCTGGCTTCCGCGATATTCTTGAATTGCGGCGTATCCGGATCCCGTTATCTTATGATCTTGAGTGGGAGAAGCCGCCACCTCTCGCCGAGCGGGCGTTGCGATTTGAAGTTAAAGAACGCCTCGACAATTTTGGTGCTGTGCTTACGCCACTTGATCTCTCCGGCTTGGATAAAATAGTCGAGACTTGTATTTCTGAGAAAGTGGCAGCAATTGCTGTTTGTTTTCTGCATTCATATCGGAATGGCGATCACGAACGGCAGGTTCGAGATTTTATCGCCCCTAAACTTCCAGGAGTTCATATCTCTCTGTCGTCGGATATCTTACCAGAATTACAAGAATTTGAGCGCGCAAGCACTACTGTCGTTAACGCTTATGTGGCGCCCCTGATTGCCGAGTACTTGGCTAATTTGAGACGCAAACTTGATTACATTAAAGCCCTGGCGCCGATCCTGGTAATGCAATCGAATGGTGGGTTGGTGCCGTCTCAGACAGCATCGGAACGCCCGGTGTCGATCATTGAATCCGGTCCGGCGGCAGGCGTAGTCGCGGCACTACGTGCTTCGCTGGATGCGGGACAGCAAAATGTTATTACGCTCGACATGGGAGGCACAACGACAAAGGCCTCAATTATTGAGAACGGCGAAATACTTCGTGCCCGCGATTATGAAGTTGGTGGACCTGTGTCGGTTAGTAGCCGTTTGGTGCGAGGCGGCGGCTATCTGCTTCGTATTCCCGTCATTGATATTTCAGAGGTGGGTGCTGGCGGGGGCAGTATAGCATCAATCGATACAGGTGGTGCCTTACGGGTTGGACCGCGCAGTGCCGGGGCATCCCCTGGCCCGGCTTGTTACGGGCAGGGTAACAATGATCCAACCGTCACGGACGCCAATTTGGTGCTTGGTTTCCTGCATGATGGTTCTCTTGCGGGAGGCGCATTGACGGTCGACAAGCAATTGGCGGAACACGCGATTAACAATTTTGTGGCAGGACCCGCTGATATGTCATTGCTTGATGGTGCGCATGGCGTTCACACCATTGCGAATTCGAATATGGTGCGCGCGATCAAAACTGTATCAGTTGAGCGAGGCCGTGATCCAGCTGACTTCGTGATGATGGCCTTTGGCGGAGCTGGGCCGATCCATGCGGCTGGCGTTGCTGAGTCGCTTGGCATCAAAAGCATTTTGGTGCCTCCGGCGCCGGGTCTGTTTAGCGCATTTGGCTTACTTCGCTCCGAGGTGGAACATCACACAGCGCGCACTGTTCTAACGGATCTAAGCAAACCTGAATTTGAAGCCCTTCAATCTGTTATTGATGACATGCGAGATAGTCTGCGGCGACGCATTCTCGCTGAAGGTTTTGAAGACGAGAGAGTATCGTATTCAGCTCTCGCTGATATTCGTTATTTGGGCCAATCGTCAGAGTTAATGGTTCCATTGGTTGCACTGGAGATGAACGATGATGTGATACGCCTCGCGGAGACAGCGTTCGAGGAAGAATACGAACGATTATTTGGCCATCGCGCGGATCATCGTGCATTTGAATTGGTAAATGTCCATGTGATTGCGGCCCTTGATAGGGGCGTGGACCATGCTGGTCAATGGGATGAGGATAGCATGTCGGAGGTCACAGACCGTGGCATGCGTTCAGTCTATTTCGGCCCGAAAATTGGATTGTTGGATACGAAAATTCTTACGCGTACCGCATTGAGTTCCGAGCCGTTTTCCGGGCCCATAATCTTAGAGGAATATGATTCAACGGTCGTTGTACCGCCTGGCTGGAAAGTTCGCAGGGATGAACGCAACAACATCGTTATGGAATATAATAGTTCTTGAGTTTAGCTCACAGAACGCGCTCGGTTTTCAGATATCAACTGTATTACGAAATTAATGAGTGAGGAAATAATCTAATTTTGCGTATCTTCTCGTGGAATATAGATATCGATCAAGGCGGCAGGATGAGCGATTTGAAGATGTAAGTGCCTTAATTTTGAATTTTTTATTCCGTAGAATTGCCATTGGCGGTATTGCTATGAAACCGCTCTAGAATGGTTACGTGTCCCATTTTTCGGCCGGTTCTCCATTCACTCTTCCCGTACAAATGAATACGGGCGTTTGGGTCTGAGAGGTGTTTTGAAACGGCGGCATGCTCGGTTCCGAGAATATTTTGCATAGTTGCATCGGCGAAGCGCTGGGCGCTGCCGAGTGGCAATCCACAGATAGCACGAATGTGCTGCTCGAACTGGTCTGTATAACACGCGTCTAGTGTCCAGTGCCCGGAATTATGGGGTCTCGGTGCAATCTCATTTGCAAGTAGTTTATCATCCTGGGTAATAAACATCTCAAGACACATTACACCAACATAGTCGAGCGCTTCAGCGACCATTGATGCTAGGGTTTGAGCACGAATTGATACCTCATTCTCAATTCCTGCGGGTATGATCGTCTTTTCAAGAATGTGGTCTTTGTGATGATTTCGGACCGGGTCATAGGTCTCTATACGCCCCCTCTCATCGCGGGCAACGACGACGGAGATTTCGCACTTGAATTCAACAGTAGCTTCCAAAATAGTAACTAGCTCGTTGCCTTGAGCAAGGTCTTCCCAGATTTTCGAAATTTCCGATGCATTCGCATTGCAATGTATCCGTGTTTGACCTTTTCCATCATATCCACCGAATGCAACTTTCAGAATGCTATCACAACCAAATTCGTTGAGGGCGGTCTCGACGTTTGCAATGGTTCGGCATTCCTTCCACGCCGTTGTAGGTACTTGATTCACATTAAGAAACTGTTTTTCTTTTGCGCGGTCTTGTGACACTTCGAGCGCATATAAATTTGGCGAGATGCGCGCCTTGTCTGTGATCGCCTGCAGACCATTCAGCGGAATTTGTTCCAGTTCGTATGTAACGACGTCGGCAATATCGGAAAGTTCTGAATACCCGAACGGATCGTCGTATCCACGTTTGATATGATGGTGCGATACCTGAACTGCAGGCGCATCATCATCCGGTGCTAAAATTGCGCTATGAAATCCAAGGCGGCTGGCAGCAATGGACATCATTCGTCCCAATTGTCCACCACCCACGATACCAACAACAGCGCCGGGCAATAGGCTGGAGCCACCGGGTTTGAATTTTTGCGTCATTCAGTCGCCAACTTTACGGGCAAATCTGCAACGTTTTCGGTTTGCTGCTGGCGCCATTCGCTAACACGATTTGCTAAGTCTTCGTCGTCCAGTGCGAGAATTTGACAGGCGAGGAGTGCGGCGTTTTTCGCACCAGCAGGTCCTATGGCAAGCGTGCCAACAGGAACACCACCCGGCATCTGAACAATGGATAGAAGGCTATCCAGTCCACTCAAACTTGAAGATTTAACCGGAACTGCGAGAACAGGGAGTGTCGTCATTGCGGCGACCATGCCCGGTAAATGAGCCGCTCCACCTGCGCCAGCAATAATTACTTTAATACCCTCGGCTTTTGCATTTTTTGCGAAACTATAAAGTCTGTCTGGGGTCCGATGCGCTGAAACGATCTTAGTTTCTGAGGGAACTTGCAGAAGATTGAGCATATCGATGGTTTCGCTCATTGTTGACCAGTCTGACTGGCTACCCATTATTACAGCCACTCTGGGACTGGTTGTTTGGTCCGGTGTCTGCGATCCGGGGTTAGTGGCGGATTTTGAAGTCTCCACGTTTCAGAGCCTATGATTGTTTGATGCTGAGTTTGTAATGATGCCAGTATAAGAAATTGAGCTCGGATTAAACAAAGAAAAATAGATATTTAACTTTATTGAGGTTCGTATCATTGCGATTGTGGGAGTACGCTATTCTAATACGCAGAGTATTATGGGTGAAGCTTCTAAGTTTTCTGTTGATGGCTAGAACGAGGCAATAGATTGGGGTGCGCTGAGTTCTTTAAGGCGCGGATATACCTCTTTTGCCAAGAGGTTTAAGCTTTTGCAGGTATCGTCGTGTGATAGGTGGCCTGCCTGTCCCATTGAGAGCAAGTTTCCAAAGCCACCTACATGGTCATAAAACTTTTTTAACTGATCGAAGACCTGATCTGGACTGCCGCAGAAGACAATTCCCTTTTCCATTTGGTCATCGAGGTCGGGAACCCACCCTTCTTTTCGAACACCAATCTGTTTGCCCTTCAGTGCCATGACATTAGCATCAATGCTGGCGTATCCCGGGGGATTACGAAAATGCATCGGTAGTTTGTTATGGCTAAGATACCATAGCAGGTGCTGCCCGCCGGCTCGTCCTTCCTCCTCCGTCTCACCGACGAAAACAAGTCCGCTATAACCCAGCTTCTGAAGAGGTACATCATCACCATGCCCGGCGTCACGGTAGGCAGTGCGATAAGCTTTGAATATATCTGGCGTCTTTTCGTAGCCCGTCAGGAAAGTGCCAAGTGTATAGCCACGCCGCGCAATTTCGGCTGAATTTCCAGTGCTGAGAGAGGTTACCCAAATTGGCGGATGCGGTTGCTGGTATGGGCGTGGCCAAATATTGACCATCCGGTGATGGAAGAAGTCGCCTTCGAAGGTGAAAGGACCGTCATGACTAGTCCATGCTTTTACAATGAGATCGTGAGCTTCCCACATACGCTTGACCATCCGAACCGGGTTACTGTTCGCGGGTGCGATCTCATAAGGCACGCTTCGCACGAACCCGCACTCCAAGCGCCCTTTTGAGAGAACGTCGACCATGGCCATCTCTTCCGCCACGCGAACGGGTTGGCGCCTATTGGCAATAGGATTGCCGAGAATCAAGAGGCGTGAATTCTTTGTGAGGCGAGCCAAGACACCGGTCATTATAGGGGCTGCGGGATCGACGCAAGTTGGTGTTTGGTGATGTTCGTTCACCATGATGTCGATGCCAAGCTCGTCCGCTAGGCACCATTCGTCGATACGATTTTGATAAAGTTTATATCCGATTTCTGGGTCGTAATACTTGTTTGGCAACGAAACACGGATGGATTCGTAGTCGTCTTCTGGTGGTAGATGGGGGTAGGCGGTTTCGCTGAAATGCCAGATACGCATCTTAACTCTCCATCCAGTTTGATAAGGCCGCAACGAAGGCGAGAGGTTGTTCTATATCCGCCGCATGTCCTGCTTCAGAAATTTCGAGATAGCTACTGTCTGGAATTCGTTGGCAGAAAGCCGTGGCATATTCTGGTGTTATCAATCCGTCATGCTCACCGCGCACTACCAAGGTGGGCACGTTAATCATGTGAAGTCGATGCTTGAGCTTCGGGTTGTGTAGGTACGGCTCCCACGCAATGAGCGCTAAAGTTTGTTTATTGCGGGCGATAATGGCGAGGTCATCGTCACTCATATCTGAGAAGTTTGAGTGAAACATTTCTGGGTTCTGGAATATTCGCTTCTCAAGTTCAGTGGGAGGCATAGCGAAGATATCAGGAATATCTAGTTGATCCCGCGATCCGACCTTTATGCCAGATGGCCCAATCAAAACGATGCGGGAGAGGCGTGATGAATTTTTAGTTGCGATTTCGGCGGCTGCCCATCCGCCGATCGAGGCACCTATTAGCAGAGTGCCTGAGAGATCGAGGCGATCAATCAGTTCTAAATAGACATGTGCATAGTCGTCTACAGAGGTTATCCAATCTGGAAGGTCGGAACGGCCAAAGCCCGGGTGGGAAGGCGCGATAACCCGATGATTTTTCGCTAAAATAAGCATTGCGGGGTGAGAAGGTCGAAAGCCACCGCCCGCGTGCAAGTATAGGAGGGGAGATCCTTCACCCGCTTCGTGTATCTCCAATTCAAAACCGGAAATTTCCATTATTCTTGGCTGGAATAATGGACCACCTTTCGCGTCAGGCATACGTCTTACCTTTTTTGCCTTGGCCAATTTTCATCTCATTGTATCTAATTCAAAAGGTATTTTGGCGCCTCACCTTAGCAACGCCTTATGGAGTAATGAAATTGGCTAATCTCAACCCGCATCAACAAGAATTAAAAGACGAATTTATCAAAAATCGAGGTTATTGGAGCGACTTTTGGGAAGATGTTCTCAAGCTTGATTCGAATTTCTTTTCAGCATATTCAAAGTTCTCCTCCGTGCCGTCAAAAAATGGCCATCTAGACCCCAAAGTTCGTGAATTTTTATATATTGCGGTTGATGCGTCGACGACGCATCTCTACCTGCGAGGCCTTGATCTTCATATTAAAAATGCGCTGGCGCTCGGGGCGACCCGGGACGAAATTATGGAGGTCCTGGAACTTACCAGCGTCCTTGGTATTCATACCTGTACACTCGGCGTACCAATCCTAATGGAAGAGTTACGCGACATGGGACGTGGCGATGAAGTTGATAATATTGAGTATGGGGATTACGAAAACGGCCTGAAAGAAGAATTTGTCAAAAATCGCGGTTATTGGAGTCCGTTTTGGGACGACATGTTGAAGCTTTGTCCGGATTTTTTCGAGGCTTACGTTGAATTCTCCTCGGTACCCTGGAAGACCGGCACATTGGAGCCAAAGATCAAGGAATTTATTTACATCGCTATCGATACCGCGACGACGCACTTGCATAAAGAAGGTGCACGAATTCATATCCGTAATGCGCTTGAGCACGGTGCAAGTAAGGAAGAGATCATGGAAGTCTTCGAATGCGTCAGTGTGTTGGGTATGCATGCACTGACAGAAGGTGGCCCAATGTTGCTCCAGGCCGCACAACAAGTCGAAGCGGGTAAATAACATAATACACATGCATTGCCGCGGCTGATTGTTTGGGAATTTAATCGCTGTAGCTTTAACCGGTTGATTATCGCATTCTTTCATCATGGATATTCTAAGCATCTTTGGAATTCGCGGTCGGCCCAAAGAAGTACATTATCTTAATGACGCCATCCGTGAAATCGGAATTCAACCGTCTCTAGTTGCTGATTCTGTGAAGATTTCCGTTATAAAACTCTTGCGAGAGGCCGAAGGTGGGAATTTTACAGATATTGTCGCCAGTTGCGAGAAAGCGGCGCCTATGGTGGTTTACTGCATGCTTGGCCGCGACGACTATGAAGAAATAAATAACGGCGAAGCGGCAGACGAAATCGAGAAACGCCTAAGTCTTGCCATCAACAGCGGCGACAGTCTGGATGCACAATTGATTATGCTCACGCTGTTCGCGAATATTGCGCATCCTAACGTGATTGAGAAATTTGATTTGAATATTCGTTAAACCGTGCGGTAGCCTCCGTCCGCCATGATGATGCCGCCGGAGACGTAAGCGGACATGTCGGAGGCGAGGAAGACTGCTGGACCAACGATGTCTTCCGGTTTTCCTGCGCGTCCGAGAGGCGTATGATCCATAAATGTCTTCATGAGACCCGGGTTGTTGGCGCGCGCCGTTTCGTTGAGTGGTGTTTCGATAAGACCCGGTCCGATAGCATTGACGCGCACACCGTCCTTGCCGAGGTCGGCTGCCAGTGCCTTCGTGAAGCCCAGCACGCCGTGCTTTGATGTTGTGTACGCTGGCGAGTTTGGGGTACGCACGTGCATAAATGATTGGATTGAGCCTATATTGACGATCCGACCTTTTGTCGCGCGCAGCTGATCGACAAAGGAATGAGTGACGTTGAAAACGCCGGTAAGATTGACGGAAATAATGTCTTCCCAATCCTGGATAACATCATCTGCATTCGCTGTGAAAGCATTGCGGCGGTTAATGCCGGCATTATTCACGAGAATGGATGTTTTACCGATCTTCTCCTCTATCTGCATTGCGAGTTCTTGGCATTGCTTACGATTGGTCACATCAAGCTTAAAGTTCCAAGCTTCGCCTCCCGCATCGAGAATTTCCTTACCAACAGTGGCTGCGCCTTCAAGATCGGCGTCTAAGATGACAACATGCGCGCCCTGTTTCGCGTAGCCGATTGCAATAGCACGCCCAATCCCTGAGGCGCCGCCCGTTACAACTGCTAAGTGTCCTTCCAACAATCCATTCATTTTCTTTCCCTTATCCCCTTTAATACTCGGCGATTATGAACAAGATAACGTCTCGTAGCCGGAGGCAAGGGGTAAAACCGGCATTAATCCGCATTTTGGGAGTAACGGCATGGCACAACAAAATTGGACGGTTTATCTCTCCGGCGAAATTCATTCGGATTGGCGTGAACGTATTAGCGAAGGCTCAAAGGGAGCTGGACTGCCAATTGATTTTGTTTCACCAGTGACGGATCATGAATCATCAGACGATTGTGGTGTGAATATCCTCGGCGGGGAGGATAATTCGTTCTGGAAGGACCACAAGGGTGCCAAGGTTAACGCGATCCGCACTCGCACGCTAATCGAACGATCTGACGTTGTTGTCGTGCGGTTTGGAGATAAGTATCGGCAATGGAACGCGGCATTTGATGCCGGTTTTGCGTCAGCACTTGGTAAACCAATCATTACGCTGCATGACGATGCACTAACACACGCATTGAAGGAAGTAGATGGTGCGGCACAGGCTGTGGCAAAAACGCCTGAGCAGGTTGTAAAAATATTGGATTATACGATTACTGGTAATCTTTAATTTGCTTACCATCTGTATTCGAATTTTTATCAGCGACATTGATGTAAAATACCGATTTTGTTTGTCGGCTGACCATTATTTTTTACGGCTGATGGAGGATAAGAGGCTAAAACGCGCGTTTCACATCTTTAACGAACGCAGCTACGTAATCGTCGGCCGGGTTTTCCAATATTTCCTTTGGTGTTCCAACTTGCGATATTCTTCCGTCATTTAGGATGGCGATGCGGTTGCCGATGCGGAGCGCCTCTTCCAAATCATGCGTGATAAAGACGACTGTTTTCTTAAGGTCTTTTTGCAGATCGATTAATTGTTGCTGCATTTCGGAACGGATCAGTGGATCAAGAGCAGAAAAGGCTTCATCCATCAATAGAATTTGTGGGTTCGTGCATAGGGCACGGGCCAGACCGACCCGCTGTTGTTGGCCGCCAGAAAGCTGCGCGGGATATTGGTTTTCATAACCTTTCAAACCAACCTTCTCGATCCAGTTCTGCGCTTTTGCGTAGCGTTCATTCTTCGCAATTTTGCGTATGCTCAGACCAAAGCCAACATTGTCTATAACTGTCCGGTGAGGAAGTAATGCGAAAGACTGAAAGACCATAGAGAGTTTTTGGCGCCGAAATTTTTCGAGGGCTCTCTGATCGAGCGCGAGGACGTTGGTACCACCAATATGTATCGATCCTGCCGTCGGTTCGATTAGGCGGTTTAAGGTGCGAATTAAGGTTGACTTCCCTGAACCTGAGAGACCCATCAAGACGAAGACCTCACCATAACCGATATCAAGGTTTATATCGTCAAGTCCGATGGTATGATCGCTCTCTACCAAAAGTTTTTCTTTTGTTTGTCCTTCACGAACTAGCGGTAAGATTAAGTTGGGATCTTGCCCAAATATTTTGTAGAGACCCTGAATTTGGATTAAAGGCTCAGGCACCATACATGCCTTTAAGGTGTTTTTGGCTCCGTCTTGCATAGGCCTGACTTACGCGGTCGAAGACAATGGCGATTACCACGATGGCGAGACCGTTCAGGAGTCCCATCGTGAAATACTGGTTGGTAATGGCTTTCAGTACCGGCTGCCCCAATCCTTTCACGCCGATCATCGAAGCGATAACGACCATGGCGAGGGCCATCATTATCGTTTGATTGATACCCGCCATAATGGTTGGAAGTGCTAATGGGAGTTGTATTTCTAAAAGACGTTGGCGCCGTGTTGCGCCGAAGGCGATGGCGGCTTCGAGTACATCTTTATCGACCATCCGGATACCAAGGTTGGTGAGACGAATTACCGGCGGAATGGCATAAACCAACACCGCGAGAATGCCCGGTACCTTTCCGATGCCGAGCAACATCACCACTGGGATTAGGTAAACGAAGGCTGGCATAGTTTGCATGATATCTAGGATCGGAGTGACTAGCGTCTGCACTCGATCCGAACGCGCCATAGCAATACCGATGGGCACACCTAAGCCGATCGAGAGCAAAGTCGCTACAGTTATGATTGCGAGTGTCCGCATCGTGTCCCCCCACATGCCGAAATAACCTATAAGAAAGAAGGCGGCGAAGACGCCAAGCGAGAGTTTCCAAGATCGGCTCGCAGCATAGGTCAGGCCGATCAAGATAGCCAAAATGATAGGCCAGGGTGCAAAAAGCAGAAACTTCTCGAACCAGACGAGAAAGTACAGTAGAGGGTCGAAGAAACTTTCGATCATATCTCCGTAATTTCGTGTGAATTCTCGATATGTGCTGTCGAGGCTTTTACGCAAGCCGACCAAGTCGGCTCGTTCCATTGCGGGGAATTGCATCAGCCAATTGGAGTCAGCCATAGGTTCGCTCCTGATTTAATATGGGAGCTAAAGAGCAGTTTTAATTTTTTTGGCAACGTCCGCCGGAACCCATGTCTTCCAGATCCCCTCGTGGTTTTTCAGAAAGTAGGTGGCAGCCGTTTCACCATCGGCCTGGTTTTCTTCAATCCAAACAAGAAGCTGGTTCATATGGCTATTAGAAAAAGCCCGCCGGGTGAGATAGGAAAAAGCCTCCGGTGCCCGCTTAGCGAAATTCTCTACCGTGACTGTATGGACGGGGGAGGGTGGGTACATCGTTGGTTTTGGTGTTTCGCATTCTGCTTGCGTGATACAACTTTTAAAATGCAATTCATCGACACCGCTTTGAAAATCAACCTTCACCATTTGGTATTTACCGAGGATCGCCGTTGGCGCCCAGTAGTAGCCAAACCAGGCTTGTTTTCGTTCGTAGGCTTTGGCTATAGAGCCATCGAGGCCCGCCGCAGAACCCGGGTCGATAAGCTCGAAGCCAGCATCAGCAAGTTTAAGTGCTGTAAACAGGTGACCGCTTGAGATCTGACAATTCCAGCCAGCAGGACAGCCGATGAAACCCGACTTATTGGGGTCTTCCGGATGTTTAAATAGCTTTGCATGTTTTTTGATGCCAGTGATGTTGGCTAACTCTGGTTTTTTGTCGACCATGTATTTCGGTACCCAAAAACCCTCTTCACCTCCGTCAGATAAGGATTTTCCAGCGATCCGAAGTCGCCTTTCTTCTATGCCTTTCTTAAGCGCTACAGCGAACGAGTTAGTCCATAACTCTGGCGCAATATCCGGCTCGCCTTTCTCAATCATTGAGGTGCCGGTCGGCATTGTATCCCCGGTAACCAATTCGGCATCGCATCCATAACCATTTTTTAAGATTATTTTGTCGATATGCGCGATCAAAGTTGCTGAAGGCCAATTCATGTCGGCGATAGTAACTTTCCCGCAAGCTGCATTCGCAGCATTGAAGCTCAGGCTAAGTATAGCAGCCGTTAGAAGAAATACTTTTGGCATTTCGATACCCCTTAATGCTTCTTAGTACTGGTCGAAGATACGCTGCAATTCGACCGGGTCGTCTGTTTTAGTTAATGCGACAGTGAGAAGAATTCGTGCTTTTTGAGGCGGTAAATTATCGGCGAGGACGGTGCCATCCACTCGGCGTGACGCGACGTCGGCGACCCGGCCGCTACCCGCACGCGTACTATGAACAATGATGATACCTTTTTCGGCGGCGGCCTGAAGCTTCTCGAATTCAACAGGCGGCACATAGCCAGGTGCCATCGTGCCGACAACGATACCCTTGGCGCCTGCGGCGACAAAGGCATCGATTGCTGTTCCATGTGTACCAGCATAAGTAACCGAAATGTCGACGCGTGGTAAATCCTTCATTCCCCGGACATCGAATTCGGTGTTAGGTGCCCGGCGACGTTCTGGCATCCGATAGTAGGCCACCTTGTCCCAATCCGCGTGACCAAGGAGACCAAAGTCGTGGCTCTTAAAAGTTTGTTGTCGCAATGTCGAGGTCTTGGTCATATCACGTGAGAAGTGAATTTCGTCATTCAACACACCAAGGACGCCCCGCCCACGAGAATCCGGATGCCCTGCAGTACGGATTGCATTTACTAAATTGATACCTGAATCCGTGCCCATGCCGGAAGCTGGTCTTTGTGCACCAACAAGAACAATAGGTATCTCTACCTTTGCCGTTAGGTTCAGGAAATACGCTGTCTCTTCGAGTGTTGCGGTACCATGAGTGACGACGATGCCATCAAGGCTAGGGTCTTCTTCAACGAGCTGGTGAATTTTTGAATTAATTTCCAGCCATTCGACAGGCCCAATCGCAGTACTTGGCATTGCACGCAGGCGAACAGGTATAATGTCACCTTGATCCAATGTCTCTGGAAAAGCATTAAGTAACTCGTCAACTTCATATATCTTGTTGTTCTCTAGATAGGCGACGAGGTCGAGGCCGTGTTTACCGACGGAAGAGATGGTTCCGCCTGTCCCGATGACGGCGACGCGAGGTGCGGGCATGGCGCTATCCTTTTTTATGATACTTGTTACGAGATTACACTAACTTCGTATTCTGCCTAAAATAACAACATCGATCAAAAATGCGAAATT
Source organism: Rickettsiales bacterium (assembly GCA_002724555.1). Lineage (GTDB taxonomy): Bacteria > Pseudomonadota > Alphaproteobacteria > UBA8366 > UBA8366 > UBA6544. Next base: position 55,708 of record PBOZ01000096.1, read on the forward strand.
CAAATGGACTTTATTGCGAACAACTACTGCTACCCACAGGATGGGCACGGGATTTAGTTATAATTTTCGATACTAATGGTGTGATTACAGACGTCCGCCCAAAGGTGATTGGCGATAATTTTGAAAAAGCAGCTGGGCCCGTTTTGTCTGGCATGTCAAACACACACTCCCATGCGTTTCAGCGAGCATTCGTTGGTCTTACAGAGAGATCAGGACCCAAGGGCGATGACTTCTGGACATGGCGGCAGGCTTTATACCGCTTTGTTTCACTGCTGACGCCAGAGGACGTCGAAGCGATTGCAGCCCAGCTATACGTAGATATGTTGAAGGGCGGATTTACATCGGTTGGTGAGTTCCATTATCTTCATCACGCTGCCGATGGTAAGACTTACGATGATCCCGCGGAGATGTCCCATCGTGTAACAGCGGCGGCACAGGAGTGCGGAATTGAATTAACATTATTGCCGGTTCTTTACGCGCAAGGCGGGTTTGGAGGAATTCCAATAGAGCCCGGTCAAAAGCGCTATGCCTGTAATATTGATCAATTTTCACGCATTGTTGAAGGGGCGGAGAAGGCATCTCGGGCGTGCACTTTTTACAATGTTGGTATTGCGCCGCATTCGCTGAGGGCAGTTGGTCCGGAGGCGCTCAATGATGTAGTACAGATCATCGACGAAATTGGTGTCGACCGGCCGATACATATCCATATTGCGGAACAACTGCGTGAGGTTGAAGAGTGTGTTGCCTGGTGTGGCGCACGTCCAGTGGAATGGCTATTGGCCAATCTAAATGTTGATCCGCTGTGGTGTTTGGTCCATGCGACGCATATGACGAAGGATGAGGTGGTTGGCCTCGCGAATTCTGGGGCTGTTGCGGGCATCTGTCCAACGACGGAAGCAGATTTGGGTGATGGTATTTTTCCTGCGATGGATTATTTAGGGGCCGGTGGGCGGATTGGTATCGGGTCTGACAGTCATGTAATTGTCGATGCGGTGGAAGAATTGCGTCTTCTCGAATACGGTCAACGGCTCACAAGCCTCCGGCGAAATTTACTTGTAAGGAAAGGATGCAGCTCAACTGGCACGTCCTTATATCTTGATGCTGTAGAAGGTGGTGCACAGGCGCTTGGCCGATATACCAGGGCGATCAATATTGGCCATTTAGCTAATTTGGTCGTGCTTGATGGAGAAGCACCAATCTTTGTTGGTAAATCGGGAGTGGATATTACGGATACTTTTATATTCTCCGGGAATGGACGATTAATTAAGGATGTCTTTGTTCGGGGACGAAAAGTTATATCCGAAGGAAAACACCCGGAGGAGGAGCGCATTGCCGCCCGTTTTCGCAGAAAAATGCGCCGTATTCTTGAAAATTAGTCGTTTTTTAATCAAAAGACGCAAAAAATAAATTTATTTAAAGTTAGGTATTCTCCATTAATATCTCTGCGTTCTGTGCCATTTAGAACGATATCCACGAATATATTGAGGTGGATACGTGACCTCGGCATCCAGTTCTGCGGCGGCGCGCCAGGGCCAGTGGGGGTCCTGTAGCATGCCGCGAGCGAGGCCTACGAGATCGGCATCTCGATCAGAGATGATTTTCTCCGCATGCTTTGGTCGAAATATCATTCCTACACACATAACGGGTAATCCAGATCCCTCTCTAACGGTTCTCGCAAACCCTACTTGGTGGCCTTCGCCGATTGGAACTTTTTGGTCGAGCGAGAGGACACCGCTTGAAATAGCCGCGTAATCGCAGCCCAGAGATCTCAATCGCCGACAAAGTTCTGTCGTTTCCTCAAGGCTCCATCCGCCTTCCAAATAGTCTGTTGCCGAAAGACGAACACCAATCGGCTTATGTTCGGGCCAGACATCGCGGATTGCTTTGAACACATCGATACAAAGGCGTGTCCGGTTTTCGAAGCTTCCGCCCCACTGGTCATCACGCGTATTCGCGCTGGGTGACATGAACTCTTGTAAGAGGTAACCATGCGCCGCTGTTAATTCAATTAAATCGAACCCAGCCCGATCCGCTCTTATAGTCGATTGAGTATGATCGCAAATAACTTTAGCCAAATCTTTTTCGGTTGCGGTTTTTGGTTTTGGCCAACCATTCGCGCGGGGGATACCAGAGGAGCTTATTGTCTCCCAAGCGCCATCCTCTGTCGTAAGGGGGGCATTGCGGCCAGCAGTTGGAGGATATGTTGAACCCTTCCGACCTGAATGTGAAAGCTGTATGCCCAATGCGATTTGGCTGTGTTTTTTGCAAAAACCTACGACGTGTTTAAGTGCTGTTTCATGCTTATCGGTATATAGGCCCAAGCAATCTGGAGTAATGTGGGCTTCGGGCGAAACGGCTGTGGCTTCGGTGATGAGAAGACCAGCGCCACTAACCGCGAACTGGCCAAGGTGCATCAGGTGCCAGTCCGTTGCCGCTCCGTTATCCGCGCTATACTGTCCCATTGGCGCGACAACGATCCGGTTCGCAAATCTGACGCTGCGAAGTTGTAAAGGTGAAAAAAGGGCACTACCGGTCACGGCTAGATCACGAAGCCTTTTTTACGTCCGGGACATAGGGTTTGGAGGTGAAGTGTTCCATATTGTCGGAGCTGGCAAATTTGAGCCCTGCGGCTTTGATTGCGCTATTTGGCACTTTTTCAAGCGGGACGTAATACCGGTCATCGTCCCGGGTCACCGTATCGTTGCTGATTGCGTTATAGCAGCAAAGTAATGTCCAACGGCGTTTTTCAGAGCGGTTCTGTTCAGAGCGGTGTAAGGTATTAGCATGAAAAACAACCACATCACCTGGGTCTAAGATACAATCGACCACTTCATGCGTCTCCAAAATTCGGTCCATGTGTCGCGGGTCGGCGCAGTTTTGCTCCGGCGTAACTTGGACGTGATCGAGTCTGCCAAGCTTATGAGATTGCCGGACCAATTTGAGACATCCGTTCTCGGTATCGGTGCGGTCTAGTGCGATCATGAAGCTTAACAATTTTGGCGCAACGCAGCCATTATAGTACCAATATCCGTAGTCTTGATGCCATTCCCACGCACCACCAATTTTGGGGTCTTTCGCTGTCAGCTTAGATTGAAAGTGGTATACTGGCTCTCCGATCAGTGTCTCCGCAGCATTCACAATCTTCTCGCAGCGTGCCGCAAGCCCATAGACACTATCGCCTGCCCGGTTCCAAAGCGAAATACGTGTCGCGCCGCCTTCTTGATCGGCGCGCAACAGAGAATGTTCTCGGATTTCCGGATCTTCTTCCATAGCGCGCCGCAGCAGGTCAACTTCCTGAGGATCAAATAATTTGCGCAGAAACAGCAGCCCATCTTCGTGGTAGGTGGCGATTTCGGCTTTGGTCAATTTCGAGGCCATGGTGTAGCTCCGTTTGTGGGGCGCGGCACAACTATAGCAAAAGTGTCTTCTTGTGTAACGATTGGCAGTTAGATGTTGTTCGAACAAGCGTGCGCCATAACTCAAACTTAGGACAAATCCGCTTGCGAGCGAGAATATCATGAAAAAGAAAGCTGTGAACGAATGGACCGCTGTCGAAATGGTGAAGGCGATCCGATCGGGTGAGACGAGTTGCTTAGAAATTGTTGAGGCAAACCTCGCCGCTATCGATGCGCGCGAAGACGACGTGCGAGCGTGGGCATACGTAGACGTTGATCGCGCTATTGAGACAGCGAAATTAATCGATGAAAGTGGTCCAAAGGCTCCATTATATGGCCTTCCTATCGGATTTAAGGATGTAATCGATACGGCCGATATGCCCACCGAATATGGGTCGGAAATCTATCCGGGGTACAGACCAAATGTGGACGCCGCCTGTGTCGCGCTTATCAAAGAAGCTGGTGGAATAGTTTTTGGTAAGGCTGTGACGACGGAATTTGCTTTCGTCAATCCAAACAAAACGCGGAACCCGTTTAATTTGGCACATACACCAGGCGGATCATCGAGCGGGTCAGCTGCCGCCGTTGCAGCGAATATGACACCACTCGCGTTCGGGACACAAACCGGTGGTTCGGTCATTCGCCCGGCGTCTTTCTGCGGGGTCGTTGGGTACAAGCCGTCGATTGGTCAGTTTAGTTATGCGGGTGTCAAGTTGCTGGCCCGTTCACTCGATACACTTGGGGCATTCGCGCGCGGGGCAGGTGACCTCGCCTTACTTCGGGCCGCGCTCTTAGGTGCACCTGCGGATGTCCAGAATCTAACTGAGGCGCCGCGCATTGCCTTCTGCCAAACGCCTTGGTGGGACCGAGCGGATGCCTCAAGCCAAGTATCCGTAAAGGTGGCAGCCGACCGAATATCAAACGCAGGTGGGATGTTGGATACACTTGAGCTGCCCGCACAATTTGCAGCGTTGGAAGAAGCGAATTTCACAATAATGATGTACGAAGGTCGTCGTTCGCTTGCGCATGAATTTTTGCAAGATGAAGATTTGTTGAGCGATAGGTTAAAAAGCCTCATGGCTTCTGGGCTTGAAATACCCTTTTCTGATTATCGAGAGGCTATTGATTTGGGAGAACGATGCCGCCGCGAATTTGGCGTTCTGGCGGAAGGCTACGACGCTGTCTTGGTCCCGAGTGCCGTCGGCGAAGCCCCGGAAGGGTTCGAGACGACGGGCGATGCACTGTTCAATCGGCCTTGGACGACTATTGGTATTCCATGCATTACCTTGCCAAATATGACTGGCCGTAACGGTTTGCCTGTCGGAATTCAGCTCACTTCAGCCTACGGCACCGATGAACACTTAATTGCGGTTGCTGCTTGGGTTGAAGGAATTTTAAGTTCCTAATTTTAGACGGCGAGATTACCAAAGTTAAATAAGAGAGTTTGTTAAATGTCCGATATTGAAAAGATCGAATGGACGCCAGGTCCGGATTTTAGCAATTGCCGTTTGCGTCAGTTTTTAGATTTTTGTGGCGTCGAAGATATGGCGGCGCTTCATGATAAGACAGCGGCTGACCCGGCTTGGTTTTGGGGTTCTGCTATCAAGTTTCTTGATGTTCAGTTCTACGAACCATATCAGCAGGTTCTGGATTTATCTGATGGAATTCAACATCCGAAGTGGTGCCTTGGTGGAAAGACGAACGTTGTTCTGAATTGTCTCGATAAGCATCGTAGTACGTCTGTGTGGAACAAGACTTATTTGGTTTGGGAAGGCGAGGATGGCGAAAAGCGTGAATTCAGCTACGCCGATTTTGATGCCGAGGTGTGTCGGTTCGCAGGTGCATTGCGGGGGCAGGGTATAGGGCGCGGTGATGTGGTCGCAATGTTTGTTCCTATGATACCGGAGGCGATGACGTCTTTCTTCGGGATTTTGAAAGTTGGCGCTATTGTGCTGCCACTCTTTTCAGGCTTTGGGCCGGAGCCACTTCGTGTGCGTCTTGGCGATAGTGAGGCACGAGCGGTAGTCACCGCGGATGGTGGGCCGCGTCGTGGGACAGCATCTCCGATGAAAAGTATTCTGGACGAAGCACTACTTGATTGCCCGAGTGTAACAGACGTATTTGTCGTGCGCCGAATGGGTGATGCGGTTGACTGTCCAATGTTGACTGGACGAGATCATTGGTGGCATGAGGCGTTGGCTCCGCATCCATCAGAAGCGGAGACCGAACGAACAGACGCCGAGGAAATAGGCTTTCTAGTTTATACGTCCGGTACGACGGGTAAGCCGAAGGGTGTCTTGATGAGCCATGTCGGTAGTGTCACGAAACTTGCCCTTGATATCTGTGTAACCTTCGATTTAGGCGCGGATGACCGAATGCTTTGGATCAGCGATATGGGGTGGGTGGTTGGCGCCTTGACGGCTGTATCAACGAGTTTTGCTGGTGGCAGTCTTATGCTTGTTGAGGGGACACCCGATTATCCAGATACGACAAGACATTGGCGGGTGATGCAGGAAAATGACGTGACATTTCTTGGTGTGGCACCAACGACGGTTCGCGGCATGATGCGTTATGGTGATGAGGTGGATGAATTTGATTTCTCAAAACTACGGGTAATTGCATCGACGGGTGAACCATGGACTGATGCGGCTTGGCTTTGGCTTTTCGAGAGAGTTGGGGACAAGAGTGTACCCATTTTGAACTATACTGGTGGCACTGAATGTTTTGGCGGGATTGCTTCTAGCAATCTTTTAGAGAGAATCACGCCTGGTTCCTTTAATGGCCCGATGCCGGGGAGTGGGGCCGATATCATTTCCGCGGAGGGTAGGAAGACTAAACCAGGCGAGCTTGGCGAATTGGTAATGACCCTGCCGGCCATTGGTAATACACGGAGTTTATGGCGAGACGATACGCGGTATATGGAAAGTTATTGGTCCACGTTCGGTGATAAGTGGCAACAAGGCGACTGGGCG
>PBOZ01000097.1 GCA_002724555.1 Rickettsiales bacterium
ATACGTGTAAGAAAAATGGTGTCTCAAGAACTAAACATCTGGAGCCATGTGTTTATGTAAAAGGTTGGTGAGCAATAGGTTAGATCGATTATAGGCTTTTTGGCACACGCTTTGCACTTAGGAGAAGTGAAAGAAGATAAAAACTGTTACAGAGGGGCCTTGCCGGTGTTACCTCCCTTACACGGCGAGCCTTAAATAACCACAGAATGAACCACGTTTTTGCGAACGCGGGGTGCCCTCTCTCTCTCAGTGCTAAGCCTAATAGAGGATCGTGAGATGAACCCAGCAAAGAACCTGCGAGTTGCTCCGATGCAGACTTCAGGAACTCATAACTTCATTGAGCGCATCTACCGTGAAAGTGGCCCATTCCAGTGGGCGCGAGAGACTGGAGGAAAAAACTCGATCGAGGCGGGTGCAACCCGAGTCGAATTCGGGATCGAGTGGCAGGCAGTCGCCGCGAAGGGGGTTTACCGGAGAACCATTGCCGACAACGGCTCCGGAATGACGCCCGATCAGCTCGTGGCTTTCTTCAATACTTTCGGCGGTGGCGGGAAGCCGATTGGGGGTGTGCACGAGAACTTTGGGGTCGGATCGAAAACCTCTTTACTTCCTTGGAACCGAGCTGGCTTGGTGGTTGTTTCGTGGGTTGACGGTGAGGCGTCGATGATTTGGGTGGCCCAGGATACCGTAACCGGAGAGTTCGGACTCAGACTATTCGATGCGATTGATCCAGTCACGCTTCAATGCACTCGAGAAGACGTCGTCGCACCGTTTGATGATCAGGAAGCAGGATGTGATTGGGCGGCGATCAAACCCTCGTGGATGGGTGATCATGGAACTGTGATTGTGCTTCTGGGCAACGATCTGAATACAGACACTGTTACAGGTGACCCACGGGGTAAGGAAAGTGATCTCAGGGGTATTGCTGCATATCTGAATCGCCGTATGTGGGAGTTGCCACCAAATGCAGAGATATACGTCCAAGAGCTTAACACGACGGATACCGCGAAGTGGCCACGATCGGCCAAAGAAGCTCATGGGCCTGTGTCTGTGGGAGCTCTAGATAAGCGGGTCAACGTGAGACAGATAAATGGCGCCAAGCACTTCATCGAGTATCAGAAAAAGGGATTCCGGAAGGGTCGACTAGGGTCGTCAGGTGTCGTTGAGCTGAGTGATGAGACAAAGGTTCACTGGTTTCTCTGGGATGGTGAGCGGCCGGCAGTGCAGTCCTATGCCGCATTGGGCGGTTTTATCGGGGCATTATATGAGAACGAGCTCTACGATATGTCGACTCACGCTGCGACCTATCGCTCTTTTGGCATCAGTGAGTCAGCGGTGCGGTCCAAGCTTTGGTTGGTTCTTGAGCCGCCAAAGTACAACGACCAAAAAAAGGCCGGTGTGTACCCCCGGACGGATCGGACCTCACTTCTTATGGGTGGAGGAAAAGATGCGGGGTCCCCACTACCACTAACGGACTGGGGTGCGGAATTCTCGGATCGTATGCCCGAGGATTTGATGACTGCGATCCGCGCAGCTCGGAAGGGTGGCGCAGGTTCGATCACAGACGTGACGTGGAGAGATCGCCTTGCTGAGCGCTTCGGGTCCCTCTGGAGGATACCCAAGCTTCGTGTAGCGAACGGAGGAGCGCATGCGACTAATCCTACACAGCAGGGGGGCGTCCCTCGGACTAAGACCGTTCGTCCGCCGAAGCCGAAGCCGAAGCCGAAGCCGGCGCGTCCGGGAGGGAAGGGTGGCCTAGTTGGACCTGTAAATATTGGTCCCCCAAAGGGCTCTAGTCCTGCTAGGCTGTCAAAAGTCGGGGGTGGTATCCCGACCTTCAGACTAGTGGATTCTGCTGAGATCGGGGAGAAGTGGGTTCTGGCGTCATGGCAGCCCAACGCGCCTGGAAACCCCGAGGGAGTGGTTTTAATCAATGTGGAGCACCCCGTTATAGAGGCTGGGATCATTCGCTGGCAGGAGCTCTATCCGATTCATCATGCAGAAGCGGTCAGGGAGGTGGTGACTCAGGCGTATGGTGAGATCGCAGTCGCAAAGGTGGCCCACTCAGAACAGCTTAAGGCTCTGATCCCATCCCGGAGGATTGATGATGTCCTGCGTTCGGACGAGTCGCTCACTATGGCGCTGCTGGGGCTTATCGCAGAGGAGGCTGTAATTAGTGTCAGGCTTCGGAAGCTCGGTAGAAAGAAGAAGAGCGCATGATCGGCCCGTTCTGCGGCACAGATCGCTACCGTATCCGGATCACCCGTGGCGCCGCTAGTGAGCTTGCTAGGTCATCAAGGGGGTCTGAGCAAATACGATTGCAGCTACCTAGTATGGATCGTCATCCTCTGGATTCTGGAGCGGATTGTGGTTGTGCACTTTGCCGCGGACTAACACTAGAGGAACAGAAGGAGGCCAATAAGGTCTGGGATGCCACTCGTCGGTCCGATAGGGAGATGGAGTCTCTCTGGGGGATCCTTTGACGGGGGCGTTAGTCAAGCCCGAGTGGTTTGGCGATTACAGGTCTATGACTGCGCGCGGCATCGCCACTGATGTTGGAGCTTTGCTCAATGTGGCACTGAGCTACAGCGATACAGCGTCCCTCTATGCTCTTGCCCGGGCAAGGACGTCGTGGCAGGAAGCGCGCACTAAAGCGACATTCAGTGCCAGCGCTCATGCCGTAAGGTTGATTGTTGCCGGTGTCGTTGATGGCCCGCTGCCATACTTTGCGCTCGACCCTCTTCTTGTCGGAGAGACCGATGCTGCTCTCGCTGCTCATGTCACTCGGGCATCCGTCGCTATCCATCCTAAACGAATTAAGAATCGCCGGCCCGAGGAGTTCGAGGGAATAGATAGTATTGTCAGCATGCTACATAGTGGCTTATTGGCTTGTCCGGCCGGAGCCGTGTCGGGTTTACTGAGTCTTGGTGATCCGCGCGTAGTTTCCCGTGTGCGGGGTGTTTTGGAAGCACTTCCAGATGAGGGTTTGATCGTTCTCCATGCCGGACTTGAAGGTGGACTCGTTAAGGCCGTTATCGAACTCTTCCTCGATTGGGTGGATGAGGCTCATACCCCGACGAGAGCGGAGCTGATATGTCGGTCACTTTTGGATTGGGTCACGACGGACCCAGCTGGGGGAGTCGCAGTAGCACGGTGTCGTCTCCCTGACGAGAGTGAGCCTCTGAGTGTCGAGCGCATCAATTCTTGGTCGCAGATGGATTATGCACAGATCGTCGGTGCGCGCTTGGCTTCCCTAATAGAGACAAAGCCAGATGTTGCCTCTCTAGGAGAACTTGCTGAACGATGGGACCTAAATCGTCCGGCCTGCGCTGGTTCTAGTGGGGATCCCGATAAACCGCCGAAACGTCAGTAGCTTTTCTTTGCGCTGCTAAGCCATGTGGTCCTAGTGAGCGATTCTCCTCTCTCGATCCTAAGAGCTTGGCTGATCTGACCTCCCAGTCGCTGAGCAGATGCTTCTTAAGTCTACTTTTCGTAGGTGATCCAATGATCGTACTTATGGAGCCAGGACGTGAAGGTCTGGTAATTCCTGAAACCGGTAAGGTTGGAAGCGGTTTTTTTTATTCCCCCACTTTCTTGGAGCGCCCGGTCGAAGTAGTGGCCGACCACTTCTCCGAGAACTTCACGTATGTCGAACTCGTCTGTGAAGGGTCGACCGAGGATACTGTCTTCGCTAACGCTTTCTAGGTCGTGGAGTTCGGTCTGCACATCTTCACGCCGAATCATTAGGTCAGTCGTCCATGTAGCCGCGCGCATCAAGGCGTTATGCAGTTCCCTCACGTTGCCAGGCCATCTCTGACGTATAAGCAGGTTGCGAGCGCCCGGCGCCAGCTCCTTTGGACCAAGAAAATGAGGCTGGCCTGTTAATTCGGTGTTGATTTGCTTGAGCAGATGGTCGATTAGTGCCCCTAGGTCTCCTTCTCTCTCTCTGATGGGGGGAAGTCGGAGTATCAGAACGGCAAGCCTGTGAAAAAGGTCCTTCCTAAAATTTCCTTCCCTCACTTCTCTGACTAGGTCACGATTTGTTGCCGCAACGATTCTGACGTCAACGGAGATATCCTGGTCTCCTCCAACGCGTCTGATGACACCCTCCTGTAGGGCCCTGAGGATGATGACTTGCAGATTCAACGGAAGTTCACCGATCTCATCTAGAAAAAGCGTTCCTGACTGGGCTTGCTCGAAGAAGCCCGACTTTGCCTTGTCAGCACCAGTAAATGCTCCCTTCTCGTGCCCGAAGAGAAGGCTTTCGGCCAAGTGCTCAGGAAGTGCTCCGCAGTTTACTGCGACGAACGCTTCTTTGGCCCGACGGCTTTCCGAGTGGATGGCTCTTGCAAACAGTTCTTTCCCTGTGCCGGATTCTCCTTGAATCAGGACAGGATAATTGAAGGATGCAGCGACCCGAGCTCGTAGCTTCGCCGTTTTCATGGGCGGACTTTCCCCTACGATGTCCCCCAGAGCAGGACTAGCAGGTGCCTCGAAGGCGAACGCTCGCTCTAGCTTCCGTCCTGCCTTTTCCACCATCGGGATGAATTCGGCTGAGATATCAAAAGGGATCGAAACCGTTTGCACTCCTGCTTCTTTGGATGACTGGATTAGCTCTGCAGAGAACCGGGTTTTGGTTAGCAATGCCCAAATCGCGTGCATTTGTGGAGTGCCTGGGCTGACGTGCACAGAAAGGTCAACGTCAGGTCCGAACTCGTCTTCGATATAGGCCATGGCGTCGACCACCGCATGGTGGATCCCTGCGTAGTCGGTTGGGTCACGTAGTCTGACGTGTCGAAGGTGCACGGGAGGCGCATTGCGCTCATCCAGAAATGCTTTGTAAGTCTTTTCTCGTTTAGGTGGGTAATTAGAGAGAACCACCACCGCATCGAAGTCGCGACTGTCCAGTACGCTAGCCGTCGGGCCTGGTGGCCGGGCTTTTGGGTCACCCTCTGGCACGATCAGGTCGTTGTGCCCCAGCCACGTCATCAGAATTCGCATGTCAGAACGTATAAGAAAAGTTGTGTTGGCACCAAGATCGTGGTGATCAAGCTCTCATAGAGTCTAGTCCTTCGGGCTATGGACAATCTTTGGTCACCTATGTGTTTCAGCGGTTAATCACTAACCTATTTCGAAGGCCACAATCTCGTCCAACTCTTCACATAGATAGGATAAGAAAATGTGTGGCTGAGCTTTCGCGCGATGTTAAGGAATCGGAGTGCGCATGATTGTACATGGACGCGATGAAGGTTGCGTGTCGAGTCAGAGCCAGCTCGGACCGGGTGCTTGCGACAGCCCGTGCCTTGATCTTGCAGCCGGGTCTGCTGACATCCAAAGCTTCATTGATCCTAAATGATCAAGAAATTCTGTGTTGCTGACGGAAAGGTAGCTCCAGCAAGAAAAATGTCTGCCGCTTTGTTTTTTCAGTGATTTATAAGCATCCAAGAGAGAGCGAGTTGCGTCTTCTTTTCGCCCTGCCAAGTGATAGACCAAGGCAGCGCACTGTTCAAAATTCGGGCCGTAATAAATTCCGGGGGCGTCTTCAATCCGTGCGATCAGACCTTCGAGAGCCTGTTCGTCTGGTTCTTTCTCCTGGCCCCATCTTGCCATAGTCAGATTGAACATGAGTGCTAGAGTGTCGCCTGCCCCCTCGGAAAGATCGAGCGCCTCCTTAAGTCGCGTTACGGCCTGTTCGTGTTTCCCAACTGCTATGCCAGCTCGCCCGAACTCAAAAAGGGCGTCTCGATACCAGTCCTCAGTTCCGTTGGCTCGGTCGCACAGCGACTCAACAATATCAAACGCTGTAGTTCGCTCTAGTTTGGTGTTGTCAAGATAAGTCGCTACAGAATACTTCGATTGGGGGGGCAGGCTGTTTAGGGCCGAAGAGCCAATCAGGTTTGGCAATATCCCACCCTTGGATCTTAGCACCATCCGGTCAAGAGAGATGACTCGGCGGAGGTCTCGCGGCGTCGCTGGAGTTTCTAGTACTTTCCGCGCTGCGTCTGCGGCTTTTTCGTATTCTCTCGTTCCCAGGAACGCTCTAGTGAGTCCCAAATAAGCTGACGAGAGCCTCAGGTCGTCGCCCGCGCACTCTATTGCTTGCTGGATAACTGGGACGGCCTCGTCGGCCAGATCCATGTCCAACCACGTTTTTCCTAACGCGTATAAGATTTGTGGGTCATTGGAGTGTTTACTCTCAACCTTCTTTAGCTTTTTTATGAGTTCATCCCAGTCGTCCCATTCGGGCTGTCTTGACATTCCACCACGGAGCCACTGCCTAACTCCCTCTTTGTCGTCCAGATTGAAAAGTCTGAGTTTTTGTGTGAGGCCTTTAAACTCTTTGGAGATCCTTGTCTGAGGTCGCGCTTCTACGAAGAGCGGTTGGGTTAGAAGCTCGAGACTCTCATATCTGTGGACCTTGTATATGTCGCTCGTGTCGATCTCGAGACTCTTCGAGAGATCTTCTAATCGTGTGCTAATGATCTCTTTTTCATCGTCGAGGTTTGGCAGGTTTGATGCGACATAGATCAGGTCGATCTTTTCTCTTTTGGTATGCTCGTGCTCTGACTTTATGTCTGTGGCGATCTCTTTTATACCAGATATGTTTTGAGTATTCGGGATAAAGAGGACAACAACGCTGTCGGGCAGCTGTCGGGTGCAGATCCCTACCACATCTGAGTGTCCGGTTCGCGAATCTATGAGCACGTAGTCGGCACCTAACCGATCATTCCATTGTCGCTTGAGATCTTCGAAAAGCATGTACCCTTTTTGCTTATCATAGAGCTCTACCCAGTCAATCTTACCAAGTCTTCTCGAGTAGGACTTATCTACTTTCCCCGCTGGCATCACGTTCACGGAGCCGTCGAGTCGCTCTGGTGGGGCCCATTCGTAGACGAAATCTCGAACGTCGTCTGGCTGGCGTTTTTCTAAATACGAATCGATGTATTCCACGAGCCCTTTTGTAACGGTGTCTTCTGGCGGTGAGAAAATCGAATCCAGCCCCGGTGCCTCTAGGTCGAAGTCGACGACCAATACTCTGGCGCCAGTTCGAGCGAGTTCATAGGCGACGTTGGCTAACGCTAAGGTTCGGCCTACGCCCCCTTTAAATGAGTAGAAGGTGGTAACGTTCATTTATCCTGTCGCCAACTTTTTCTGGGTGGACCTGTTCCGATCGGGTCTTAACTGGAAGGACTCGTCTGTTTTGACCATGCTCGGGAACGTGAATTCCTTGGTTGGCGCAGGGTCTTCCCCCTGCGCGATCCTTCTCAGGAACATTTGTGCGTCTTCTGATTCTGTTAAGCGCATCAAGTTGTCCATGGCACGGTTCTGAATCACCGTTCCCGATTCCCAGCGTTGCAGGCTGGCCCTGGAGATTCCAGTTAGTTCGGCGAAGCCTTCCTGTGACTGGGCTATTTTCTTTGTGCGGAGTTCCCGGATCTCTTTTGGTTTTAGCATCCCGAGATGGTCACAGATCGCATCGTGCATGATGTCTTCGGCCCGATCATCTAGCATGCCCTCACCACAGGCACAGAGCGTCACAGGAACTCGGGCGGTGAGTTCGACCCTGTCGTCTCCCGATCGATAGGGGAACGTATAGTCAACGGTTTCTTCGAATAGCTCTGTGCTATCACATGCAGGGCATGTTACTTCTGGCTGATCCGGCATTGGTCCATCCTTACTCATACGAATTCACGACGTGGCTCACTGTAATGAAAGCTGCGGCCCATCACCCCACGTCCTCCAAGTTGAAGCTTGATGTAGATTGGACTTAGTTCGTGTTCTACTGAAATTTTGATCACGTAGCCCTTTTTCCCCGCAGGTATGCGAAGCTCGATTTCCTCTATTTCGTGCCCCTGCTCAAGTGTCTCCGCGATAAAGCTCCATTCTTCATTTTTTCCGAAGGGCACTGCCAAGCGAGATCTGGGGTCTATCACGTCCTTGGGGTGCCAGCGCGTCGGATTTTCTTTGTTGAAGCTCGCACCGCGATGTTTCTTGTCTCGGCAATAGCGGATTAGTTGTGCCCTGATGGGCTCAAGTGTCGACCGACCTGTCCTCTCATCACCAGTCATGACTCATATGATACTGTGGTGGTCGTATATTCGCAAGAATATTCCTAAAAAGGTCTACCGTTGGCTCGGTCCTTGATGTATCATATGATACATTTGATTGGTCAGAGACCGATGATGACGGCAAATGATGTCTGAATTCTTAGTATTTTTTCCGTTTTCGAGAACTCGGGAGTTGTGACCAATACGTTTTTCCTCCGGACTGCTTGGAATCATTGATATGAGAGACTGCTCGTTTAACCAACTCGAACTAAAACACGAAGGTTAGTTAGCATCGTGTGTCGTGTACTTCATATGGCCGACGTTCATCTCGGTGCGTCACTGCGAGGGTTTCGGGATCACGCTGCCGAGCGACAGAAGATGGTTCGAACGGCTTTTCAAGAGCTCCCTAGAATCGCGACCGATACCGGCGCGATCGCGCTGCTGGTAGCGGGGGACCTTTTCGACGGCACCGATCCATCGAAGGCTGACCGAGTTCTTGTGTCGGAAGTGTTTCGCAAGCTTGATGAGCAGGGCTGTTCTGTTTTTGTCGTCCCCGGGAATCATGATCCGATTACCCGGAAATCACACCCGTATCTTGCACCCCTAGGCCCAGCTCATGTCTTTCTTGAGCCGGAATTCCAGATGCAGAAAGCTCGTGAGTTAGAGTGGGGAACGTTGCGGATCCATGGATTTGCTTTCGACCCGGTGAAGTGTGCTTCCCCTCTCGAGACTTTCAAAAAAAGCGCTGAACCTGGAATAGATATTGCCCTGATGCACGCATCCTTAAAGATGGCGGATCACTGGCAAGGAAGTCCAAACACGTTCTCCCCTAACGAAGCGGAGTTAGCGGAACTTGGAGTGGATTACGTAGCCCTCGGCGATTATCACCGGCCGCGTATGCCCGATGAATTTCAGTCTGGGCTAACTGCGTGCTATCCGGGCTCGTTTTCGGCAGTTAACCGAAAAGAAACTGGGGTCAGAGGTTTAGTCTTGGTCGAGTTTGCTGAAGGAAAGGCTGCAAAAACCAAATTGATCGAGTCCCAGGTTGCCCGATTGGTAGAACTGGAACCAATAGATCTGACTGGACTCGAGGACCAGTCTAACTTGGAAGAAATGATCGCCTCGAAGATGCCGAAGGCTGCGCTACCTAGGGTAACTCTTCGAGGGACGCCCGAGTTCAGATTTGATCCTGAGGCACTTCAGATCACACTCGATCAGCGATACGACTTCTGCGTAATCAAAGATGAGAGTTCGTACATCAACTCGAATCGGATCAAAGAACTGGGGGCGGACGATACGGTGGTTGGACATCTGGTGCGCGTTGCTGCACGCCGAACAGAGGCAGTGACGGACGAGGAAGAGAAGCGGGCGGTTGAAAGAGCACTTCGGCACGCTTTATCTGCGTTGGGGGTTGTGTGATGGAGGGCGCCCGAATCACCCGTGTTGAACTCAACTATGGTAACCAGCGACAAGTGTCGTACTCGATTCCGCGGGAAGAGCGCCCCGTGGTCGTGTCAGGTCCGAATGGTTCCGGGAAGACGACGATTTTAGAAGGGATCACTCGTTCTCTCTTCGGCTTCACTAAACGTAAGGAGGAGGCTGAGCTGCTTCGTGCTCGGTTGAACGGGCTGCCTGATAAGGGTTCGTGCAAGATTCGCGTTCAAAGCTCACAGGCCGGCGAAGAATTGGACATCTTCTATCAGTTCGATGATGCACGAGCAACCATCACTGCGGTGGAAGGTCTGGAGGAGCGCTTCAAAGGAGACGCGAATCCGGGGGCTACTAACGAGGAGAGCAGAGCCTTTCGCGCTGAAATTCAGGCGCTGATGGGTCTCTCCAGCTATGCAGACTTCAGCAAGACGACTTTTGTGGAGCAGGGATCACTTGTTGGGAGCGAACTGACCGAAGACTTGCTGCGAATCGCTTCCGGTGGCGCTGGTGGAGTCAAAGATGCGCTGAATGAGATCACCAAAGACTATTACAATCTCACGAAGTCGGTTCTTCCCGGCAGCGGAGGACAAGAGAAGAGGAAGAATCGGAAATTAGAAGACCTCCAAGACCGGAGGCAGGAACTAGATGGGGTCTTGCAGGACACATTAACAAAAGAGCGTGCTCGAGCTCCTCTTGTTGCTGGCATTAGAGAGTCGGAAGCCGACCGCGAAAGCCTGCAGAGGTTGATCGGTACCTTAGAGAAAGCACTACCCGGTTTCGAAAAGCAAGAACGGCTTGAGTCTGAGATACAGTTGGCGGAGGTAAGGACTAAGAGTGCGAAATCGACCCGAGAGAAGTTGGAAAAAATCCACGCTCAAGCGGCGAGAGACCGGGTCAGATTCGAGGAGCTGGGGGTGGAGTGTTTGCCGCAGGATGTGGAGAATGAGGCCAAGACGCTAAGAGAAAGCCGAGCCAGCATCAGAGAACTTGAGTTCAAAAAACAGAACCAGTCCTCCCATGAAGCGTCAGTCAGGGGGGGACATCGCTGGCCTAAAGGTCTATTGCTTACTGCCCTGTCTGGTGGTGCAGCAGCGATTCTCGCTGTCGTATTGGACAAACTGGTGATCTGGACGATCGCTGTAGGTGCGGTTCTAGTTGGAATTTGGCAGTGCTGGAAACACCGGTCTAAGAGCACCCGTGCCGAGCAGAAGACCAGGGAGACGGCTGAGCTCGCGCAGAGCCGATTGGCGGCGGAGATACAGGACGCCCAAGCGCGCCTGGACAACACTGCAAGCCTCTTGGGTATGGGAGAGATCGATAACCCTGAAGTGGAATCGGTTCTTGAGAAGATTGAGGAAGCTTCCCGTGCCGTTGTCTCGACTAGCCAGGAGCTAGAAGAACGAGAGGACGAGGCCCGTGACGTGTTGGAGGACCTGCGCGGGGTAATGGGGGAAGTTGCGCCGAGCCAGGAAGAAGATGTCACAAGAGCCCTTGCCCAGTGCGAGGAGCATTTTCGCGACGTTAAGGCCGGACTGAAATTCGAGAGCGAGGACACGAGCGCAGACTTGCCTGAAGGTATTGAGGGGACGCCTGAGGGTGTGAAGCAGGCGCTAGACCTTACGCGGGAAGATCTGAAGCATAAGGGCAGGGAGCGCGAGGAGCTTCAGGAAGAGATGTTTTCCATGGCAAACCCGGAGTTCACCTCTGTAGCACTGAAAGACGAGATTGAGCAGATCTCAGAGGAAATAGCACAAGTAGAAGAGAGCGTCGAGTCATTACAGTTGGCACATGAACTTTTACGAGAGGCCCATGACGAGTTTAGACAGGGTGATGAGCAACGTCTCGTCGGGTTCATCTCGGCGCGGGCGCAACGCCTCAGCAAGAACGCGATTGGGCCGGTCAAAGTTGATTCAGGTAGTACCCTCAAAAATGCCAAGATCTTGGTTCACGGGCGCCTCTGCGCCCTGGACTCTCGGGGGCATAGCTACGGAGAGCGTGTGGCTATCGGGCTCGCGATCCGGCTTGGTGCCACAGATTTCTTATCTCACAATGCGATCAGACCTCCTCTGCTGATCGACGAGCCGTTTGATGATCTTGATCTGGATCGCGCCCAGGGCGTGTGGGATATTCTGAAGGAGATCGCGCTGGAAAGGCAGGTCATCGTGACTTCACAAAACCCACTTACCTTGGATCACCTCGGCATCACGGCCGACATCCAGCTTTCCCGCCTGTAAGTAGGCGACGTTAGCATTGAAAGTGGCTAGTGGCACTAGGACCCTCCAGGATCAGAGCACTAGTGCTCTATAGCGAACACCCACACCGTGCCACTTCGGGG
>PBOZ01000098.1 GCA_002724555.1 Rickettsiales bacterium
ATTTTAATATGTCTGGATTTTTAGGTTCTAAACAAACGGGCGTTCAAACGACCAAATCTGAGCCGCCCGAATATGCACTTCCGTATTTGGAAAAGGCGATGGAAGGTGCCGAAGACTTATACGAAAACTATCCGCAAACCTACTACCCTGGTCAAACGTACACCGACTATTCGCCCGAAACGATGGCGGCTATTACCGCTGGCGAAAAACGCGCCGCAGACGGTAGTAGCTTGCTGACAGATGCCCAGGATTTTACCACCGATGCAATGGGTGGCTCTTTTGTTAATCCGGCTCAAGCCATGCTGCAAAAAACCGCACAGGGCGATTTTCTGTCAAAAAATAACGAGTATTTGCAAGATGCACTTGCACCCGCGATGGATAACATCAAGGGGCAGTTTTCAGCGGGTGGACGACTTGGCTCCGGCGCAAACATTGCCGCCATGACCAGCGCAATGGCACCTGTGTATGCTCAGAATTATGCGCGTGAGCGTCAAAACCAGATGGCGGCACAGGGTCAACTTGGAGCGCTTGCTCAACAAGGATTTGCCAACCAGATGCAGGCCGCAAGAATGGCACCTGAACTAGCCGCGGCAGACTACGCTGACATTGATCGTGCGATGGCTTACGGCCAGATGAGGGATGCTAAGTCAGGCGAGGCACTGCAAGACGCTATTAACCGACACAATTTTGGACAGTCTGAACCTCAACAGCGGTTGCAGAATTACATTGCGGCAATTAGGGGCGGCACATTTGGTGGCACACAAACGCAACCAATATACAGCTCGCCGGTCGGTCAGGGAATTGGCAACCTAGCCAACCTTGCATTTGCTTACAACATGTTCAAAAAGGCTTAAATATGGATTATTCAGACCTTGTAAAATTAGGGTTGCTTGGAGCGCAAGATCAAAAAGATGCTGCTCTTATGGGACTTCTAAACCTTGGCAGTCAGATTGGAGCGGCAAGCGCCCCTCGAACCTCTCCCACCCCGCCGCCAATTGATCTGTCAAAGGCAATGGGTGTTTACCAGGGCCACATGAAAAACGCTCTCACTCAAGGGGCTTTAGCTAAAAAATTACAGGACGAAAAAAATTTGAGAACCATGTTTGGCCGTGGTGCGTGGATGAAGGGAATGCCCACCAACATGCAAAATTATGTATCTCATTTGGGAAGGATAAACCCCGCTCTTGCTATAGACTTTATAGGTAAATTTCACTCTCGCACGCCGAGAGAGACTAAATACCACAATGTTATCGTCGGAGATGAAACAACCCCTCGACGTATCTCAACCTCAGAAATGGAGAGGTTTAGACTCCAAGGAAAACGAATACGCCCATATTCCGCACCTTTGATAAAACATGAGGCTCCAAATGCGATGGCTGCTTATGGAGTTAAAATATGGGAAAAAGCATCTACAGCGGCGTCAAAAGCAAGCCAAGATTTGTTTCAATTAAACACAATGAAGTCGTTACTTGCTACTGGCGTCCCTTCAGGCAAGCTGGAAAGCTGGACCTTACCATTTAAAAATCTTCTTGCATCCTTTGGAGTTGTTAATGGTCAACTAAGTATCCAAGAGGCAATTACTTCGTTAGGCAATGAATTAGCCCTTGGAAAGCATGGTCCTGGGATGGGGCCAATGACCGACCCTGATTTTAAAATTTATCAAGGAATTATGCCTGGGTTAAAAAATACAAGAGCAGGCAACGCCCTCGTTATGGCCCGTCTTGAACGGGAATATTTAGGAAAACAAATGTATGCCGAAATTATAAGGGAGCAAATTGATACTCTAGGCCCAGCAAAAGTTAACCCTGCACAAGCATGGAAAGAGGTAGCATCACGTCTAAATGCTGAATACGGCCCCCTAATACCACAATTTGCAAATCGCGATGAAGTCGGTAGAGACATGAAAGGCAGAGTTGTTATCATTGCTGGACAGCCGGAGTATGTACACTGATGGCCGATAAATCGAATGTTATAACGAACTCAAGTGGGCTTAAATTTTCTCCTCTAGGTCCAAATAATAGCGGTGAAAAAGCCGTTGAAACGCCGTTAAAATTTACACCTTTATACGAAAAAAAGACGAAGGATATTTCTGTAGATAGCGATGGTCTTCCAGAAATTACGTCGCAAAAAGCAATTCCCTGGCATCAGCGGCTTGGGACTGATTTAAAACTAACCTTTACGAGTGAGCCTTGGGAAAAGGCACGCATTATTGCTAAATCTTTTCCAAACCGCGTTGAGTTGTTTCAGGATGTAAAAAACAAACAGCCCGTCATTTCTCTTGATGGAAAACATTTTTCGGTCAACAAAAAGGGAATGTCAGCGGCCGACCTTCAAAACTTTGTGGCTGAAACTGGTTTTTATTTAATTCCATCAATCTTGTCTGGGGGTGCAACGCTCTTGGGCAGACTTGGACTTGGTGCTTTGACTTATGGCGCGGCAGAAGGTGTCCGTCAGGTTGGTACGGGTCTGTTTGGCGGCAAAGGTCAAACTGATAAAGAAATGATCAGCACTTATGTTTCACCGATTGATTCAAAAAAAGTTGGCGCAACGGCAGCTATGGGAGGTTTAACAGAAGCATTCTTACCGCCTGTTTTAAAGATTGGTGGCAAGGCTTTACGTAAAATCTGGAGTTCTGGGAAACAGAATGTGGCCGGTTTGAATGCAGTCATTAACGCCGCCGCTGCTGGAGACGAAGTAGGTTTACAAAAAGCACTCGAACTTGTTCGAGGAGGATCAGGGTCAAGTCCAATAGAGGCCACGTTAACCAAGGGACAAAGGTCGGGTAATAAAGCTCTGCTTGAAACAGAATCGATGATGCGCGAAGGCACTGGAGCTTATGGTGAAGGTGCAACAAAAGTTATTCAAGGTGCTGATGCCAGACAGATGCGCGTGATTGAAGACGAAGCCTTAAAACTGCAAGGTAAAGTTGGTGCCGGTTCTGGTTTTAATCCCCAAGTACCGGCGGCTATCGGGGGTTCGTTACAGGATAGCTTGCGGAAAATTGAAGCAAAGACGCAAGCTGCCGCTGCCGCAAAGATGGAAGCTGGACGTACAGCTATGAATGAAGCACCGGCATTTATTACTGGCGGTACGCTTTTTCGCGGCATTGATACGATGCTTAAAATTCCGGCAAGTCGAGGTATTCGCGGTGACCTTCTTCGAGATATGCCAAGCGCAAACGTCGTTTTGGGAAGATTACGTCGAACACGAAATAATTTAAAAAATGGTCGGATTAGCATTGTTGATTTTAAGAATATAGAGGCTTTCAGAAAATCTTTAGGCAAACGAATTGATAATTTAAATACCACCGCCGGTAAAGAAGAACGCGCCCTGCTTTTGGAGATGAAAACAACGCTCGATAATTCAATTGATGACGCCCTTACCAAGGGATTAATGCACGGTGATAAGGCAACGATTCAAATGGTAAAAGAGGGTCGTGCGATGTGGGCCGACTATATGAAAAAGTTTTTCCCAAGGCAAAAAGATCGATTTGGTCAAATTGATCTAGCTGGTAATAAACTTCAAAAAATTCTCAGCGGCGAAACGCCAGAAAATGTCGTTAATTTCTTTGTTAATGTTACGCGAGCTGGCCCAAAACGTGAAACGCTAGAACTTTTTGATCGCATGAAAAATATTTTTGGTGAAGGCAGCGAACAGATCGCACTCATTAAAGACGCTGTAATCTATCGGATGTTTACTAATGCTCAATTAAAGGGCAAAGGCGATATTACGCGCACCTCAATTGTTAAAAATTACTTTGATTTTTTCAACAAAAATTCCAGCCTTGCCAATAAAATGTTTAGTCTGGAAGAACGTGAAATGATCCGGCAATTTGTCGGTCAGGTTTCAAGGACTATTCCGGCTGAAATGAGAATGAATCCCTCCGGTACTGGCATGGTGATTGCTCGACTTTTGAGAGATGTTGGAAGTGGTGGCTTGGTAGCGCGTATCGGCAGTCTGGTAAAAGGCGTGCCAATTGTCGGAGATATGGGCGGTCAGGGTTACGCAAAAACTCTGGCCTATGTAAACCGATTGACTTCGGCCCCCTGGGGCGCTGCGGTGGTTGCAGGCACGGATCGAGGGGATAACAGCCTTCCACAAAAAGGCGTGACCAATACAGCTAATACAATAAATCGGCTACTTCCTTAATGTGCAATTGTAGGGACTGCTGGATTATCCGGCAGCTTAAAAAACTGAAACGTAACACCCGCTAAGAGCGGGTTTTTTTATGAGGCGAAATAATGGCGAAAGATCAGTGTAGCGAATACGACACGACTGCCGCAAATAATACGGTTGTCGGAGATGTTGATATTTCGGAAGGAACCGCGCCGTCGAACATAAATAATTCCATTCGTGAATTGATGTCGCATTTGAAAAACCCTCAATTCGGGAAAGTAAGCGTTACAACCGACACCTCCGCTGGGGATGACGCAGCAATGGGCTATACCGCCGCCGAAGGACTGATTCTAACGGGCCAAGGCTCAACTAACGATGTGACAATAAAGAATGATGCTGATGTCGAAG
Organism: Rickettsiales bacterium; assembly: GCA_002724555.1. Classification (GTDB taxonomy): domain Bacteria; phylum Pseudomonadota; class Alphaproteobacteria; order UBA8366; family UBA8366; genus UBA6544. The sequence continues at coordinate 4,525 of PBOZ01000098.1, forward strand.
TCTGCGGCGTTCCAACTGGCACCGATGATCTCAAATGGCCTGACAATGCGATGGCAGTTTTTGGAACTGGCAGTGATCTCAAAATTTATCACGATGGGTCAAACAGTCGAATTACAGAGGGTGGAACTGGCAGCCTCATAATGGCAACCACTGAATTTCAGTTTCAAAATACGGCTGGCGATGAAGTTATAATGTCGGGGGTGGCAGATGGCGCGTGTAAACTGTTTTTTAACAACGTCAACCAGTTGGAAACCACCGCGACAGGAATTGTGTGCGCTGGCGATGTGACCGCATACAGTTCTGCCGCTGCTAAATGCGATATTGAAACGCTCACAGGCGCTCTCGATCAAGTCGAGAAATTGCGCGGCGTCAGCTTCAAATGGAAAGACCGAAACGAAGATAAAAAGACCTTGGGCTTCATTATGGAGGAAGTCGCGGAAGCCGTGCCGGAACTGGCGAGGGATACAGGGGTTATGTATCAGAACACGGTTAGCCTCCTGGTCGAAGCGATTAAAGAATTACGCGCAGAAATTCGTGAGTTGAAAGACAGCAAATGAGCAAAGACGAAATCAACCAATTTGACTCTACGGCTGGTAATAATACCGACATAGAGGGCATTAACACATCGGAAACGATGATGCCGTCGAACGTCCAAGATGCCATTCGGTCGATGATGTCCTTGCTGAAAAAGCAGGAAGTCGGCACACACTCGATGACCTCGCCAGACATCAATGGTGGGACTGTTGACGGCGCAAATATCACGGTTGGAAGTGGCAAAACGCTGGACGTCTCCGGCGGCACACTTACGCTCGCCAACGATCAAATCTCTGGCGACAAAATAAACGGCGGGTCAATTTCATCTACGTTCGTTGGCAATCTAACGGGCGACGTCACAGGCAACACCTCCGGCACCGCCGCGACCGTAACAGGGGCGGCACAAACAAATATTACCTCGGTAGGCGCGTTAACCGCGCTTGATGTGAATGGTCACACCACTGTGGACGTAAACGGCGAGGCCATGTATGTGACGACCGAAGCAGCTGGAACTAACGCTCTAAGGGTTATTGGAAGCCATGCATCTTACACAGGAAATATTTTGCAGCCGTGGAGTGTTCGAGCAGCAAACAGCGCCTTCGACTTTATTGAATGTGTAGGAAATAACGGGTCGGAAGTCCCCTTCCGCGTGAGGGGTGATGGAGCGTTAACGACAATTGGAAGCGTCGGTTTTCCAACTCTTAATGCTAATTATAAACTAGCTGTAACTGGCGGTTTAGCGGTTGGTGCCGCTGGAGCAACCGTTGCGGCGGGTGAAACTTTTGTCGTAACGGACGCAAGCCATGTTGCCAAGATTACGGTGACGGGCGGCACAGCGCAATTCGGAACTAAGTCGGCGGCTGATCTTGTTTTTATGCGATCTAATGGCGAAGCAGGTCGATTTACGGCAACCGGTCTCGGTCTCGGTTTGAGCGACCCATCTCAACGCCTCGGCGTTTCTGGAAATATTGAAGTCAGGAACGATGATGCCGATGGATATGTGTGGTGGCATGATCCAGGCACAGGCTCATTTTCAGCGGGTATTGATTACTCCAATTCCAGTAATTTTGTAATCTCAAACGCTCAAGGGCTTGATAGCCCTGTTATGACGATTTTGCGCTCAAACGGCAGTTGCGGCATTGGAGTTACCCCAACAATTGATTCATCTCTAGCTGGACTGTCAATCGGCGGAAAAGTTCTCCACGTTCACGATGGATCGGGAGCAAGCCTTAAACTGTCCGATGCCGCCAGTGGTTCTAACCGGGGGCTAGGAATCGCTAGTGTAGGGGTTGAGTCCAGTATTTCAAATTGCGAGGCGGGGGCGCTTAGATTCGGCACGGGCAACACGGAACGGGCTAGGATCGCTGCGACAGGTGAATTTTCTGTTAATAATACCAGCACAACGGGAATGATTAACGCGACAGCCTCTAGCTGGTC
>PBOZ01000099.1 GCA_002724555.1 Rickettsiales bacterium
CAGTATTCGTTGTCTGCCGTATTAAGCGGGCAATTTGGACATTGCTCGAATGCAAGCTTGGTCCATTCGGGAGCGTTTTCGATTGGGGGTTCAATAAATTTTCCTGTAAATTTATCTATTGTAATACTGAAGGTTTCCCGATCTGAATCGCCAAATTGCAAAATATATTTGATCGTGGTTGAGGTATTTTTGTCTGTAGTCATTGCAATTGAACCTTCAAAACCTGAAATGCGATTTTAATTTTCTCAATTCGTTTCCCGAAGGTCGATTAAATCGCAGATAAAACGATAAAACGTTTCTAGGTTGTGCGCCTTTGGTCTTGGATAGCGGCCATCATTTGTCATTGATTTCCAAGCATTGTTGACATGCCCAAAACTTCCAACACACATCCCCAGCTGTTCGAAGTGGATAGGTGCGTTGTTGAGAAATTTATGAAATGGTTTGGGGTCATGATTCTGAACTAAATTGTCATATGAGGCGTGATAATTTCTCATTATATCAGAAGCTCTAAGGTATGCGCCTCGCAATATTAGTTTGGCTCGTTTTCGTATCTCACGTATATCTGTGGCGCTGCTGCTACCCAGCAATCCGATATCGCTGGGAAAGGAGTTATCACTACCCAACCAACTTAACATGTTTAGGTAGTCCGTTTTAAATTCTCTGAGCATATGTTCGTAATAGGAGATCCCCTTCCAGGCGAGAAGGACCGCATCTTCCTGATCGGGTGGGATGCCCATATCTTGAAAGACGCGGCTCGTTCCGTCGTTTGGCTGTGTTAACCATATAGCATCTTCGATTTCGAGCACGGTTGCGTTAATTTTTTCACGTTCTATTCCAGCATTCGCGGCGAGTTGCACCAATTGACGTGCCTTTACAGAGATGATGGAACGAACTTCAGAAGCCGTGGACGACGTAACTGCAAAATGTTGATCGCCAACGGAGCGAAACTTTTCTAGGTAGCCTCTTTGGGCCAATAGCATAAACGGATCAAAGGTGGGTGTTCTATTAAATACGTCGAGAACGCACTTATCGTGATCGGAAAGGTGAATCGGTATACCGCCATAATAATCGGTCAAGAACTTGTCTAATTTTCCTGGTACAACTTCAAAAGAAGCACCCCCGTCATGAGGGTTATCCATATTGAACGCCATAAGAAATCGGGTAGAAGTATAAAGGCGTCCGCTGCGATTGTCCGTCGCGACTTCTTTAAAAAAAACGGAGTTTTTAAGAATGGGAGAATCAAAAAGGTCTCCTGTCTCAACATCCGTTTCATTTTCCTCTGGTTGTTTGACCTCGCTAGCTTCACCCACTTCTTGAACATCAATATCGGTTGGATTGAAGCAAAGGTATTTTCCAGAATTCAATAAGTAGTCAAGTGTTTCGCGATCCATGCGTATTTCAATATCTTTGAGTTTAATGTGAAGTTTCGTGCGGTCTATTCAAAAGTATAGATGTGGTTTTCACTTTTTAAAATTCAGTTCATTCAGTCCGAGGGATCATTAACCTTAATCATTCAGTTCTCAATTGAAAGCCCCGAAGTTAATCTTAAGCTACTGCGCTGACATCGTTGTCCTGGGGGTAATAATCGAGAAACGGGCTGCAGTAAGTATTTTAAGATGTGGTGGCCCAGAGGTCTCGAAGATTTCATAAAAAATTTTCTGCAATGAAAGATATCTGGATTTGCAAAACCAGCGGTGACGAACATTACTAAATAATAGTTTTTTCATACTTTTTTTCGCTGGATATCTGGGCGGATGGGTTCCTTTTCTAGCATATCATTAAGGGCTTCAGAATCAGTCATTCATATTCAACGCAATGAGAATTTTTTTGCCAATTAGAGCTGCTGGCTCCACAGCCTTTTTAGCAAAAAATGCAGTTAAACATACGGCGAAACAATTTGGAGCTACCGTCCAGTTTCCGCTTGGCGCCATGTCAATTACCCCTATTGGTTTTATGCCAGTGTTTTTATCAAACAGGCGTGCCCGGAAGCCAATTTGTGACTGATTAATCGGGGATCTCTGGATATGCCGAGTTACCGTTAAAGTTATAAGAATATTAGCCCGCATGGAATTTCGCTCGAAAACTCGTTTCCAGTCTTCTGTGCTCGGTCTTTTTTTTCTTGGAATAAACTGTTGGGGAACTTCTGCAGGTTCAATTACGTTGAATTTGTTCTGCTCTAAGATGGCGACAATCTGTTGAGCAGCGCTCTTGTAGAGTGGGTCCGAATTCAATCCAGCCCCTTTAACCGAAGAGTCAGGTGCAAGCAAAATAGTTTGCGACGTTACTACGCTTATTTTAAAAAAATATAATAAAAAAAATACAAATATTACAAAAAAATATTTTTTTATCATCATCACAATAAAAAATCCAATTTTATTATAAGTATATATTTTTTTGAACAATACAGGTGCCCATTCATCCCAAATAATTTTGGCAATTGAATTGGGGTTTGGGAAGCAAATTTTGATAATTCCAATTTTTAAGGCAATCCGAGCTGTTTTAATCTTAAAGTTGAAAGAGTATGAGAATACGAAGAAAACCGAGTTTTTCTTGGCGTTCAGGTTTATCATTCAAGAGTAATACACGATATCTCTTTTGAAAGTGTTTTGCTATTTCAGTAATTTCGAATTAATTCCGCTAAGGGGTGGCATCTAAGTAGCTATGTTTTTGAATAGTTTGAAATATGCTCTTAATCGCGTTTTTAAAATTGTTTAAAAATTTATTTGCAATGAGGGTTCTCGACGCCCCAGGGCATTTTTGTCTGACATAATTTTGCACCGTGAAATGACACCGTTTTCATAGCTGCGCTTGAGAAATCCGAATGTGTTAAGTCAGCTCCAACCAAATTAACTTCATCTAGGGTGCTTTTTTTGAAGTTCGCATATCTCAAGTTCGCACCTTTTAAATTAGCCTTAATTAGTTTTGCTTTTACGAAATTTGCACCCTGTAATTTTGCTCCCCTTAGATTGGCTTTGACTAGGTTTGCTTTGAGAAAATTCGCGCCATTCATATTTGCACCCTTTAAATTCACTTTAACTAATTTAGATTGCCGCAAATTGGCTTTACTCAAATTAGCGAGCGCTAAATTCGCACCCTTTAGGTTTGCTTCCTGTAATTGAGCTCCCTCTAAGTTAGCAGAGCTTAGATTCGCATAATGCAAGATACTTTTCTCTAAGTTCGCATTTTTTAAATTTACTTGTTGAAGGTTTGAACCACTCAAATCCGCTTCGCCTAAGCGTGATTCTTCTAATACTGCGCCTCGAAAGTCAGTAAAACGCAAGGCCGATTTTTTCAGGTTTGCATGGCTTAAAATGGCTTGCCGCAAGTCAGCTTTATTAAAATTGGAATTACTTAGGTCGCAGCCTGCACAGACATTTAGGTTTTTGAATTGCTTAAAATGTATCTCGTCAAATGCCATTACTGTTATGTCATACATCAACACGATATTGGCTAAAATCCAGAGTGGTAAGGTTCTCATTTTGGTATGTTCAACCTACTGGCGGAGAATCGCTAACATTGCTTTCATTTCGTCTTTAGCTACCGTTTGGGAAAATTTTACAGGCCTAAAAATCGTTTAAATGCGGAATTTACATGTCACTTTCAAAGACATTAAAAGACGCAATTCATGGTTTTGCGCAATACCCACAGACGTTGGTTCGAGACGACGATTGTTTTATGACGCTTGATTATATAACTACTCGAAATGCTAGCATCGGTGCCAAAGAGATTATATTTTTGCGCTTTCCTAATAGTAGAAGCTGAAATCAACCGATGTTTTTGTTGGGAGCACCAAGGATAGCCGCATAATTTATAACTAGACTTTGGCCTTGAAGATAAAACAATTTTTTATTGTTAACGTCATCATTCCAATGTGTGAATTTTGTGTTAGGACACCATTTTTAAGTTGCTCCATGCAATCTAAGTGCTAAGGCGGGAGTTAATACTTTATGTCATCCGATAGATTAAAAGTCCTTTTTGTTGATGATGAAATCCGGTTGTTGCAGGGCCTCCGACGAAAGCTGCGTTTCATGCGGGAAGATTGGGATATGGATTTTGTGAATAGCGGCAGGGAGGCGCTAGCGCGTATTGATCGGGATAACATCGATGTTGTTGTAGCGGATATGCGGATGCCAGAAATGTCTGGAGCGGCATTATTTGAGGCGATACAGAAGTTTTATCCAGAAATCGTGAGGATCATGCTTTCTGGCTATGCGGAAAATGAAAGTATACTGAAAGCGGTGGGTGCAACGCACCAATTTTTGGCAAAGCCTTGCGACTCTCAAGGAATTGTTGAAGCGATAAATCGTTCAATTGAGTTACGCGTCAATTTAGCTTCCCCGAACTTACTCAAATTTGTCACGGGCATCAAAAATATCCCCAGCTCGCCAAGCGTTTATCATAGGTTAGTAAAGGAAATATCTAAGCCAACCGCCACATTAGCCTCAATTTCTGCCATCATTGAGAGTGATCCGGGAATGTCAGCAACGATTATGAAGCTTACAAATTCGGCATATTTCAGCTTACCAACGCGGATGACAAGCATCAGGAAAGCTGTGCAATTTTTAGGTTTAGAAACAATTGCGAGTCTTGTGGGAGTTGACGGTTTTTTAACGCTCGCGAATGTTAGATTAGAAATAGCATCACAGATACAAAGGATCAGTGAGGAATCGATGATGATCGCTACGCTCGCAAAAAAGATTGCGTTGAGCGAAAACCTCGATTTGCCTGAAGTTGAACAGGCTTTTTGTGGTGGCTTGCTAAGCCAATTGGGTCGCGTACTGTTTTTATTGGACACAAACGATGAAGTGAAGGAGTACTTTCAAAGACTGCAAGTAGACTCGACGGCGATCTCAGAAGCTGAGAAGATGTTGTTTGGAACAACTCATTTTGAAGTAGGCGCTTATTTGTTGGGCTTATGGGGTTTCGCAGATCTAATAGTTGAGTCGGTATTGCATCAACGTGATCCATCAAAGTTAAGAGAGAAAACTTTTAATGCGGCTAGCGCCGTCTACGTGGCAAAGTGCCTGCTTGATTATTTGTCTGAGGCTAAGAATAGGCAAACGTTCAAACAAGACGGAGGTATGCTGAATGAGCCGTATATTCGAGATTTGGGCAAGCTGGATCGTATCCCCATTTGGATAGATATTTGTAGTGCCTCTAAATCCTTTGATCGAGAAGTTTTACCGTGAACAAAAATGAAAAAATTTTACTGGTCGATGATGAGGAAAGATTACTGACCAGTCTTAGCCGTCAGCTCCGTGGCAAATTTGATGTCCTGACAGCTATTGGTGGTGAGCAGGCTTTGGAAACCTTAGAAAACGGGAACGAGATTGCGGTCGTTGTTTGTGACATGCGAATGCCGGGGATGACAGGTGTTGAAGTTCTTGCAGAATTTAGCAAGAAATCACCAACTACTACCCGCATAATGCTTACCGGAAATGCCTCACAAGACTGTGCGGTTGAGGCAATTAATCAGAGTCATGTCTTTGGTTTCTTAAACAAACCCTGCACGGCAGAAGCTTTGGTCGAGAGTATAGGGGAGGGGCTGGCTCATCATAGGCTTCTTGTCCGTGAAAAAAATTTATTGGAGACATCGCTGGCAGGCTCCATCAAACTGCTGTCAGATGTCGTGTCTTTGACAGACCCATCAACGACGATAAATTCGCGAAAGATTAGTAACTGGGCCAATATTCTTCTGCCACATTTGTCTGGTGTTACCCGTTGGGAGTTGGATTTTACAATAATGTTAGCGCCTCTCGGGCAAATGTTTGTGCCAGCGAATGTTTTGGCACGACACAAAAAAGGCGCCTCTTTATCTCAACAAGAAAAAGAGACTATTGCTGAGGCACCGGGGGTTGGAAGTCGTTTGCTGCGTAATATCCCGCGAATGGAGACAATTAGTCAGGCAATTTTATACCAAAATAAGAACTTTGACGGGTCAGGCTTTCCCGATGATTCTGCGCAAGGCGATAAAATTCCGGTTATAGCCAGATTGCTTCGAATTCTTAATGCTTTCCTGGAAGCTGTTGGGAACGACGAACCAAGCATGGAGCATTTAAAAAAATTATATATGCGAGAGGGGTGGTTTGATCCCCAAATATTAGATTTGGTTCGTCAACATTTATTGGTCCACGATGCTGCTTCGGATGAACCGGTAGACATCGAATTGGAAGAGAACGGTCCAAGCGGGGCTGGAATCGAAACTGTCCGTACCTCGACTCTTCGAGAGGGACATGAACTTTGGTCGGATTTGAATAATACCGACGGGGCGCTGTTGCTGTCAGCAGGAACGATACTTACCCAAGCGCAAGTGGAAAAAATCCGTTCGATGATTGAGCTTGGTAAGCTGCACGACACTTATGAGATCAAGACCGGGAATTAAGCCTCTACATATAGGCTGTTATTTTGTAGATCCGCTGAATTTGGTTTTTTGGAATTGGCTGCGAAATTAACTCACCTATTACTGGACGGTCGGTTACACCTTTTCCGTAACCTTTCGAATCTATTTTCCTTATAAGTAATTTATAAAAATAGTTTTGGTTTCTTGACGCTAGGATTGAGTCCCATATGCTCAAGAACCCACGCATACGAACTTGGATTGACTAGGTTGATGTTAGGAGGAAAGGATAAATTATGCTTACACTGCTTTCTCCCGCCAAAAAATTGAATATGGATCCTGTTAATTTAGCCGTGCCGCCCTCAAAACCCCGCTTACTTGAGGATACTAAAGAGCTTGCTGTCGTGGCCAAGAAACAGACGGCGGACGATCTGAAACGCATGATGCATATAAGCGATAATCTTGCTGCCATAAATTATGAACGATTCCAGGCCTTTAATATTGAGAAAAAAAGCAATAGCGCCAAGCCAGCAGGGCTAGCATTCGACGGCGATGTCTATTGGGGTTTAGAGGCGGATACTATGTCGGTGGATGCAATGACTTATGCACAGGATCACCTGCGTATTCTTTCGGGCCTTTACGGTGTATTACGTCCTATGGATTCTATACAGGCATATCGCCTTGAGATGGGCACTAAAATGGAGAATAGCCGTGGCAAATCGCTTTACGATTTTTGGGGTGCCCGAATTGCGAATCGCTTGAAAGCGGATCTCTCTGGCCATGCAGATTCAACTATCATTAATCTCGCCTCAAATGAGTATTTCAAGGCGGTCAACATCAAAGCGCTTGGGCAGCCGGTAGTTGGCGCCAAATTTATGAACGTAAAAAATGGTAAGGCTCGGTCGCTTATGTACTACGCCAAACATGCACGGGGTAGAATGGCTCGCTGGATCATGGAAAATCGCGTCGACCAAGCTCAGGGTTTAAGAGATTTTAATTCAGATGGTTATTACTTCGATAAGAACGCATCGACGGATCAAGAACTTGTTTTTTCACGACCTCAGCCGCCTACAAAGAATTAATATACCTCAAGTTGGAGGCGTCCAGACGGCTTTCCCAATTTCACGGTGAAGTTACCTTCCGGTAGTTAATCATTCTGTCGCGGATATCCGCTCCACAAGTCTGCCTCTTTTACATCTGAATAGGGATGATTTCGAGAATACATTAGCGAACGGTAATGCATTCTGTGTTCGCTAACCACTGTCCGAACTTCGCGACACCAAGGGGGTTATATCAAAATTTTACGCCGGTATTAATGAGGAATAAGAAGGAATAGGCATGGTAGAGAAAATGACAGGCGGCCAAGCGATTGTTGGTACGCTAAAGCGACAAGGCATCGATACAATATTTGGCCTGCCGGGTGTTCAGCTTGATAATACCTTCGACGCTCTTTACGAAGCGCGTAATGAGATCCGGACTATTCACACCCGTCACGAGCAAGCGGCAGGCTATATGGCGCTCGGTTACGCGCAAGCAAGTGGACGTGTTGGGGCTTGTATCGTGGGGCCTGGCCCCGGCTTATTAAACACTGGAGCTGCCCTCGCGACGGCAGCGGGCTCCAACGCCCCGGTGCTTTGCATCGCTGGTCAGATACCTTCAGGCCAAATCGGCGGCGGTATGGGAATGACCCATGAGATTCGAGATCAGACAGCTGCAATGCGGGGCGTGGTTAAATGGGTTGGGCGTGCCGAATCGCCAAGCGAGGCAGTGGATATTTTGAATGAAGCCTTTCATCAAATGTTAAGCGAGCGTCATCAACCAGTGGTCTTTGAGATGGCACCTGATGTTATGGGCAAGGTTGGGGACGTCATGCTGCGGGACGTGCAATCTTATCGCCATGATTCTGCACTTCAAGACGACGCTCTCACGGCGGCGGCGCACATGCTAGGCACTGCCGAAAAACCTGCCATCTTCGTCGGAAGCGGTGTCTTTGGGGCAGAATCGGAATTGCTCCGGGTTGCCGAGTTGCTGGAAGCTCCAGTAATCATGAGCCGGACAGGACGCGGCGCTGTGAGCGACACACACTATTTGGCGCAACCTGTAATTTCGGGCCAGGAATTATGGGATGAGGTGGATGTTGCTCTTGTCGTTGGCACGCGTTTTTCAGCTCCAGGTTTATCATGGGGTCGTGCGGACGAGGTAAAGTTAGTGCGCATCGATATTGACTCCGATCAGGCAAAGATGCCGCGTCTTGCGGATGTGACTATCATTCAGCCAGCTGCGACCGCACTTGATGTTCTTGCAGACCGTCTTCCCAGCTATAACATCACGCGATTATCGCGTGCGGAGGAGTTACGGGCCTCCAAACAGCTCGCCTTTGATAAACTCGCCAAGTTGCAACCTCAATTCGGTTTCGCAGAGGTTATTAGGGAAGCACTGCCGGAAGACGGGATATGCGTCACTGATGTCACGCAAATGGCAACATTCTTACAGAATTGGATGCCGGTCTATTATCCGCGCACTATGATTACGCCGGGCTATCAAGCAACACTAGGTTTCTCATTGCCGACAGCTTTGGGAGCCAAAGTGGCATGCCCCAACAAAAAGGTATTCTGCATCAGTGGCGACGGTGGCTTTATGTTTAATGTGCAAGAGCTCTCTACTGCGGTGGCCCACGATATTGACGTGACTACAATTGTATTCAATGACGGAGCTTTCGGGAACGTAAAGCGCTATCAGAAAGATAACTATGGGGAGCGCTATATTGGCGTGGACCTGCATAATCCAGATTTGCAGATGCTTGGTCGGAGTTTCGGGATGACCGCTTTACGTGCGGAGACGCCCGAGGACCTGCGGACCGCGCTGCAGGAAGCAGATACAGCGCCAGGGCCGGCTTTGATCGAAGTGCCTGTCGGCGAAGTACCCAGCATCTGGAAACTGATCAGTCGACCATCTTCCGCAGCTAATTAGGAGTGATTTTTGAAGACTGGCGTCGTCATCCGAATTATGGGTACCCAGTCCACACGCGACATCATTGCGGGTTACGCCAGCGTGGCAGAAGAGATGTGTTTTGATACTTTCTGGTTCGTGGATCATATCGCCATACCACCGGACTATGCTGAGGGTAGCGGTGAGCGTTATTTAGACGTTCTAGCAACCCTCGCCTGGTTAGCTGGTATCACTGAACGAGTGAAACTTGGATCA
>PBOZ01000100.1 GCA_002724555.1 Rickettsiales bacterium
AGAACAGATCGCTGACGAGCTAGCAGCATACAATCCTCTGATTCCAAAAGGCCAAGAGTTAGTTTGTACAATTATGTTCGAAATCGACGAGCCAGTGCGGCGAAACAATTTTCTCTCCAAGCTTGGTGGTGTCGAAGAAACTATGACGATTGAATTCGCTGGTGAAATTATCGCCGGCGTTCCAGAGGTTGATGTAGATCGAACAACCGCGGACGGAAAAGCATCATCCGTCCAATTTCTTCACTTTCCATTCCCCAAAGCACAAATCACAGAATTCCAGAAAGAGGGTACCCAAATCCTCGTCGGATTTAAACATGAACGATATGCCCATATTTCTGTCATGCCCGAAGCAACACGCGCCGCGCTAAGCAAAGACTTCAGTTAATGACTTCACTTGCCCGAACTCCCCATAGCCCGCCTCGGCGAACCCAGCCTTTATAACCGTCGACCTCCACTTGACACCAAGCGGGAGTGCATTGTTCCAAATGGCCAACCATACCATGGCCCACGCGGGCAATGGCTGGCGCATCATCACTCGAGCGACGACGCATAGTAGTTGTGCGGCCCCTGAAAATAACGCTGCGCTTACTCGACAACATAGCGCGATGTACCCAACCCTCTGCATCCTCCCAGTCCCTAATTTTCCGCCAAGTATCATATTCCTGAACAATTTCAACCGGAATCGCTTTCTGCCGAAAGACCCACTTCACCGGATAACGTACGCCTGGACCTACTCGAACATTCACCTCATTAGAACGGAGCGATACAAACCGACGCTGTGTCGCCTGTTTTGGACGGGCCCGAAGCGGATCCTCGGACTTCGCCAACTGCGTAGAAACAGATTTAGACAGTCCCTCAGCATTCGCAACGAAACTGGGAATACACAATAGAAGCCACATTCCACATAGGTTGAGCAAAACAAAACCAAATCTAAGCGATATCAAACTAGCCTCCAAACACCGGACAAAGGTAAAGCAGGCCCGTGTAAATGGGAACGGATTGTGATCGTTAAAACTAGGCATAAACTTAAAAAAAGCCTCTAGACATTGTTACTCGCAAGCCTCCCAACGTTATAGAAACACGGATGATGGAGCTTTTCGAGACTCGCCTCAACCTTGAGGACACACCGATGTCACAAGCGGAACTCTCCAAAGCCGTCAACGTAGCTGACATCCTAATGCCCACGGTCACCAACCGAATCGATAGCACGATTTTGTCGCAGGCGGGAGATAACCTCAAGCTTATCGCATCTTCGGCACCGGTATCAATTACATCGATTTTTGCCGCAACAAAGAAGTTAAATATTACAGTCACAAAGGAGCTGGTCTCGATGTCTTCGAACATGAGCCTGCAGTGAATCCAAAACTAGTGAGCTTGGAAAGCGTTGTACTACTCCCACATCTGGTATCAGCAATCCTGGAAGGGCGTATCGATATGGGTGAGAAGGTAATCGTGAATATTAAGACATTTGCGGACAGCCACAAACCTCCAGACCGGGTCCTCTAAACAATGTTCTAGCCCTATTCAGCAGCTTCCATCCTTCCCAAATTGGAGATCGTTGGCCGATCGCCACAAAGCGCACACCCCGGATCGCGTTTTACTTTTAAACTGCGCGTATCCGAATTCATCGCATCGTATAGCACTAGCCGCCCCGATAAGCTTCGACCCAGGCCTAATAACTCTTTTAGAGCTTCCGTTGCTTGCATCGTCCCAAGTACGCCGGCAACGGCGCCAAAAATGCCTGCCTGCTCGCATCTCGGCACCGCCCCTGGGGCTGGCGGATTTGGAAAGATGCAGCGATAGCATGGTGCCTCACCAACCTCAAAAGCCTTAATTGTGGTTATCTGTCCTTCAAAACGCAGCAATGCAGCTGAAATTAAAATTTTCTTCGCCATATAACAGGCATCATTGATCATGTAGCGAGTCTCGAAATTGTCACAACCATCGAGGACAATGTCATATTGCGAGATCAGCTCAATCGCGTTCTCCGGCACAAGTCGGAAGGGATACTTAACAATTCTAACTTCTGGGTTGATCGAACGAAGACGTTCTTCCGCACTGTCGACTTTCGGCCGGTCGATATCTTCAGTTCCATGAACAATTTGTCGCTGAAGATTCGTAATTTCGACGATATCATCGTCAACAATACCAAGCGTACCCACACCTGCAGCAGCAAGATACATTAGTACAGGTGAACCCAAACCACCGGCACCAACAATCAACACTTTGGATTCGAGCAATTTAATTTGCCCTTCCTCACCAACCTCTTTTAGGACCACATGGCGCGCATAACGCAGTAACTGTTCGTCGCTGATTTCGTCCATTATTTTATCCACAATTTATCGAAAACCGGCGTTGCAAAATAACTTTTCTAAAAAGGTGTCAGCATAGCAAAGATCAACAATCCGGTCATCTCTTCTAACACCACAACTCAATTTACCATAACCGAAAGTGGACCAACCGAAATACAATGGCGGTCCTTGGAAGTTTACTGTTTGACATGCAGTTCACAGAGCCATCTCTTTGGCGATACGTATGCGCGATTAATCCGCAGTAACACCAGTCGAGCCGAAACCGCCGATGCCCCGCTCACTTTCATCGAGTGACGAAACGGTGTTCCAATCCATTCGCGTGACCGGTGCAATCAACATCTGCGCAATTCGCATGCCACGACAGACTGTGAAAGGCTCTTGACCATGATTCACTAGTATAACCCCGATCTCCCCCCGGTAGTCCGAGTCGATTGTCCCGGGCGAATTAAGCAAGGTAATGCCATTTTTCAATGCTAAACCTGACCGCGGGCGAACTTGTGCCTCGTATCCGTTAGGCAACGCGATGGCGAGCCCCGTAGGTATCAATGTACGTTCACCAGAAGCCAAAACAACATCGTCCGTGACCGCTGCGAGAAGGTCCACAGCGGCGCTTTGCGCCGTCGCATACTTTGGTAATAGTAAATCGGCAGCATGCGGTAATTGAAGGACATCGACCGTCACTCGACTCATTCATTACCTCCAATATGTGCAGCTATTCTGGACGCAAGACGGTCGGCGACTTCCTGCTTTGAAAGCAGCGGCCAGTCTTCCACGCCTTTATCATCAACAAAATGAATGGTGTTCATATCACCGCCAAAGGTACCTGTCGCAGGCGACACATCATTTGCCAAAATCCAATCGCAACCTTTACGAATTCGTTTGGCAACAGCATTTTGAATGACGTTTTCCGTTTCCGCGGCAAAGCCAACGACTAGGCCCGGTCGACGGTTTTCAGCCATTGACAAGTTTTTCAAAATATCCGGGTTTTCAGTCAACACAAGTGGTGGTGAGCTAATGCTATCTTTTTTCAATTTTTCCGATGCCACATCGGCAACGCACCAATCGGAAACGGCTGCCGCGCAGACGGCAATGTCAGTCGGCAAAACGGATTGACAAGCTGAGAGCATCTCGGTGGCCGATTCGACATGGAGCACATTCACGCCGACAGGATCCGGAAGCGCCACTGGACCTGTAATCAAGGATGTTTCCGCCCCCAAGACCGCTAGCGCCGACGCGATGGCATGACCCTGTTTTCCAGAAGAGTGGTTTGATAGATAACGGACCGGATCGATAGCTTCGCGTGTCGGCCCACTGGTCACCAGGGCACGCTGGCCAGCCAGCGGACGGTCGGTTATACCGAAGAAACCTTCAATAGCATTCACAATCTCTAAAGGCTCCAACATCCGGCCCAAACCGTATTCGCCACAAGCCATATTACCGGAAGCCGGCCCGATGCGTAATAATCCGTGCGACTCAAGCGTCTGGATGTTTGCCTGCGTTGCCGGATGTTCCCACATTCGAACATTCATGGCTGGAACAAACATCGCCGGCTTGTCCGTTGCCAGGAGCACGGTTGTCGCCAAATCATTAGCGAGACCACCAGCCATTCGAGCTATAATATCCGCGCTTGCCGGAGCGACAAGGAGAAGGTCTGCATCACGAGACAATTGAATATGTCCCATCTCAGCTTCATCCGTTAGAGAGAAGATGTCAGTATACACCTTATCCTCACTCAAGGCCGAAAGGGACAGCGGCGTAACGAATTTCGCACCACCAGCCGTCAGAACACAACGTACGTTTGCACCACGTTCTCTGAGACGACGGATAAGCTCCAAGCACTTGTATGCCGCGATTCCCCCCGAGACGATCAGGAGTATCCGCTTTCCTGCAATCATGACCCGCTTCCCTTCCGGGAGAATGGTAGCTTTACAATAAAAACTGTATTTAGCTCTCCACCTGCCCCCTTACAAGCTGTATAGAGCTTTTGACTATAATCCAAATTTAGCTAGAAAAGATGCTATCAGCAAAATTACCACAGATATTGCTCCATATCGCCAATAGCGTGAGGCCGTTTCCTTTGGGCGAAAAGCGTTAATCGTATCCGGATGCAGTCGGAGACCATCCACCGTGATGATATCCGTCATTTGATCGACCGCCGCTAGAAGATTGGGTAACCGTTCCGCGCGCGAAGCAAGCTCGCTGGCCAATGTTCGCATCCGTCCTTCCGGCCCTCGATGTTCGAAGATCCAGTCTTCAATCAATGGCTCTGCTAGAGTCCATATATTCGTTTCTGGATCAAGCTTTCGGCCGACTCCTTCGGCAACAAGCATTGTTTTTTGTAAAAGAAGCAATTGGGGCTGAGTTTCCATCTCGAAGGTCCGCGTCACCTGGAAGAGCTGTCCCAACAGTTTCGCAACAGAGATTTCATTTTGCGGCTTCCCAAGAATCGGCTCCGCAATAGCTCGGCAAGCTTGGCTAAAAGCACTTGAGGATTTGCATGCCGGCACATACCCAGCGGCAAAGTGAACATCAGCTACTCGCTGGTAGTCTCGGTTTAAAAACGCGATGAGCATATCTGCCAGGAAATTCTGCGTCTTTTTATCAAGTCGGCCCATAATGCCAAAGTCGACGGGACTTAGAACGCCGTCTACACCGACGAACATATTACCTGGATGCATATCAGCGTGAAAAAAACCGTCGCGGAAAACTTGATTGAAAAAGGCATGGGCGGAACTGGCCAAAACCTTGCTTGGATCAATGCCTGCCTGTCGTAGCCGCTCGGTTTCATCGATAGGAATGCCATCAATGCGTTCAAGCGTAAGAACCCTTTGCCCAGTTCGATTCCAGTCAACGGCCGGAACACGAAAACCGGGATCATTTGAAAAGTTTTCAGCGAGCTCCGACGCAGCAGCAGCTTCTAATCGCAGATTCATCTCCAGTGCCACTGTTTCTTCAAAACTCTCTACGATCCGGAGCAGTTTTAAGCGTATCAGACCTGGAAATAACCGTTCCAAGTGTCGAGCCAGCCAATAAAAAAACTCGATGTCTCGCCTAAAATCATTCTCGATGCCGGGCCTTAAAACTTTTACCGCAACTTTATCGCCTTCCGTCGTCACTGCAAAATGTACTTGAGCTATAGAAGCGGCGGCAATCGGCGTTTCATCGAATGAACTGAACACAGTTTCGACCTCAAAACCAAGTTCTCGGGCAATCGTCGACTTCGCTTCTAACGCAGAGAAAGCTGGCAACGCATCTTGCAGTGCCGAGAGTTCACCGGCAATTTCATCTCCAATAAGGTCACCTCGAACTGCGAGTGACTGCCCCAGTTTAATGAAGGTGGGGCCAAGGGATTGAAACGCATCTGCCAAACGCTTACCGGGCGATACACCCTCTTTCTTGGCTTCAATCAATCGCAAAAACCAAATAACCCATCCAGGAGCGCTGAAGGAGTGGAGGGCAAATAGAGCACCGTGGCGCGATAGAATCCATAGAACTCGAATCAATCGAAAAGGGTGAGTGAGGCCAAGGGTCATTTGCTTCATCTTAGCTTAGCCGACGGATCGCACCGTCAGATTCGCCAGCCCTCATGGATTGCCGCGACACCGCGGGTCATATTGCGATAAGAGACACGTTCAAAACCGGCCGCTTGAATGCGTCTAACCAGTTCTTCTTGAGACAGGAATTGTTTAATGCTTTCCGCTAGATAACGATAGGCGCCTGCATCGGCTGCAATGACCCGCCCCAACGCAGGCAGGATACTAAAGGAAAACCGATCGTAAAAACTTGCGAGCCCTTGGTCTACAACCTGGCTGAACTCAAGACAAAGAAACCGGCCACCCGGACGAAGGACACGGTGAGCTTCAGTAAGTGCTTCGTCTATCCGACTCACATTCCGCAGCCCGAAAGCAATTGTATATGCATCATACGAACAATCGGGGACCGGCAACGCTTCAGCATCGCCCACCAGCCAGGCAGCATCCGCAAGCCGGTTTTGATCTATCGCGCGGTCACGCCCAACTTCGATCATAGTCCTGTTGATATCACAGACGGTGACCTCGCCTCCACCCGCATCACGATAGCGAAACGCTATATCACCCGTGCCCCCAGCAACATCCAACAAATGCATGTCGGAGTGCGGACGCAACTGGTCGATCAGGCTCGCCTTCCACAAACGGTGGATGCCGCCCGACATCAAATCGTTCATCAAATCGTATCGATCTGCGACACTATCAAAAACGCCGCGTACCAGGCCGGACTTTTCCTCAATTCCCACTTCGCGGAAGCCGAAATGGACCATCCGATCGGCGGCATTATCTAAAAATTTTTCTTTGCGCTTCATGACTACAACGATAGCCTAGAGATATCTGCTTTGCTAGAACAGCCGAACATGCCTGAATTACCCGAAGTCGAAATCGTTTGCCGCGGCCTGCGCCCCAAACTTGAGGGTTATATGCTCATAGACGTAGTGCAACGGCGACCCGATCTCCGTTTCCCGTTGCCAGAGAACTTTGCGGAGAGATTGCGAGGCCGCACTATCAAGCGGATCGACAGGCGGGCTAAGTACATTTTAGCTCACCTCGATGACGGCTGGACCTTGATGGCACACCTTGGCATGTCGGGGCGCATGACCATTACAGGCGAAACACCGCTGGCTGCCGACAAACACGATCATATTGAATTTCAAACAGATGATGGGGCGATCGTGCGTTTCAATGATCCGCGTCGCTTTGGCTTTATGGATTTGATCCCCACGGAGGAGTTAGAGACTCACCCGATGCTTGCATCTCTTGGCCCAGAACCACTTTCCAATAACTTTAATGAGGTCTCGTTAAATGAGGCTTTGCGCGGCCGCAAAACGCCAATTAAAACGGCACTGCTTAACCAAAAAATAGTCGCTGGTCTCGGAAATATTTATGTCTGCGAATCACTGTTCCGGGCCTCCATCTCCCCGAAACGCATCGCCTACTCTATACCCGGAAAACGGGCCACTAGGCTCGTAGCAGCAATACGTGACGTATTAAAGGCGGCGATCGCCGATGGAGGCTCATCTCTTCGGGACTATGTCCAAACAGACGGGACACTGGGGTACTTTCAAACTAAGTGGCGCGTGTATGATCGCGAAGGCGAAACATGCCCACACGAAGGTTGCGGGGGCACTATAAGGCGCATTGTTCAGTCTGGCCGGTCGACTTTTTATTGCGGGAAACATCAGAGATGATCAAAGTGCCGACTGATCTGTTGTGCTCTATTATTGCGTTCGCCGTCGCTGCCACCCTGTCCGTCCCTGCATTTGCACAATCATTCGTTCCGGGCTTTGAAGACGTGCCGCTAATGCCTGGTTTAAGGGTTGTTTCCAACTCGGGTCACTTCTTCGAATCACCAGCCGGACGGCTGATCGAAATCAGTGCGTCGGGCGCAGTTGCGAGTCCCGATGTCAACAGGTTTTATCAAGAAACCATGCCGGCACTCGGTTGGCAGCGCAGCGATGACGGATCCTTTGAGCGAACAAATGAAGTCCTGCTCATTGAAAGCCGCGGGCACAGTGGCAATGTCACAGTCACATTCCGATTGTTCCCGCGGTCCAAATAGAAATACAATATATTGAATAGGAGCCGCCCCAATGGCCTACGAACATATACTTACCGAAATCCGCGGGCCTGTTGGCCTCATTACTCTCAACCGCCCAAAGGCAATGAACGCCCTATGTGCCGACCTCGCCCATGAAATCGCCGACGCAGTTAATACGTATGAAAATAACGATGCGATTGGCGCATTGATCGTAACAGGGTCAGAAAAAGCCTTCTGCGCCGGTGCGGATATTAAGGAGATGCAGTCCCGTACTTATATGGATGTCTACAAAGAAGACTTCATCACGGTTGATTGGGAACGTCTTTCGCAATGCCGAAAACCCGTCATTGCAGCCGTTGCGGGCTATGCCCTCGGCGGCGGTTGCGAGTTCGCAATGATGTGCGATTTTATATTAGCTGCTGATAACGCAAAATTTGGCCAGCCAGAAATACTTATTGGAACTATACCCGGAGCGGGCGGTACACAGCGGCTACCTCGATTTATTGGAAAGTCAAAAGCAATGGAAATGGTGCTGACGGGCAGGATGATGGACGCGGAGGAGGCCGAAAGATCTGGGTTAGTTAGCCGGATCGTGCCCGTCGCCGACCTAATTGACGAGGCCGTTGCGACGGCCACGAAGATTGCCAACCTTTCACAGCCAATTGTTATGTTGGCAAAAGAATCGGTAAATCGAGCCTACGAGACAACCTTGGCAGAAGGTATCCATTTTGAACGACGCGTCTTTCATTCAACATTTTCAACAGAAGATCAGAAAGAAGGCATGTCGGCGTTCACCGAAAAACGCCCCGCCAAATTCAAGCAACGTTGATTTGAAGCAATAATCTGAACGTTTACAGTTTACCGAACGGGCCCAAGGTGACTAGGGAACCTTTGATTTCTGCGGCTTTAGACTTGACGCATCTGTTGCACAGCTTTATATACCGCGCGGCTTCTTAGTTGTGAATAACGGAATTTGAAATGGCCAATAGCCGAGCCGCTAAAAAACGCGTCCGTCAAAATGAACGCCGTAGTATTCGAAATCGTGGACGCCGCAGCCGCGTGCGGAGCTATCTGCGAAAAGTGGAAGAAGCCATTGCGAGCGGCAATAAAGAAGTGGCGGAAGGGGCCTTTCAGGAAGTGATGCCAGAATTGCATCGCGGTGCGCAAAAAGGGGCGTTTCATCGCAACGCTATTGGGCGCAAACTCTCAGGTCTCTCACGGCGAATCAATGCTATGTAGTTAGATTAACACACCGTTGATTTACAACAGCCGCCGGCGCATGCCGAGCGGCTTTTTTTAGCTCGTGCCGAATGGTTAGCGATTCGCGATGAGTCAATGCTTTTATTTTATTTTAATTCACTTGTTCTCCTTTCAGTCCCGTTGCGAGACTGATTAACCCTGAGTACAGTTCTACTTTAATTCGCCGTCTAGGGAGATGCTAAATTAAGTCCTGGGGGTCTTAGCCAGAAAAAACTGCAACGCTAAATTTGCGGAGAGATAACAAAAATTAATATTGCCGGTAAATAACGAATATTTGCTGGTTATTCGCTCTAGGATTGAAAGTTATATTGAGGCTTGATCGTGTTTAGGATCGGTGTGTCGACACATCGGTTAATGGTTTTGTCCCTGCTTTCTACTCGTTGTGGTCTTTTCAGCCACTCGTAGATTGTAAAGACGGTTTTAAAGTTAGGGCCACTGAGATGGCCGCAATCGATGGGTATGCCTGGCGCTTATTTAAGCGGTGGGCTTAGAGGTCAGGGTAACAATCCGGATGACAGACAAATTATCAGCGCAGTGGGCAAGAATTAGGGGACGGTTACGAGCCGAATACGGCGAAGTGGCATATAGGAGTTGGCTAAAACCAATGACATTTGTCGGCCTGGAAGGTCGCCGGGTCCGTATCACTGTCCCGACGCGCTTTATGCGAGATTGGATAGAATCGCAATATAGCGAACGCTTGGTCAGTTTATGGACTTTGGAAGCCAGTTCTGTTGAGGGCGTCGATATATTCATTACAGGAGATAAAGATCAAGACAACAACGCTTTGCCCGTAGCGAGCCCAGCCGCCATACGAGAAACAGAAGCGCAGAATAATATCAGCGCGCCCCTTGACCCACGTTTCAAATTTGAAAATTTCATCGTCGGAAAACCAAATGAACTCGCATTTGCTGCAGCTCGTCGAGTTGCAGAGGCAGAGGTAGCCCCCTACAACCCACTTTTTCTTTACGGCGGCGTTGGACTAGGCAAAACCCACCTCATGCATGCGATCGCGTGGCATATACGTCAAACACGGCCAGGAAAAAGAGTGGTTTATCTATCTGCGGAAAAATTCATGTACCAGTTCATCCGCGCCCTCCGTTTTCGCGATACCGTCGCGTTCAAGGATCAGTTCCGCTCGGTCGATGTTTTGATGATTGATGACGTGCAATTCATTGCGGGTAAGGACAGCACACAAGAAGAGTTTTTCCATACATTTAATGCATTAGTGGACCAGAACCGGCAGATTATTATTTCCGCCGATAAATCGCCAAATGATCTAGAGGGTATGGAAGAGCGGATGAAATCAAGGCTTGGTTGGGGTCTTGTGGCAGATATCCACCCCACCACCTATGAGCTTCGTCATGGAATTCTGCAAGCCAAGGCAGACGAATTGAAAATTGGTATACCTCCAAAAATTTTGGAATTCCTCGCCCATAAAATCACGTCGAACGTGCGCGAGCTAGAGGGGGCGCTAAACCGTATTGTCGCCTATGCCAACCTCATTGGTCGACCAATTACACTAGAGACCACGCAAGACGTACTCCACGATATACTCCGCGCAAATGATCGCAAAGTCACAATTGAAGAGATTCAAAAACGAGTCGCGGAGCATTTCAACATCCGGTTGTCTGAAATGTACTCTTCGCGTCGCGCGCGGGCCGTCGCAAGACCGCGTCAAATTGCCATGTACCTCGCCAAGCAATTGACGGCCCGGTCACTGCCAGAAATTGGGCGCAAATTCGGGGGCCGCGATCATACAACGGTGATGCACGCTGTTCGAAAAGTAGAAGAGCTTAAAACTACAGACAACGGTTTCGGCGAGGATGTCGAGCTGCTGCGTCGAATGCTTGAAGTTTAAATTCAGATTTGGGTGATTTTTCGCCCAAAATCAAAAATTTGGCTGTTTGACCCCCTAAATGTGTCGCAGATTCTGCCTATTCATGCTATAACTTGTGTCTTATCTAGCGTAATGACGTTTAGGTGCTCCCTCGTTTTGTGCATCCTGGACTGAATATACTTGTTAACTCTTCGAATTGCATAAAAAGACAACCATGAAACTCACCATCGAACGCGCCGCTCTATTCCGTTCTCTCGGTCACGTCCAAAGCATTGTCGAACGCCGCAACACAATTCCCATTTTGTCAAACGTGCTCCTGACATCAGCTTCGGGTCAGCTCGGGCTAACCGCGACAGACATGGATATTGCAATTGTCGAGGGCGTGGACGCCGCCATTGAAACACCGGGCTCGGCCACGGCGCCCGCCCATACGTTGTACGATATTGTTCGGAAACTTCCGGACGGAGCGCAGATTGAGCTCGATACAGGGAGTGCCGGCGACCAAATGACATTGCGCGCTGGGCGCTCGGAATTTACCTTGCAAACTTTGCCAACTGAAGATTTCCCGCAAACGGATGGCGGCGAACTACCACACAAGTTTGTTTTATCAGCAGCAGAATTTCGCGGGCTGATTGACCGCACCCGCTTCGCAATCTCGACGGAAGAGACCCGTTATTATCTCAATGGTATCTTCATGCACACAACGACTGGCGATGAGGGCGAAGTCATGCGCACCGTTGCCACAGACGGACATCGCCTTGCCCGTGTCGAAATGCAGGTGCCGGAGGGAGCGGCGGGAATGCCCGGCATCATCGTGCCGCGGAAGACCGTTAATGAACTACGCAAGCTCATCGATGAAGTTTCAGGCGATATAAGCATTGCTCTTTCGGACACAAGTGTCCGTTTCGCCTTTGGTGACGCAGTGCTAACGTCTAAATTGATTGACGGAACTTTCCCGGATTATGAACGCGTTATCCCAACAGGGAACGACAAGTCGCTAAACGTGGACTGCCGAAATTTTGCAGATGCCGTCGACCGGGTAGCAACGATTTCAACTGAAAAGTCACGTGCCGTAAAATTGGCTGCAGCAAACAACAACTTGGTTCTGACGGCGTCCAGCCCAGACAGTGGCACAGCGCGTGAAGAAATTGAAGTCGATTACAGTGGTGCTGAAATTGAAATTGGTTTCAATGCGCGCTATTTGCTCGATATTGCGCAACAAATCGAAGGGGGCGAAGCTGAGTTTGTCGTCGCCGACGCGGCCTCACCGACTATCGTCCGCGACGCAAGCGATGCGAGTGCGCTTTACGTCCTAATGCCCATGCGGGTATAGGAGGCAACATCCTAGCCAACACGACATTTCCCGCAACATCGTCTGCGGCATCTCTCGCGGTTACACGGTTGCGTCTGACTGGATTTCGTAATTATGGTGCATTATCGCTTGACTTGACACCAGAGCCTGTTGTCACCACCGGCCCGAATGGCGCTGGCAAGACGAATCTTCTAGAAGCCATTTCCTTGCTAGCTCCTGGCCGCGGCTTGCGCCAGGCACGCCTCTCCGAGATTGAACTCAGACTGCCTGATAACCAAGAAAAGCCGGCCGGCACCGTTGGCTGGGCCGTCGCTGCGACCATTGAGACAATGCAAGGTCCGATTGATATCAGCACGGGATGTTTTCCGCCAGACGAAAAAAGAATTGTGCAAATTTCTGGCGCGCGAGCAAAAAGCCAATCGGCTTTAGCAGATTTTGTTAGCGCGGTTTGGTTGACCCCGCAAATGGATCGTTTTTTTACTGACGGGCCCTCTGTCCGTCGTCGGTTTCTCGACCGTCTCGTGTTCGGGTTTGATACCACCCACGCGGGTCGCGTAAGCGCTTTTGAAAATGCGATGCGTCAAAGGGGCAAACTTTTACGACACGGGTTCGGTGACGACATTTGGTTAAGTGTATTGGAAAGTACTATTGCGGAGCGAGGTGTCGCAATAGCTGCAGCACGGCGGGAGATGGCTGACCGCTTGAATCGCGCATGTGCTGTGAGCAGAGGACTTTTCCCTCATGCAACTCTTATGATCCAAGGCGACCTTGAAACATGGCTTGATACGTATCCTGCGCTGGAAGTGGAAGATAGATTGCGTAGATCATTAGCTGAAAATCGAAACGCCAACTCGGATAGTAACAAGGCACCAATCGGTCCTCATCGGTCAGAATTACGCGTGCTACACGTCGAAAAGGGACAGCCAGCCAATCTCTGTTCAACTGGTGAGCAAAAAGCCTTATTAATCGCAATCGTTTTGGCTGATACACGACTCCGTGCGGCAGAACGCAATGCAGCGCCCCTCCTACTCCTGGATGAAGTAGCCGCACATTTGGACGGGGATCGTCGCGAATCGCTATTCGAAGAAATATTCAAGCTCGGGGCGCAAGTTTGGCTAACCGGAACTGATCATTCAGTATTCAGCGCCATGCAGAGCAGGGCGCAATTTTTGGACGTTCGTGACGGCCAAGTAAAATTGCAATAAAGAAAGTGCACGAGGATCGCAAATGAGCGAACAAGTAGTCGAAACGGGTGCCGGCGAAGACTATGGCGCAGACGCTATCAAAGTTTTGCGCGGATTGGATGCCGTTCGCAAACGACCGGGCATGTATATAGGCGACACCGATGACGGTACCGGTTTGCATCATATGGTTTTCGAAGTTGTAGACAATGCAATCGATGAGGCTATGGGTGGCCATTGCGATCGTATAGACGTCACATTGAACGGCGATGGATCCGTAACAGTCCAGGACAACGGGCGAGGTATTCCCGTCGATATACACGCGGAAGAGGGGGTCTCGGCTGCCGAAGTGATTATGACCCAATTGCATGCCGGCGGTAAGTTCGATCAGAATACTTATAAAGTTTCGGGCGGACTGCACGGAGTTGGTGTCTCTGTGGTCAACGCACTTTCTTCCGAATTGAATCTAACCATCAAAAGGGATGGCCACATTCATTTCATGAGATTTCATGACGGTAAGGCAGAAAGTCCACTATCGGTGGTCGGCAATAGTAGTGGTGAATCCGGAACAGAAGTGAATTTTACGCCCTCCGTTGCAACTTTCACGCAGACAGAGTTTAAATATTCAACATTAGAACATCGGCTCCGAGAACTGGCCTTCCTAAATCCCGGTATTCAGATCGTTCTCAGGGACGCGAGAAAGGCCGATGCTCCGACTGAAACATTCCACTATGCAGGCGGTTTAAAAGAATTTGCGCGATATTTAGACCGTTCCAAAACTCCGGTTTTTGAACCGCCTATCATTATTAGCGGTACCAAAGACGATATCATCGTAGAGATTGCGATGCAGTGGAACGACAGCTTCCACGAAACCATGCTTTGTTTCACAAATAATATTCCGCAACGAGATGGAGGAGCACATTTGGCCGGCTTCCGTGCGGCGCTGACACGGCAAATCAACAGTTACGCAGCAGAGAGCGGTATAGCGAAGCGGGAAAAAATTGGCATCACGGGAGATGACGCACGCGAAGGTTTGACCTGCATCCTTTCTATTAAAGTCCCAGATCCTAAATTCTCGAGTCAAACGAAAGAGAAACTTGTGTCCTCGGAAGTGCGGCCTGTTGTAGAATCGATTACCAATGAAAAACTTGGGCAGTGGTTCGAAGAGCATCCGACCGAAGCCAAAGGCATCGTCCAAAAGGTTGTTGAGGCGGCAACTGCGCGCGAGGCGGCCCGGAAAGCCCGTGAACTAACGCGGCGCAAAGGCGCCTTGGATATAGCAAACTTGCCCGGTAAATTGGCGGATTGCCAAGAACGGAACCCTGACAACTGCGAGATCTTTATAGTTGAGGGTGATTCAGCCGGCGGTTCTGCGAAGCAAGCGCGCGACCGACGACATCAAGCAATTTTACCGCTACGCGGAAAAATTTTAAACGTGGAACGAGCTCGATTTGATAAGATGATTGGCTCGGCTGAAATTGGCACATTGATCGCCGCCCTCGGCACCGGCGTCGGGCGAGAAGATTTTGATCCTGACAAGGTCCGATATCATAAGATAATCATTATGACCGACGCTGACGTCGACGGCAGCCACATCCGTACATTGCTGCTTACGTTTTTTTACCGTCAGATGATTGAACTGATTGAACGCGGCTTTCTCTATATTGCTCAGCCTCCGCTCTACCGAATCCAGAAAGGTAAATCAGAGGTTTACTTGAAGGATGATGCTGCCATGGAAGAGTTTTTGATGAGAGAAGCCATCGGTAACTGCACTTTGACCATAGGTAGCGGTGAAGAGGTCGGGCGCGACGAACTGCAAGAAATTTTATCAGAGGCAAGCAAAGCAAAACATATGCTTGAGCCGCTTGCCCGAAAAGTTGGCGATATAGATGTCGTAGAACAAACTGCAATTGCTGGCGCATTGAATGCCGATGTACTTAGCAACCCTGAGCAAGCGCAGCAAGCGGCTGATTATGTCGCAAAACGACTTGATTCGCTCGCAGACCCACTAGAACGGGGTTGGACTGGTGAACCAAAAACAAATGGCGGAGTTATCTTTAGTCGAACGCTACGCGGTGTCACACAAAGACGCGAAATTGACGGCGACTTAGTCAAGAGCGTGGAAGGGCGACGCCTTGATGAAATGGCGCCAAAGTTACAGCGGTTCTATGGTCGATACCCAACCCTCCACGCAAAAGAGGAAGAGATCCGCATCTCTGGTCCCGTCGAACTCATCGACAGGGTCATGGACCTTGGGAAAAAAGGAATCGGGGTACAACGCTATAAAGGCCTTGGCGAGATGAACCCAGAACAACTCTGGGAAACCACGATGGACGAGAACGCCCGGACGCTACATCAGGTAAAAATTAACCATGCAGACGAGGCGGGCGAACTTTTCTCGACTTTGATGGGCGACCTTGTAGAACCACGCCGCGACTTTATCCAGGCAAACGCCCTGAAAGTTGCGAATTTGGACGTCTAATGCGAGTCGATCCGTAGCATTGTCATCATCGTTGACCTAGGCTAAACGTAGCGTTAGCAAAAATAAGATGCGGTGGCGAAAAGGAACCGGGCGTGACATTTGAACAAAAAAACAATTACTCATTTGAGGAACTCCTTGAATGTGGTCACGGTCGCCTCTTTGGCGCGGGCAATGCTCAACTCCCTCTACCGCCCTTTCTCATGTTGGACCGCATCACCCAAATCTCGTCTGAAGGTGGACTTTATGGTAAAGGCCAAATCACAGCCGAAATGGATATCAAACCGGACCTGTGGTTCTTCAAATGCCATTTTGAGAACGATCCTGTAATGCCGGGATGTCTTGGGTTGGACGCCATGTGGCAACTTGTTGGCTTTTTCCTAGGTTGGCTTGGCGGACTTGGCCGGGGACGAGCCATTAGTGTTGGCGACGTGAAATTTTCTGGCCAAGTCCTCGATACAGCTAAAAAGTTGACATACCAAATAAATATAAAACGCGTGATCATGCGTAAGCTGGTCATGGGCATCGCCGACGGCGTTTTAAATGTCGACGGCCAGCCAATTTACGACGCGAAAGACATTCGCGTCGGCCTATTCACTCCTAGCGAACAATCCTGACGGTGGCATCATGCGACGAGTAGTCGTCACCGGACTCGGCATCGTATCCTGCATTGGAAACAATAAAACCGAAGTCCTAGACTCCCTAAAATCCGGCAAGTCCGGCATTGAGTTTTGTGAAAAGTATGCCGAACTTGGCTTTCGTAGCCATGTACACGGCTCAATAAAGCTCGATATCGAAGAGGTTCTTGATCGAAAGATTCGGCGCTTCTTAGGCGACGGTGCTGCATACAATTATATTGCTATGCAGGAAGCAATCAAAGATTCGAGGCTTCGCCCAGATGATGTCTCGAATGAACGCACCGGGCTAATTATGGGCTCAGGAGGGCCCTCAACTAAGAATTTGCTGTGGTCTTGGGACACTTTGCGGGCAAAATCAGCAAAGCGTGTCGGTCCGTATATGGTGCCGCGCACAATGTCGAGCACCAACTCAGCAACACTTGCCACACCTTTTCAAATTAAGGGTGTCAATTATTCAATTACGTCTGCCTGCGCAACGAGCACGCATTGTATAGGTAATGCGGCGGAGCTGATCCAATTCGGCAAACAGGATATTATGTTTGCGGGCGGCGGCGAGGAGTTGGACTGGACAATGACACTTTTGTTTGACGCGATGCCCGCCCTGTCATCGAAGTATAATGATACGCCTAAAACAGCGAGTCGGCCCTACGATCAAAACCGAGACGGGTTTGTTATTGCCGGAGGCGGGGGTGTTGTCGTCCTCGAAGAATTAGAGCATGCAAAAGCACGAAATGCGAAGATTTATGCAGAGCTCGTCGGTTATGCTGCAACATCGGATGGACACGACATGGTGCAACCTTCCTCTGAAGGAGCCGTGCGATGTATGAAACTAGCGCTGGCCGGTTTAAATGATCAGGTATCATACATTAATACACATGGTACCAGCACACCGGTCGGTGACATCAGCGAACTTAAAGCAATACGGGCGGTATTTAGCGACGCACTCCCCAAGATCAGCTCTACAAAATCGCTCACAGGGCATTCTCTGGGCGCGACCGGTGTTCATGAGGCTGTCTATTCTCTTTTGATGATGGACAATCGATTTATTGCCGCTTCAGCAAATATCGAAGACCTGGATCAGGAAGCGGAAGGATTTCCAATCGTCCGCGAGCGCGAAGACAATGTGGACCTTGACGTTGTGGTCTCCAATAGTTTCGGATTTGGCGGGACGAACGGGTCTCTTGTCTTCCGCCGCTATCAATCCTAGTCGTACTGCTGCGACGGCATTTATATTGTGTCAGACACCCACGAAACAAAACTTGGTTCTTCCTCCAATCTGCCTCTAATGGCAGGTAAGCGTGGCCTCATCATGGGTGTTGCGAACGATCATTCAATCGCGTGGGGTATCGCAGATCATTTGCACCAGCAGGGTGCCGAACTCGCTTTCACCTATCAAAGCGAAGCGCTCGGCCGACGAGTAAAGCCACTTGCCGGATCTGTTAACTCTTCAATTGTCGTACCCTGCGACGTTTCTGAACAAGACAGCATTGATGAAGCTTTTGACCGTGTCGCCGAAATATGGCCAAAGTTGGATTTCGTCGTACACGCCATTGCCTATTCAGACAAGGAAGAGTTGAAAGGACGATATATCGACACCTCTAGGGATAACTTTCTAAATACACTTGATATTTCATGTTATTCGTTCACCGCCGTCGCACGGCGCGCCGCCCGTTCGATGAGTGGGGGCGGTAGCTTGTTGACATTGACATATGACGGCTCTCAACGCGTAATGCCGAACTACAACGTCATGGGCGTCGCAAAAGCTGCCCTAGAGGCAAGTGTCCAGTATCTCGCTGCTGATTTGGGGAACAAAGGCATTCGGGTGAATGCAATTTCCGCGGGCCCAATGCGAACATTGGCAGGATCCGCAATTGGCAGTGCCCGTTTCGTTTTCAAATGGCAGGGAGAAAACGCGCCACTTCGGCGGAACGTTTCATTGGATGATATTGGTGGCGCAGGCGTCTATATTCTATCCGATCTATCAAGCGCCGTGACCGGCGAGGTTCTTTATATTGATTGCGGTTACAATGTTGTCGGCATGGCTATGACCCCAGAATAGTTGACGATAATTAGCTAAAAACGCAGTGAATCTTTTCACTGCGTTTTTTATTTGCAAATGTACCACACAGCCTAATCGTCAGCCCTTGCGCGTCCGCGGCGTGGGCGGTCGTCACGATTACCTCTATCACCACGCGATGGTCGTGGCTCAACCGGGATCTCTTCGCCAGTCTCCTGATTAACCGCTCGCATTGAGAGTTTGACCTTGCCACGATCAAGGCCAATGACTTTCACCTTTACTGTGTCACCCAAAGACACCACATCACCCACTTCGCCGACGCGCTCTTGCGCAAGCTCAGAAATGTGTACAAGGCCGTCCTTACTCCCTAAGAAATTCACGAAGGCGCCAAAATCCATCAGTTTCACAACCTTACCGTCGTAAATCGTGCCTACCTCTGGCTCTGCGACAATACTTGTGATCCAATCTATGGCCTTTTGACCAGCTTCGCCATCTATAGCCGCAACCTTGATTGTACCGTCATCCTCAATATCGACTTTTGCACCAGTCACTTCGCAAATTTCACGAATGACCTTCCCACCAGTACCGATAACTTCACGAATCTTATCTCGCGGAATCGTCATCGTCGTGATACGCGGTGCATTGTCAGACACACTCTCTCGAGCCGCGTTGATAGCTGCTTCCATTTCGCTAAGGATATGCATACGACCATCTTTTGCTTGGCCCAACGCAATACGCATGATTTCTTCAGTGATCGAAGTGATCTTAATATCCATCTGAAGCGAAGTGACGCCCTTTGATGTACCAGCCACTTTAAAATCCATATCCCCAAGATGATCTTCGTCACCCAGGATATCGGAGAGCACGGCAAATTCATCCTCTTCCTTGATGAGACCCATTGCAATACCCGCCACCGGATTACCAAGCGGAACACCCGCATCCATCATTGACATGGAAGAACCGCAGACGGTTGCCATCGAAGACGAACCGTTAGATTCGGTAACTTCCGAAACAACTCGCATAGTATACGGAAAATCCTCTTTACTAGGCAACAGAGGTCGAATGGCCCGCCACGCGAGCTTCCCATGACCAATTTCACGGCGGCCCGGAGACCGCAAGAATGATGCTTCTCCAACCGAATAGGGCGGAAAGTTATAGTGCAACAGGAAGCTTTCGCGATATTCGCCTTCAAGCGCATCAATGATTTGTTCATCTTGGCCTGTACCAAGAGTCGTCACCACGAGCGCTTGCGTCTCGCCGCGCGTAAACAACGCAGAGCCGTGTGCCCGCGGCAAAATACCTACTTCGCAGGATATATCACGAACAGTCTTTGTGTCTCGGCCGTCAATTCTTTGCCCTGTCTTGATTATACTGCCTCGGACGATATCCTTCTCAACTTTCTTAAAGACAGACGCACCAATCTCGGAATCAAGATCTTCCTCTTCAAGAGCTTGCATTACAGCATCACGCGCGGCACTAAGGGCCTCTACACGCTCTTGCTTGACGGTGATTTGATAAGCTGCACTCACCGGTTTTGTTGCAAGCTCTTTGACCCGTGCAGCAACGGCATCGAATTGCTCTGGTGCTTCTGGAAGGTCCCAAGGCTCTTTCGCACATGCCTCGGCCAGCTCAATTATCGCATTTATAATAGCCTGTGACTGTTGATGGCCGAAAGTGACGGCCTTTAACATGGTGTCTTCGTCCAACTCTTCGGCCTCCGACTCGACCATTAAAACCCCTTCACGCGTTCCAGCGACAATGAGGTCCAAGCTAGAGTTCTCGAGTTCACCCTGCTTCGGATTTAGAACGAATTCTCCGTCAATGAATCCTACACGGCAGCCGCCAATCGGTCCCATAAATGGCACACCGGAAATTGTGAGGGCGGCCGACGCACCAACGAGTGAAACAATATCTGGATCATTTTCTAAGTCATGAGCGACAACGGTGCAGATAACTTGCGTTTCATTCCGGAACCCGTCCGGAAACAGCGGCCGGATTGGCCGATCGATCAAGCGCGAGGTCAAAGTTTCCTTCTCTGACGGCCTACCTTCGCGTTTGAAGAAGCCGCCTGGAATTTTACCCGCGGCAAATGTTTTTTCTTGATAATTGACGGTCAGAGGAAAAAAATCCTGACCTGGCCTTACGGACTTATTCGCTACGGCCGTACACAATACCTGTGTACCGCCATAGGTCACCAAGACGGCGCCGTCCGCTTGTCGGGCGATTTTCCCCGTTTCCAAAACAAGCGGCCGACCACCCCATTCAATTTCCTTGCGTGTGATATCAAACATCCATCATTCCTTCAGATCTCCGTTGTGTTTTTGCCTATACATCAACGGCTGTTTACGCCCAGGCCATCCCGGACGTGCTTCGTTCATTCGTGTCTCGGTCTTTCATTGATCGCTTTCCAAACGAGCTCTACCTGGCGGATCGAGCCTGTCGCGCACCTGCACAACTTTCCCACCACCGTAAAACGACGCCGGTCTGCAACACGGTTCAGTTTTAGCGGCGCAGTCCGAGCTGCTTGATCAAAGCCGCGTATCTTGGGCTTTCCTTACGCTTCAGGTAATCAAGCAACCGGCGGCGCTGGCCAACCATTATCAACAAACCCCGCCGCGAATGGAAATCCTTCTTATGAATTTTCATGTGTTCTGTGAGATTATTGATACGTTCTGTGAGGATCGCAACCTGCACATCCACGGAGCCGGTATCACCGGCAGCCTGGGCATACTCCTTGATAAGTTCCTCTTTACGTTCAGCCGTAATCGACATCGCATCCTCCATTAGGATTATATGTGTAGTACCCGAACTGGCCGAACTTCACCGGCGCTGTATCGCGTTAGCGCAACCGGTTTGCCCGTCGCCGTTGCGAGTACCGTTTCACCGTCTTTAAACGCAGAAATGCGTTCTAAATCGGTCTTCCGGATAAGGGGTACCACCTGTCCATTTCTCAAGCGGGCTGCCTCTTGCTCAGTCAAGGCCAATGCCGGGATGTCGTCCAGCGGGGTCTCAACAGGGCGTAAACCTCCGGAAGCGGCCGGACTTTGCCCAAACGATTCAAGTTCGTCCAGTGAAATCGTATCAATCTCGTGAAATGGTCCGACCGCCGTTCTGCGCAGTGCCGCGATGTGGCCCACCGTTCCAAGAGCGCGGGCAAGATCACGCGCCAACCCACGCATGTAGGCGCCTTTGCCACTAACGACAGAAAAGATCGCGTGGTCTGCATCTTGAATGGCTATAAGTTCAAGCGCATCGATATAAATCGAACGCGCTACGAGCTCTACATCTTCGCCATTGCGCGCTAAGTCGTATGCCCTTTGTCCGTCAATTTTTATTGCGGAGTAAACTGGCGGCACTTGCATAACATCACCAATAAATTGAGAAAGCACATTTCGAATCTCAGTTTCGCCCGGCCGAACGGCGCTTTCTTTAATCGGGTTACCTTCCTGGTCGTCAGTATTAGTGGCAATTCCCCATCTCAACGTGAACTGGTAATGCTTCTGCGTATCAACGACAAAGGGAAGCGTCTTGGTTGCCTCACCAAGTGCGATAGGCAGCACACCCGTTGCAAGCGGATCAAGGGTCCCTGCATGACCCGCTTTCCGCGCATTAAAAATCCGTCGGACTGCACCGACTGCGGATGTCGACGTCATGTGAGCGGGCTTGTCAAGAATGACCCAACCATTGATCGCTTTTCCAGACCGCCTACGACGTCCCATCAATACTTTCCCCATCAGCCAGATCACGCGACACACCCGGCTCCCTTAAAATGTTGTTGATTTTCGACGCTAGGTTGAAACGGTCGTCGAGCTCAAACGAAAGCCGCGGCGTATATTTCAATCGAACCCGCCGCCCAATTTCACCCTGAAGATAAGAGGATGCACGCCCCAACGCCGTCAAAATTTCAGGGTCCGTGGATTCGTCGCCTAATGGCGTTATAAACGCGGTCGCGCGTTTCAGATCAGGACTAGTCCGAACCTCTGTGACGGTAATGGCTCGCCCCCTGAGTTTGGGATCGCGAAGTCCACCGCGCGCCAAAACTTCTGCAAGCGCATGACGCAGCTCCTCACCAACGCGCAGCTGACGAAGACTCGGTTTCTTATTTCGTGCCATATTGTGCTTTGCGCCTTTGCGCTCACCCACTATAGACTTCGAGCGATCTCTTCTGCCTCAAAGCATTCGATGACATCGCCTTCTTTAATGTCATCGTAGTTCTCAAATGCCATACCGCACTCGTAACCTTGCTGGACGTCACGGACATCATCCTTAAAGCGACGCAGCGATTTCAAGCTGCCTTCGAAAATGACCACATCATCACGCAGCAATCGTACTTTATTACCACGCTTGAACAGGCCTTCAGTAATCATACAACCCGCGGCCTTTCCAGACCGCGAGACACTAAACACATCTCGAACTTCGGCATAGCCGATTTGCCGTTCACGGACTTCAGGCGCCAAAAGGCCTTCCATTAGCTGCTTCATGTCGTCAATGAGATTGTAAATTATTGAATAATAACGAATGTCGACATGATCGCGATTGGCCATCTCGCGCGCTTGGGGGTTGGCACGAACGTTGAAGCCGATGACTAATCCGCCAGAGGAATTCGCAAGAATAATATCCGATTCAGTAATGCCTCCGGCCGCGCTATGCATCACACGAACCTTCACCTCGTCAGTCGAGAGATTTTCAAGAGCGCCTATAATCGCCTCAATCGATCCTTGCACATCACCACGAATGATTACCGGCAACTCCTGCGCCTCACCAGCCTGGATCTGATCAAACATTTGTTCGAGCGTGCCTCGGCCACTAACAGTTAATGCTTTCTGACGCTCTGCTCGTTTGCGATATTCAGTAATCTCACGTGCTCGTGCTTCGTCCTCAACCGCAACGAATTCATCGCCAGCTGATGGGGGGCCCTGGAGGCCAAGCACCTCAACCGGTTCGGATGGGCCCGCGGATTGAATTGTTCGGCCGCGATCATCAATCAGCGCTCGAACGCGACCCCATTCATTGCCCGCAATTAAGACATCGCCACCCTTCAATGTTCCACGCTGAACTAAGACAGTCGCGACAGCACCTCTGCCACGCTCAAGTTTCGCGTCGATGATAGCGCCCTGCGCCAACCGATCCGGGTTACTCTTCAATTCAAGAATTTCCGCCTGTAGAAGAATCGCTTCTTCCAATTTATCAAGATTTATCTTCTCGGTCGCTGAAACTTCAATATCCAGCACATCGCCGCCCAGTTTCTCAACAACAATTTCATGATTAAGCAATTCATTGCGAACCCGGTCGGCATCCGAATCAGGTCGATCAATTTTGTTAATCGCTATTATAATCGGCACTTCAGCAGCCTTGGCGTGATTCAGGGCTTCAATTGTTTGAGGTTGAACACCGTCGTCTGCCGCAACAACCAACACCACAACATCTGTCACCTGCGACCCACGCGCGCGCATCGCGGTGAAAGCGGCATGACCAGGGGTATCTATAAATGTAATTCGTTGGCCATCGGCTAGGTCAATCTGATAAGCGCCAATATGCTGTGTAATGCCGCCCGCCTCTCCGGCCGCCACGTCCGTCGCCCTTAAGGCATCAAGCAGCGAAGTTTTACCGTGATCAACATGCCCCATTACCGCAACGACTGGCGGTCGGGCCATAAGGTCTTCCGATTTATCGTCATCGCCTTGAATGCCGATCTCAACGTCGGATTCAGAGACTAATTTTGCATTATGGCCAAACTCCTGAACTATTAACTCTGCCGTTTCAGCATCTAAAACATGATTAACATTAGCCATTATATCGAGTCGCATCAGTGCCTTTACAACGTCCACGCCACGCTCAGCCATACGATTAGCAAGGTCGGATACAGTAATCGTATCCGGGATTACAACTTCCCGCACAATCTTTTGCATCTCGCCACTATCGCGTTGTTCCTTCGCTCGTTGGCGTTCGCGTTCACGCGCCCTGCGAACCGCCGCCAAACTCCTAACGCGATCCTCTTCAACTCCATCCGCTTCATCCAAAGCTTGAGTAATTGTGAGCTTTCTGTCGCGTCGGCGCGGTTCGTTGCGCGTGCGCGGTGTCGGCCGTTGCTCCGCATCTTGCTTTCCCGCTCGGCGTGGCGACGGTCCGGATGACTGATCGGCAGCATTAGTCCGGCGCGGTTCCACGCGAGCACTATCCGCCCGTTTCGTGCGGGCGCCCGCATTCTCTTCCGGAGCAGGGGCAGCAGCCGCCGCTTCAGCGGCCGCTCGCATTGCCGCTTCCTTTTGCTTCGCTTCCTCTTCTTCTGCCTTCTTCCTTTCCGCCTCTTTCGCCTCCTCTTGCGCCTTCCGTTCCATTTCTAGGCGTTTTTGGTCTTCTAACTCCGCTATCTGGCGAAGCTCCTCATCGTGCACGGCTCCCCTCAACGCTCGGACACGTGCTGCACGTTCTTCCTCAGTTAAATTCCCAAGATCAGGAATACTTACCCCTTCAACTTCCGGCGTTTCAACAGGGTTTGCTGGCTCGGATACGGCACGCATGTTCCCGCCAGCACCACGCTCAAAGGTCCGCTTCTTCTTGACCTCGACCGTGACCGATTTCGTTCGTCCATGGCTGAAACTTTGCCGGACCTGACCAGTCTCAACTGTCTTTTTTAACTCAAGGCGTCCGGGCCGCCGAAGCGTCAATTTTCCGTCCTGTTCATCTTTCTGCGTCATTCGTCACCCCATTTCACCCTTCCAGGCGAAAACCCTTCAATCGCTGCGCTTCAAACTGCAGCTTATCCGCTAAACCACAGTTACCCAATGCAACATGGATTGCCTTTTCGCGCCCAAACGCGACACCTAATTCAGCCGCCCATAGACATTCGATTAATGGGACGCCATAAGCAAATTTCTTCATCTTTTCGCGGCTGCTTTTCGCACCATCATTCGCAATAACCAGCAAAGGATTCGGCCGACCACGTAACCACAGTCTAACTTTCTCGTATCCGGCCACTGCTTCGCCAGCGCGACGAGCCAAGGCGATAAGGTCGATACAGCGTTTTGTCAATAAGCGTTCTACTTGTATGGCGAGTTCTTCCGGTGCAATAACCGAATGCCGAGTGGCTCGAACAAACTTACCTTTAGTAACAGCAGTAGATATTTCTTTTGGATTTGCACGAACCCAAAGGCCTCGCCCCGGTAATTTACCTAAAACGTCCGGAACAATACAACCATCCGGACCCACAACAAAACGAATGCACTCTTCCGGCCCCAGAGAAGCACCACTAACAATGCAGCGCCGAATCCGGATAATACCAGTATCGTGGGCGGTCTCCTTTGCGGAAGCCAGCATGATCTTCAAACATCCCCCTTAAACCGCTGCAGGTTCAGACGCTGCTTTCGCGTCTTCTCCTACTTCAGCTTCTTGGCTCGCGGCCAATTCATCGGCCGTGAACCAACCTGCGGCAATTCTGGCTGCCATAATCAAATCGTTAGCCGTACTCAAAGAAATCCCATGTTCACGCAAATATCCCTCTTCGGGATCAGTAAGCTCGTCGCCAGCCAAATCAGCAAAATCCTCTAAAGTCTTGATCTCCTGCTGACCCAAAGTAACAAGCATGGCATCGGTCAATCCTTCGACCCCAGCCAAAGCATCTTCGATTCCGAGTGCGCGACGCTCTCCGACAAGTCGCTCGCTCTCAGCCTCGAGGAAGTCTCGCGCGCGGAGTTGCAGCTCTTGTGCAATCTCTTCTTCAAAACCTTCAATGACAGTAAGGTCTTCCAATGGCACATAGGCTACTTCTTCAACACTAGTGAAACCTTCCGTAACTAGAAGATGCGCCAAGACATCGTCGACGTCCAAAGCAGCCATAAATCGCTCGCTTCGCTCGCGACGTTCCTGTTGGCGGCGATCACTCTCCTCCTCTTCGGTAAGAATATCAATTTCCCAGCCGGTTAGCATTGAAGCCAAACGGACGTTTTGTCCGCGGCGCCCAATTGCTAGACTAAGCTGCTCATCGGGAACGACCACTTCAATCTTTCCCGCATCTTCGTCTAGGACAACCTTCGCAACTTCAGCCGGTGCCAACGCATTTACAACAAAAGTTGCTGGATCCATAGACCATGGAATAATGTCGATTTTCTCGCCCTGTAGCTCTGCTACGACAGCCTGAACCCTACTGCCACGCATACCAACACAGGCACCGACCGGATCAATGCCGGAATCATGGGATAACACCGCGATTTTGGCCCGGCTACCGGGATCACGAGCAACCGATTTTATATCAATGATACCGTCATAAATCTCGGGCACTTCCTGAACAAACAATTTCGTCATGAAGGTAGGATGCGCACGCGACAAGAAAATTTGCGGACCGCGCAATTCCCGCCTTACATCGTAAATATAGGCGCGGACCCGATCGCCACGGCGAAAACTCTCGCGCGGTAAGAGTTCCTCCCTCCGCAAAACTGCCTCCCCACGGCCTAGGTCCACAGTCACATTGCCGAATTCAATGCGCTTTACCAAGCCGTTAACGACCTCGCCCGCGCGATCTTTAAACTCTTCATATTGGCGCTCGCGCTCGGCTTCGCGAACTTTTTGCACAATAACTTGCTTTGCCGTTTGTGCTGCAATACGGCCAAAATCAATCGGTGGCAATGGGTCGACGATAAATTCACCAATCACCGCATCGCCCTTACGCTGATGGGCTACATCCAGCGTCACCTGGGTAACTTCATTTTCAATCTCTTCGACCACCTCAATGTATCGCGCCAAACTAATTTCACCAGACCGGCGATCAATAACGGCACGAATGTCGTGCTCTTGGCCGTATTTTGACCGGCCCGCCTTTTGAATAGCCTGTTCCATCGCTTCAAGCACCTGCTCACGGTCGATGGCTTTCTCACGCGCGACAGCATCTGCCACCTGCAACAATTCGGTCTTCTGTACGACGGCTGTTTCCGACATTTTCCTACGCTCGCCCTTGCTTTGCTACTTCGGCCGATCCAGCCGCCAGCAGTTCATCGGTAATTATCAATCTGGCCTTATCGATTTCTTCGAATGGCAATTCTGTTGTTCCATTCTCCGTAACAATCGTTACCAGACCCCCTGCATATCCAGCCAACACACCGCGATAACGACGCTGCCCATTTAGGGCCTGGTGGAGCTCAATTTTAGCTTCAAAACCCAAATATCGTTCAAAATCCTTTTGTCTCACAAGCGGCCGATCCAATCCAGGCGAGCTTACTTCCAATGTATACGCGCCATTAATTGGATCTTCGACGTCGAAAATGGCAGAAACAGTTCGGCTGATGAATGCACAGTCCTCTACCGTCATCGTGCCTTCATCCAATCGTTCCGCCATAATCTGTAATGTCGGGCGATCCTTACCGATCGCCATAACGCGGACCACCTCGTATCCTATATCAGCCAAAGGCGGTGCAATTAACGCCCTGACGGCCTGCATTCGTGTATTGTTCATATTCTTCAACTAAAAAGGGCGGACGCTCGGCCCACCCAACACAAACAGCGTCATGAAATCTGAATGACACCAGACGCATTTTGTTTACGGGATTTGCTCTTTGGATTCAAGAAATTTCTATTCGGACTTAGAAGTATTTGTCCGCTGCCGACGACGAAATTTCAAATAGATGCACGAACGGCCCTCCACCAAGGCTTTGCTTTCGTAGCGGGTTGGTGGCCAATCGAAAGGTCGCTCTCGCCAATCCTTTGCCGACCGCGCGATCCACTCGAAATCCGGATGCGCACGAAAGTGCTTTAAAGTCCAACGGATATACCCCATTTCATCACTGGCAACCCTAACCTCGGCACCGTCACACAAAATACGAGACAAAGTGTCCAGGTTATCTGGATTAACGAATCGCCTTCCGGCATGCCGTTTTTTTGGCCAGGGGTCAGGGAAAAGCACAAAAGCACGAGAAATTTTTGAATCTTCAATGCAATCCATAAGTAGCCGCGCATCGTCCGAGTATATCCGAATATTTTGAAGGTTTTCCTGTCCAATAATTGTCAAGAGGCGCGCGACGCCATTAATAAATGGTTCACAGCCAATAAAACCTATTGTCGGATGGGCCTTTGCTTGAGCGGCCAGATGCTCGCCACCACCAAAACCAACCTCAAGCCAAAATGTTCGTTGATTACACGAAAACAAACCATCCAGTGACAGGGGACCATTTGCAAGGACGATTTGGAGCTTTGGCAGCATATCTCGCAGCAGTCGCTCGCGACCAATGCGCAATCGCCGCCCGTGACGGCGCCCGAAGAATCGACGGGATGAGCGATGGTCCAAAAAACTAGTTTTCTTATAAACGATTTAGGTCAAGGCTGACTTCAATGCATCCACGAGATCTGTAGATTCCCAGGAAAATCCACCGTCTAAATCGGGTTCGCGACCAAAGTGCCCGTATGCCGACGTGCGCGCGTAGATAGGTCGGCTGAGATTTAGATGCTCGCGAATACCGCGAGGGCTCAAATCCATAGCTTCTTGCGCTGCCGCCGCAAGCTTCCGGTCATCAACCCGCCCCGTTCCAGACGTGTCGACATAGACGGAAAGAGGCTTTG
This sequence comes from Rickettsiales bacterium, assembly GCA_002724555.1. GTDB lineage: Bacteria > Pseudomonadota > Alphaproteobacteria > UBA8366 > UBA8366 > UBA6544. The sequence continues at coordinate 29,150 of PBOZ01000100.1, forward strand.
AGACACCGATAGCATACGCAATTTGAATCGTGCAACGATCCGCAAGATCGGCGGCTACAATATTTTTTGCGACATAACGTGCTGCATACGCCGCCGAACGGTCAACTTTTGTGGGGTCTTTGCCAGAAAATGCACCACCGCCATGAGGCGACGATCCCCCATAGGTATCGACGATAATTTTACGCCCGGTCAAACCAGCGTCTCCGTCTGGACCACCAATGACAAATCTACCCGTCGGATTTACATAGAATTCCTCCTCCGGGCACATCCAACCCTTAGGCAGCACTTTTAAAACGTGTTCCCGCACAAGTTCCCGAATATCATCTTGATCCATGTCGTCGGCATGTTGCGTAGAAACGACAACTGACGTGGTGCCTGTCGGCTGCCCATTCTCGTAACGAATTGTTAGCTGACTTTTTGAATCTGGCCCAATGCCCGGCAACTCGCCCGCGTGTCGGGCGGCTGACATGCTTTTTAATATTTCATGACAATAATGTATTGGGGCAGGCATTAGCGCGGTCGTTTCCCGGCACGCATAGCCAAACATAAGTCCTTGGTCGCCTGCACCTTCATCTTTGTTACCGGCGGCATCTACACCTTGGGCAATATCCGCTGATTGCGAATGGACGAAGCAGTCCACGGACATGTTCTTCCAGTGGAAAGTGTCTTGTTCATATCCAATCTCACGTACGGCCTTACGTGCAAGTTCTTCCATCGTGTCGGCAGTAATGCTGTCCGGCCCACGAACTTCGCCGGCTAATACGACACGATTTGTCGTCACCAAAGTCTCACAGCCTACACGAGAATTTTCACCCGAAGACATGAAGACATCAACGACTTCATCGGAGATTCGATCGCAAATTTTATCGGGGTGCCCTTCAGACACTGACTCGCTTGTGAAAAGAAAATCGCTGTTGCTCACGCTTCCCCCTTAATAATCTGCCAAAGAACTTACCTACGGCGCTCCAAGACGCCACAAAATGCTGTTTCCACGGGCGCCCCCTTGTCGCAATCTTTCACTTCGCCGTCAAGAGAACGAAAAGATCTAGGTTATTTTTAATTATCTGATATTCGAGTGCGAACGTGTGCCTAGTCGAGATGGAGGTATACGCATCTCGTTCCAAAGTATCGAAGCGTAAAATCAGTAATGTGCTTAAACGAGCCGCAATTTTTCGTGTTTCTTTTAGTTGCAAATTCTGTAAATGTTACGTCGGGAATGTACTAAGATCTAAGTCTGTACTCACGACCTCTTCTAAATTATAAAGGTCGTCGAACGGGACACCCCAATGCTTTTCCGTCTTTGGAAACCTGAAAGTACCGTTTCTTTCAACACCCAACCTAATTTCGAATTATCGATAAAAAGTTAATAATCGTCAGAATTTAAAAACGTATTCTGTAAAAACTTGCCCTCGGGCCGCTGTACTTATACAGACCTAATTTTTTCAAGACGGTGAATTCCTACCGTTGACAATACAATTAAAACAACCATTGCAAAAAATACAGTGTCACCCAAGCGACTGTAGAGTGGCGCATGCCGTAATGGCGCAGGAAGCCGAAAATCCAAATAGCCCGAAACATTTAGTGGAATTGTGCCGCGCACGCGCCCATACGAATCGATAACACCGGAAATGCCAGTGTAAGCTGCTCGTACCACCGGCATCCCCTCTTCAACCGCACGAAGACGGGCATTCGAAAAATGCTGATGTGGACCCGACGTTGCACCGTACCACGCATCATTTGTCAAATTTACAATAACCTCCGGTCGGTCCGAATCGTTAACTACGTTCGCCGGAAATATAATCTCATAACAAACCAAAAAACTGGCCGCTGGCAATCCAGGCAGCCGAAGTGTTCGCACACCAGAGCCTGGCAAATAGCCACTAGCTCCCTGCGTGATCTTTTCGAGAGGCAATACTGAAGCTAGCGGGACATATTCGCCAAACGGCACAAGGCGAGATTTATCGTAGTATCCAGCAATTTGACCGGTATCATCGAGCGCTAATATTGCGTTGTGGACGCCACCCTCCCAGTTGTGACGCGGGGCCCCCGTTATTAAAAGCCCCTTTTCTGGAACCACGCTCGACAGCGCCTCCCTGCTTTTCAAATCCCGTTCAAGATACAGTGTCGCAGCCATCTCGGGCCAAATGATATGTCGGACCCATGACGGGCGATTTTCAATGCTGAGGCGCAGATGTGCGCGGATATTCCGAGCCCTATGTTGAGGTGCCCATTTCTCGCGTTGCGATATATTGGCCTGCACCAGTCGAATGCCAACACCTGAGGTCCCATTGACCCCAACGCCTGCCAAACGGATTTCGCCTACAGCCCAGTGCGTCCCAAGGATCGCTATAGGTAGAATTATTGCGACAAATCTTTGCCATAGCAGCGAAGATGCTAACGCGCTCGGAAGCGTTGCCGTAAGAAGGGCCGCAATACCCATGCCATAAATACCGTAAAGCGAGGCGGATTGCAGAAGTGGGTCGACCCCCGCCCAAACATGCCCAAAAAGATTCCAAGGCAAACCGGTCAAAATATTGCCCCTTAGCCAATCGGCGACAGAAAAGGCCGCCGTTACAGCGAACGCCATCGCCAAGGGCCCGCGCGCAAAAGAAGCCGCAAGACCGGCCAATCCGCTAAAAACTGCGAGAAAAGCGGGCAGTCCAAGCGATGCAAACGGCAGCATCCAAGCATGCTGATCGGCAAAGACTAGCAGCGCATTACCGATCCAATACAGGCCGAAGACGAAGTAACCAAATGAAAATGCCCAGCCAACAGCGAAGCCCGACCATCTTCCATTGGGTCCATAAACCAAACACCATACCAATCCTACGCCCGACAGTATGAAAGCAGGAAAGCAGTTGACAGGTGGTAAAGCCAAGGTTGCAAATGCACCCAAGAATATGAGGAATCCCCAACGGCGCCAACCTCGTAATGCGCCAACCCTGTAGGCCAACCGATTGAGCGCAGCCATCATGAATCAAGGCTGCCTGAGTAATCAGCGCGAATTCTCGTCATCGTTTGAAATATTACAAACACGCACGCGCCGGACTCGTCTAGCATCCGCGTCGGTAATCTCAAATTCCACACCGGAAGATTCATGCAGAAGGACCTCACCCCTAGTAGGCACTCGACCGGCCAGATTAAACACAAGGCCTCCGACCGTATCAGGTCCATCCTCGCGCTCTTCCACCGTTCGGATAGCGATGATTGATTCTTCAAACTCGTTCAGCTCAAGGCGTGCATCAACATCAATCGTGCCATCCCCCCGCGGGGTTAACATCGGCTCCTCATCCACATCGTGTTCATCTTCGATTTCACCAACAATTTGTTCAACCAGATCCTCAATTGTCGTCAAACCATCGATACCACCATATTCGTCAACGACAAGCGCCATATGGATGCGGTCTTGACGCATCTGAAGCAATAAATCGAGGACACGCATACTTGGCGCCACAAACAATATTTTCCGCAACAGCTCTCGCGTATCAAATATCTCTTCCGCCACAATAGAGGCCAATATGTCCTTAATATGTATCATCCCGAGGACATCATCGAGATTTCCCCGATAAATTGGCATCCGAGAATGAGACTCTTCTACCAATAATTTTAGTATTTCATCCCGCTCAATTGAAACATCAACAGCAATTATATCGGCCCGAGGTACCATCACATCCGACACGGTCAATGCGCCAACGGTCAGCACCTTATCAAGCATCGCCCGCGCTACGGGGTCAACAGGCGGTTCATTCTCCTCATGCTGTTCAATCAGTTCTTCGAACGTCTCTCGCAGACTTGAATCACCGTTGCGCCCAAATCGAGTGCCCCGCAATAGAGCACGGAAAAAACCTTGAGGCTTGGCGTCATCTGGGGCGGTTTCCATAGTACGATTATTTCCATCCCGCATTCGATCACCGGTCATGATACATTACTCCACGCCATGTGGTAGCTCTCGGTAGGGATTTGGGTAGCCGAGTGAAGTAATAATCTCGACCTCGATTTTCTCCATGAGTTCCGCATCACTTTCCGTCTCATGATCATGGCCGAGAAGATGCAGCAAGCCATGAACCAACAAATGCGTTACGTGCGCATCCAGCGGTTTAGCGTCACGTGCTGCCTCTCGCACAACGGTTTCATAGGCTAAAACAACATCGCCAAGATAGTCCGGGCCATCCGGCCACATCGTCTCGCCAAGTGGAAATGCAAGCACATTCGTAGAGCGATCAATGTCGCGATGCTTATAATTTAACTTACGCATTCGAGAATCCGAACTCATAACGACACTGGCTTCAGCATGGCAATCGCGACCAGCCCAATGCCAAACCGCAGGCGCAGCGCGGTTAACCAGCGATTGGAGCGACGGCAATGCATCATTCCAAGCCGCATTGTCGATCGTCATTACAACGTCGATTGACGAGCTAGCTCCCTTCAAATGTTTTCCTCCTTGACTCGCCGGGCATCATAAGCGCGCACTATCTGTGCGACTAAGTCATGGCGGACAACATCTGCGTCGCTAAATCGAATAAAGCAAGCATCCTTGATGTCCTTTAATACGTCATAAGCATCGCTTAATCCTGATTTGTAGCCTTGCGGCAAATCAACTTGACTCAAATCTCCTGTTACGACCATGCGGCTGTTCTCACCCAAACGGGTTAAAAACATTTTCATCTGCATGGGTGTCGTATTCTGTGCCTCGTCCAAAATGACGAAAGCGTCCGATAGTGTCCGGCCACGCATAAAAGCGAGTGGCGCAATTTCAATCTCGCCCGAATCCAATCGTCGCGTTACTTGCTCCACCGACATCGTATCATAGAGTGCGTCATAGAGCGGACGTAAATACGGGTCTACTTTCTCCCGCATATCACCCGGCAAGAAGCCAAGCCGCTCCCCTGCTTCTACCGCGGGGCGCGACAAGACGATCCTCTTGACCTGACCTGAGCTCAACATTGCAACAGCTGAGCATACTGCAAGGTACGTCTTACCGGTACCCGCTGGACCTAAACCAAATACTAGAGCTTGCCGCGCAATTGCCTTAATATAATCAGCCTGTATTGGCGATCGTGGCATGATGCGTTTCTTGCGAGTCTGAATAACCGGCTGGTCGTCACTCGCCAAATCCAGGCCACCATTTGCCATTCGGACCGCCGCATCCACTTCAGCAGTGTCAACCGAATGCCCTTTCGTCAACTTCCGATAAAGTGCGTCAAGTGCAAGGCGAGCGATATTAGCCGAGTCGTTCGGACCCATTATAACCAAATGATTACCCCGACTGATTAGTGAAACACCCAGCCGATTTTCAATCTGCGCCAAATGTTTATCATGCTCACCATACAACAACGGCAGTAGACGGTTATCTTCAAAATTTACGTGGATACCCCCACGTTCCGAATCCGACAATGGGCTCAAGAATCAATCCTCAGTTCGGAAAATTCATTACCTTTCAGGGGCGGCAAAACAATTTCGCCACGAAGGCTATTCGTCAGCACTTCGGCTATAAGAACATCGGCAATCTGGCCAATCCGATGCGTCGGCGCTATGAAATGTACCGGTTGTAAATATGGCGACCGCCCAACCAGTTGCCCGGCTTCCCGTCCCTTACCCTCAATCAAAATTGGCAAGACACGTCCTGACTGGGATTGATTGAAAGCCTCCTGATGTGTGCGTAACAATTGTTGCAAGCTTTCAAGACGATCCCGTTTAACATCCTCCGGTACTTGCTCGGCAGTCGCGGAGGCGGGCGTCCCTGGGCGCGGGCTATACTTGAAGGAGAATGCCTGGCAGAAGCCAATGTCGCTCACTAGCCTAAGCGTCGCCGCAAAGTCCTCGTCGGTCTCGCCGGGAAAACCCACAATAAAATCTGAAGAAAGTGCCAAATTCGGGCGCGCTTCACGTAATCGCTCCACCAAACTCCGATACTCATCCGCTGTATGTCGCCTATTCATCGCTGCTAAAATTCGATCCGAGCCAGACTGGACGGGTAGATGAAGAAACGGCATCAAGCGATCGACATCGCGGTGCGCTCGTATCAGATCTTCATCCATATCATGCGGGTGACTGGTCGTATATCGAATTCTATGCAGCCCATCAATTTCCGCAACGGCTCGAATAAGACGACCTAGACCCCAATCACTCCCATCAGGGCCCTCACCATGGTAGGCATTTACATTTTGACCAAGCAACGTGATCTCGCCACTGCCTGTGCCCACTAATCGGCGCGCTTCTGCCAATACCGCTTCAACAGGCCGAGACTGTTCACTGCCGCGTGTATAGGGCACGACACAGAAGGTACAAAACCGGTCGCAACCTTCTTGGATCGTCAAAAAAGCAGACACACCCTGCGTCGCTGTCTCCTCCGGCAAGTGATCAAACTTATCCTCCGCCGGAAAATCAATATCAATCAGTGGCCGGCCACCTTCTCGCAACGCTTTTTCGACAAGTTCCGGCAATCGATGGTACGTCTGCGGCCCAAGGACGATATCAACATATGGCGCGCGACTAATGATTTCTTCCCCTTCAGCCTGCGCGACACAACCAGCTACTGCAATGAGAACCCGACTACCACCCGTCTGCATACGCCCTTCTTGCACTTGCCGAAGTCGGCCTAATTCCGAATAGACTTTTTCGGCCGCTTTTTCTCGGATATGGCAGGTATTCAAAATAATCATATCCGCTTCATCAATGGAAGCGGTCGGGGAATAGTCAGACGATGCCAGCGCGTCCATCATACGCGTGGAGTCATAGACATTCATCTGGCAACCAAATGTCTTAATGAAGAGCTTCTTGCCCAACGTCAGACCCTTGCCCGGCCAACGGTGGCTACTGCCCTAGAGGTCATCGATGCGGATAGCGCTTAACGCCAGTGGTTTCAACATTTACAAAATCATCGTAACATTCAATTACCAATGCTTTCAAGCGGCTGACGACAGCGTTAATCTCGTCTCAATTTGAGCCGTAATCGAGGAACGGCCCGCCAGTGACCGCGAAAATCCACGTGTAACTTCTCGCTCACAATATCCAGCGAGCGCCTTCCGCGATCCTAAATCTTCGAGTTTAATGGGGTCATGTATTGTTATTTCGACTTGAAACCGCCCATAGCCCAAGAGGCGCCAAAAATGTGGAACAAATGACATATCGCCATACCAAGCATAAATTGGTCGAAGCAATCGACCGAGAGGAAACCCGTCAAGACGAGTATATGCGATTGAGATTGGCTGAACCGGAATCGTTCGGGCCTCCACTTGAGTTCCAGCAACGGCAAAGAGTGTGCTTTTGAACGGCAAGATCGTGTTGCCGTCACTGCTAGTACCTTCGGGAAAAAGAATTAAACGATCGCCGGCACCCAGCCGATCTGAGAGTTCTAGCATCTGTTGTCGCGCATACCTCGGGCAGCGTTTAATAAAGATTGTTCGCTGCAACCGCGCTAAAAAACCAAAGATCGGCCAGTTCCGCACATCAGCGCGCGACACAAAGGCGCCATCAACAACCGACCCGATCGCCGTTACGTCAAGATAAGAAATGTGATTAGATACAAAAAGCGCGGGTCCAGATACGAGGGTAGACCCCCTAACGTCAATTTCCATTCCAATAATGCGATGGCACCAACGGTGCCAAAACAATGACAATTTCTGGGAAATCTTGTACTTCAATACAAGGCAGGGCGTCTGCGTAATTACAATAAAAAAGCCAACACCTATCAACAAAATGCAGCGACATATCGCAAGACACGAAGATCTGCTCATACCCAGAATTTGACCATCTCGTCAGATCGCTTTTATCGCCTTCGGCGAGGACCACCTGTGCAAAACGTTCAAGTGCTACTTTGTTTCAGTTAATTTTTTATAAATCACTACCGCGTCGGGGGCGCGTACCCAACCCTATTTCCTTTGCGAGCTTACTGCGCTGCTTGGCATAATTCGGAGATACCATCGGATAATCCGGCGGTAGGCCCCAGCGTTCCCGATATTCTTCAGGCGTCAAGTTGTATGCTGTTTTCAGATGGCGCTTTAGCATTTTAAGTTTTTTACCATCTTCAAGACAGATAATATAGTCCGGCGTCACAGATTGTTTTGCAGGAACGGCCGGAACAGGCCGGTCTGCACGAGCATCTTGCTCAGGCCCTACACTCGCCAGCGTCCGATAAACACGCTCGATAAGATCGGGTAAATCGCTGACCGTCACCGTATTATTCGACACGTGGGCCGCAACAATTTCTGACGTAAGGCCGAGAAGCGCCTCGCGCTTCTTATCCTCCTGGGGCGATTCGGACATAATGAACTTCCTGTTTCTCGACGGGCTCTTGGTGCTGTCCTCATGTATTACGGGACAAGTGATAATGCTTCCAAATAGCCTGTATTCATATCGTGTTACCAACGATTACTTAGTAATCGTATACTAACACTCTATCAAATGCATGCTCGATTCAGCAAGTAGTTTAATAAATCCGGTTTATTTGGTCTTATAGCTGGATTTCAAGTTCCTAGTCATAAGTATGGCTGCCACACGACGCGAATTAGCGCGTCTATAATAATTCGGCCGAATACCTGCAGATCTAAATCCCATTTTTCTATATAGCGCAACCGCGCCTTGATTATCTTCACCCACTTCAAGATGCAGGGCCAAAGCACCAAGAGATATGGCTCGCTCACAGGCTGCAGTTAAGAGCCCCTGCGCAGCCCCTTGCCGACGTGCAGCCGACACGATGCCAATACTTAAAATTTCAGCTTCATCCAAGATAATCCGAGCAATTAAAAACCCTATCGGCACGCCAGTTTCTTCGTCAACCGCCAGTTGGCACCATGCCCCTGGGCAACGCAAAAGCGACGCTGTTGCAAATTCTGGATAAAGTTCACTAAAACTTTCTCCATAAATTTTGGTGACAATTTCAAACTCACCCAAATCCATATCTCGGACAAGAATTGATTTCATGCTATGGGCTTAGGCGGCGGCCCAACGTCAGGTGCTCGAAGATAAATAGGCTCAACCGGAACCAAGGCCCCCTCGCTAAAACGGCCTGCTGCAATCCGTGCAATCCAAGAGGCGTCCGGTAGCATGGGCCCGTAATGCATCTTGGCAGCGATGCCAGCATCGTTTAAGGCACGTGCAGCCCGTTCGGCCGCATCACCCACGACTTTAATTCCGTGTACAGATACCGCCATGGAAATTTGTTTCTCTTCAACAGCGAGAGCTTCTGTTAAAGCCTCTCCTGTGGCGTCGAACAATTGTATGTAAAGATCTTCGCGTTTGGTATCAAGCGCCACAAGGCACGGGGTAAAAGTCTCGCCTTGAGCTGCGAAAACAGCTTCAAGTGTGGTTACACCGACCAGCGGTTTACCAGACGCCAATGCCAAAGATTGAGCAGTAGAGAGCCCAATCCGGACGCCTGTATACGCGCCCGGTCCCACGGTCACCGCGATTGCGTCGAGTAAGTCGAATTCCAACTCGGCTGCAGACATAGTGTCGGCAATCATGGGGATCAATGATTCCGCCTGCCCACGGCTCATTTCCTCGTATCTATGTGCCGTAATTTCGCCGTCGCATAAAACGGCCGCCGAACAGGCCGAGGTTGCACTATCCAAGGCCAATATGCGCATCTTTCTCGTAACCACCAATCCCGTCGCATCAAACCAGCTTGCAGATTTCGTCAAAATCGAACCGAGGAAGACGAACCCCATAAGCAGAGTGATCCCCATACCCCAGGCTGCATAAGAAATTTGAGCGATAACTCGTGCCATTGAAAAAGGCTTCGTCGACCTTGGAATGATCAAAACCCGACATTGGCCCGCAATCGAGCCCTAATGACCGGGCTGCCAAAATCATATATGCGCCCTGCATCGATCCATTACGCAACGCCGTCGTTTCCGTGAGGCCTGGATTACCGGTAAACCAAGACTTAGCATCGGCATGTGGAAATAATTTTGGCAGATATTTCGCAAACTCCAGGTCATAGGCTACAATTGCAGTCACGGGCGCCGCCATAACTTTCTCTATATTGTTGGACCCCAAACAAGGTTTCAATTTTTTTTTGGCTTCCGGGCTTTTAACAAAGACGAGCCGCATTGGAAGGCAGTTTGCGCTTGTCGGGCCTAAAATTGCGAGATCGTATAGTTGACGCAACGTTCTCTCACTAACCGATTTGTCGGCCCAGGCGCGTTGCGAGCGCGCATCTCGAAAAAGTAATTTTAAACCGTTATCATCAAGCATTCTTTTACCCATCTCTCTGGCCGCATCTACGCCCAGCCTGCGCAATAGACTTGTCGCCGAGCTTCTAACGGCGTTAATCTTAATCTTGTGACTAGTTCCTTGCCGCAAATAGCCCCTCAACGCAACCTTGGGCGAGCCCTCCTCGTTCTCTGCGTGGCAATCCTATGGAGTTTTTTCCCAACAATTGCCTTTGCAGCGGATTCCGCTGTCGTGCTGATGTATCATCGCTTTGGCGATAGTGGTCATCCAAAAAACAATATTCAGTTGGATCAATTTGACGCACATTTGGCAGAACTCTCGAAAGAAAAATACCACGTCTTGCCCTTACCCGACATTCTTAGCGCAATAAAAACCGGCAAAACTTTGCCAAAGTTTACCGTTGCCATCACAATAGATGATGCGTTCCAATCCGTTTTCACAAGAGCCGTACCACGATTAAAATCGCGCGGCTTTCCATTTACGCTCTTCGTCTCGACGCGCGCAATTGAAAGCGGTTCATCCAGCTACATGAATTGGGATCAAATTCGAGCATTACGTGACGCAGGAGCCGAGATTGGTCACAAAACACATTCCTACCTGCATATGGCCAATAAGGAAAACAAAACACTCGTCCGCGATATAGAAGCCGCCAACAAACGATTCAAAACGGAGCTCGGATTTGTGCCAAAACTATTCGCGTATCCCTATGGGGAAACTAATATAAAAGCCATGACTATTGTCAAAGAGTTAGGATTTGCGTTCGCATTTGGACAGCACTCCGGCGTCGTTCACCGGACAAGCGAGCCGTACTTTCTCCCGCGCTTTCCCTTAACCGAACAATATGGCTCCGAATCTCGGTTTCGCCTCATCGCCAATGCATCACCGCTCCCTATCTCCGAAATCACACCCCGAAACCCCTCCCCAAATCGCAATCCGCCTTTATTCGGCTTCACGGTAGATCAAACTATAGTAAACATGTCACGGCTGAGTTGTTTCCACTCAAAACAAGGAAAGGTCCCGACAGAGCGGCTAGGCTCACATCGAATTGAAATCCGTTTTCGAGCGGCCCTAAATCAAGGCCGCTCACGGTTAAACTGCACGATGCCCGGCCCTAATGGCCGATGGCGATGGTTCGGATGGCAATACTTCATTCCAAAAAAACGGTAAAAGAACGAATCGTTCACTAAGATCCGGTATTAAGCAAAATCTTTTGATATCGGGGCTGAAAATCGTAGGTAGGAGCAATGGCAGCCTCGTCATAATAAAAAATGTGCTTCCCAATTACCCGCATTCGCACAAAATCGTCGTTCCATGCTGGATCAACATAGTCCGCATGATACCACAGCGCGCCACGGGTCGGGTCTTCGGCAAAACCCCAATAAGCTTCCTTAGCAACCGCGAGGCTGGTCGCCCAAGCCGCTCGGTGTCGCGGACGATCACTTTTGCCATCACACCACCAAGAAAATTGGCAGTTGTGTCTAACTCGGTCACCGCCTTGCTTTACAACCTTACATGCGGTGGCCGGGAAACGCCGGTCACGCATACGGTTTAAGACAACGTGCGCCACTGCCATCTTTCCAACGAACGGTTCTCCGCGCGCCTCGAAATAGACGTTCAGCGCCAAACATTCTATGTCGGATTGCGCACCCCGCGCCCGAATGGATAAAACCTGTGTCGCTCCCAGATGGGAATCTGATATTGGGAGCTTACGGTGCCTCAAAAACCCCAGGCCGGCAGCCGACGAAAAGTGACGCGAGCGCTCCAATGCCAATCGCCAAAACTTTTCGGAGTCAGCAGGTCCCGCTATATCTAGTGGTTTTTGTAATCGGGTATAGGCACCACGCCAGCCCGACAAATCTTTCGTAAAATAGTAAGTGCCCGAGATCACGATAAGGGAAGCAAGCGTTAGCAAGACGATAATACAGAGCGCTACCCTGCCCGAGCGTGCAAACGTAAGATCTGCGATGACCGGCATTGGACCTGCACGCACCCCTCTATGACCCATATTACCCCACGTGGACCGGTTCGAAATTACATCGCCGCCCGCACTTCAGTCACCTCTGGAATATAATGTTTGAGCATATTCTCTATACCCATTTTAAGCGTCATCGTTGAACTCGGACAACCGGCACAAGCACCCCGCAATTGCAGAAACACCACACCTTCATCAAAGCCCTGGAAAACTATATCGCCTCCATCTTGCGCTACTGCCGGTCTTACACGTGTTTCTATCAGCTCCTTAATTTGCCCAACCACTTCGCTCTCTTCATCGGTCGGGATATGAATATCATCGCAAGCCACTGCATTCGATATGATTGGTTGACCGGTGGTCAAATGTTCCATGATCGCACCAAGGATCCCTGGTTTCATGACATACCACTCTTTGTCCGCCGACTTGGTGATCGTGATAAAGTCACCGCCAAGGAATACCGCTGAGACTCCGTCAATAGAAAACAAACGTTCGGCCAGGGGAGAACACCCAATGGCTTCATCTACGGTCGTAAAGTCCACCGTACCACTGTCCATAACACTGCGGCCGGGCAAAAATTTCAACGTAGCTGGATTCGGCGTCTGTTCAGTTTGGATAAACATTCAATTGCTCCTCAAAAAGCGATTGCTGCCTCGATGCATTGGTTAGAGATGGGCCTTCTAATAGTCACGATCAAGTAATGGCATTTATCTCATCCACAGTCATTGTGCCCGGAACTATAGTGATCGGCACATGTACATGACGAGCACCCTTACCAATAAGGTAACTAATTATAGGGCCAGGACCGCTGGTGTCAGTACCAGCCGCGAGAACTAAAGTCGAAATATTAGGCTCTTCGTCCATCAGTTTAATTAATTCTTCGCTGCGGTCCCCTTCGCGGATATAAAGAATTGGAATTTTGCCGGTCTTTTTCTGAATCTCCGCCGAATGACGTTGCAAGATTTCTTCACCTACTTCACGCGCCTCTTCCCGCATAAGGTCGCCAACAGCCATCCAATGCTGAAAGTCAGCCTTTGCTGGCACATAAAAGAGGGCAACGCGCCCATCTGCATGCTCTGCACGCCGGCAGGCAAAGTGAAGGGCAATGGGCATTTCATCGCTGTCATCAACAACAACTAAAAGTACCCTTTCGGCTTCATGAACTGTCGTCCGTTGCGCCTGACCCAATTCTTCTATTGCCGACATGAAATCCCCCCGTAAGAACCATCCTGACATTGAATTGGATAATCTCGTCTATCACAGAGACAAACTCATCAATCCTTCACAAGGCCCATAACCTCAAATACTTCCGCTAAAACCGGCGCAGTCAAGGTCTGAGCCCGGACGCCACCGTCCCTTATAACCTTATCAATTTCGTCTGGCTGAGCCAATAAACGCTGCATTTCGGAGCCAATCGGGCCTAATTCCTCAACCGCAAGCTCGGTAAGTTTTTGCTTAAATTGCGAGAATGGCAGACCTCCAACTTCAGCTAAAACATCCTCCAGCTGCAAATCCGCTAATGCCGCATAAATACCAACCAGATTCTCCGCCTCTGGCCGCCCCTCCAATCCTTTAACTTCACTCGGAAGCGGTTCTGAATCAGTTTTCGCTTTGCGAATTTTTAAGGCTATATCTTCGCGCCCATCTTTTAAATTTATACGACTATAATCTGACGGGTCTGACTTGGACATTTTCTGTAATCCGTTGCGAAGTGACATGACCCGACTAGCAACGCCAAAAATAATCGGCTCCGGCATTGGAAATAGTTCCACCCCGAAATCGTTGTTGAACTTTTGCCCAATATCACGCGCTAACTCGAGGTGCTGTCTCTGGTCAGCACCAACAGGCACATGTGTCGCCTTATAAGCCAATATATCCGCCGCCATCAGGACCGGATAATCGTAGAGGCCGATTGAGGCGTTTTCGCGATGCTTTCCCGCTTTTTCCTTAAACTGCGTCATCCGATTCAGCCATCCAAGACGCGCAACGCAATTAAAAACCCATGCCAACTGGGCATGGTCCGAGTTACGGCTTTGATTAAAGATAATGTTCTTCTTCGGATCTATGCCTGACGCAATAAAAGCGGCCGTTACTTCGCGGGTGCTCGTCCGCAGTTCCAAAGGATTCTGCCACATCGTGATTGCGTGTAAATCGACCACACAGTAAATACATTCGTAACTATCCTGTAGACGCACCCAGTTCCTAATAGCGCCAAGATAATTTCCTAGATGCAAGTTGCCAGTTGGCTGGATACCCGAAAAGATACGGTCCATAGGTCACTCATTTCATTGCGTGTATTCGGGAAAAACCCGGCTTTATCGCCGTTCGACGCGCTGCGGTCAATCCCGAACCAGCGGGCGGCGCAACATTGCCTTCAATTCCGAGACTTTTACAGCACCAAAGAGGGGTGCGAATACACCAATAATGGCAAGCCCAAGTGCCACCAAAAATATGAGCGAACCCGCCCGCTCCGCAGCGCTACCCATCAAATAATCACCTAGCTGTCGTTCGGTAAAAAAAAGAATAGAAGCCATAACAATGGACGCGGCAATTATCCGAATCCCCCGCCTCAAAAGGCGAGAATCGGCATAAAACTGTCCACGATGGTGCAAAATAATCCAGAGCAGAATAGCGTTCATCCATGCGGAACATGCTGTTGCCAACGCGATCCCAACATGGGCCCAGATCTGCATAAAAATAACCGCCAAAATAATATTTACCGCCATTGCAGTTACTGCAACCTTCATTGGCGTCACTGTATCATGGCGAGCAAAAAAACTGGGCGTTAATGCTTTTATCAGCACATAAGCTGGTAAACCCAGGGCAAACGCGGAAAGTGCCGCCGCGGTATTAGCAGCCGCGACATCATCAAAGGCGCCTCTCTCGAACAACACACGGACAACAGGATCGCCAATAGTCAAAAGTGCCAGCATTGCTGGCACCGTCAGCAGGAGTGCAAATTCGACAGCACGGTTTTGGCTTTCAGCAGCACCCCGATCATCGCCCTCGGCAATTTGGCGTGTCAACAGCGGAAGCAGTGCGACGCCGACCGCCACCCCAACGACACCCAAGGGCAATTGAGTAACCCTATCCGCAAAATACAAAAACGAAACGGAGCCTTCTTGGAGAGTTGACGCCAAAATTACATCTACAACAAGATTGATTTGCACAACGCCAGCGCCGATCAGACCTGGCCCCATCAATTCAAGCAATCGCTTGATGCCCGGCGTAAATCTTGGGCGCCGCATCCGAAACAACAGTCCTCCCTTTGCACAAGCCCCTGCAATCCAAATGAACTGCCCGATACCTGCCGCACAAACTGCCCACGCTAAGGTAAAACCCGGATGCTTAAAGACATCAAAGTTAAGAAGCACAAGGGCCAAAATAAGAACAATATTCAGCAGAATGGGTGCAGCTGCTGTAGCTGCAAATTTTTGCATGGTATTCAGCATGCCGCCCATCAAGGCAATCAGCGCCATGAAGGTAAGATAGGGAAATGTGATGCGCGTCAGTTCAACCGTCAAATCGAACTTCTCCGCTTGATCCACAAAACCGGGTGCGATCGCAAACATTAAAATTGGCATCAAAATTATCGCCAGTAGTGTAAACGTTAGCAATGTCGCGACCATCAGTGCGGCCGTGTCCGCTGCAAATACACGGGCCACCTGTATACCGTCTTTTTCTAATTCCTTACCGAATAAAGGTACGAAGGCGGCATTAAAAGCACCTTCAGCAAAAAGACGGCGGAAAAAATTCGGGAATTTAAATGCTACTAAAAATGCATCCGCAACCATCCCCGCACCCAGGCTGCTAGCCATTAATATATCGCGCACAAACCCCAAAAGCCGGCTACCCATGGTCCAGCCACCGATAGTAGCGATCGATCGAAAGAGAGACATACTAGGCCCCTACGCGGTCTCTTGAATTAAAACGAGACGAATTTTGGAATTCATGCTGGGGCTACTCCGCCGCAACAGGATTGGCTTGAATTGATTCGTCCAGGGCGTCCAACAGCGCCTCCCGTATTGCCTCGAGTTTCCCTTTATGCTCAATCTTCATTCCGAAGATATCCTTCACATAGAAGACATCTACAACCTCTTCGCCAAATGTTGAAATTTTCGCTGATGCAATTTGCAAACCGAGATCGGCAAACGCCCGTGTTAAGTTATAGAGAAGTCCAGGGCGGTCCCGACCGTTCACTTCAATGACTGTCCGGGAATTTGAGGCCTTATTATCGATCAACACCCGGGGCGCTACAGTGAACACCTCCATTCGGCTTGGCAGACCTTTCATTTTTTTGAGTTCATCCGTGAGGCGAATTTCGCTGGCGATGGCCTTCTCAACATTGGCGGTAATACTGTCGAGTTTGACGCTTTGTGAAATTGCCAAGTTATCCCTGTCCTGAATCCAAAAGCTATCCAGGGCCATTCCATCATTTAGCGTATTGATACGCGCGTCGACAATGTTTACGCCAGACACGGCAAGACCACCCGCAATCGAACTAATCAATCCTGGATGATCCGCTGCATAAACTGTTATTTCCGTTACTGCGCGATATTCATCAATTCGATTATAAAACGCTATCTGGAGGCCTTGCTGTTTTGATTTACGGATAAAATTAGCGTGTCGGGCAATATCTTCCGACTGGAAGGACAACCAATACCCGGGTGGACCCAACGTGCGAAATTCTTCAAACGCTTCATCACCCCAGTCTACCAGTTCAGCACGAGCCTTATCCTGCGCTTCCATTACCGCGCGATCCCGGCGATCTGCCGCAAGACCACCGGTCAAAACATCTTCGGTCCGATAGTATAGTTCGCGCAAAAGAGAAGCTTTCCAGCCGTTCCATCGACCAGGTCCAACTGCTCTGATATCGACAACGGTCAGGCACAGCAAAAGGCGTAACCGTTCCGGCGACTGCACAAGTTCCGAAAAATCAGTGATTGTTTTCGAATCTGATAGATCCCTTTTGAACGCCGTGTTGCTCATCGCTAAGTGGTATTCGACAAGCCATACTACGGTTTCTGTTTGCTCCTCAGAAAAACCAAATCGCGGACATAGATCACGGGCAATCTCAGCACCCAATTTCGAATGATCACCGCCACGCCCTTTCGCAATATCGTGCATTAATACCGACGTATAAAGTACGTCACGCGATTGCACTTTATGGACAATCTCGCTCGCTAGTGGGTGGTCATCTTTCAGTAAACCCTGCTCTATTCGGCTTAGGATTCCGATCGCCCGTATGGTATGTTCGTCCGTCGTGTAGACGTGGTACATATCGTACTGCATCTGCGCAACTACACGGCCAAAATCATCGATGAATTTGCCAAATACGCCCGCTTCGTTTAGCCGCCGCAACGTAGTTTCAGGATCCTTTAGCGAAGTCATCATCTTGATGAAAAGAGCATTCGCTTTCGGGTCGCCCTGCACATTCTTCGAAATGCGGCCGAGGCTCCGAGTAATTAAATGCAATGCATTGGGGTGGATATCAAGCTCATGTCGCTGAGCAACTTCAAATAACCGCAGCATCTCAACCGGACACTCCTGAAAATGGTTATTTTCAGAAACGTTGAGTCGCCCTCCTTCTATTTTAAAACCTTCGACCTCGCGTGTGAACAAGCCTAAACCGGGCAATTTAAAGGTCCAGCTCCGCTGGTGGCGCGCCTCTAACGAGGCGCAAAATATACGCGTTAGATCACCAACATCCTTTGCCACCAAAAAATAATGCTTCATAAACCATTCAACGCCGGACACACCATCGCGACCGACGTAACCCATCTCCCGCGCCAATTCAGGTTGTAAGTCAAACGTCAGGCGCTCTTCGGACCGTCCGGTGAGATAATGGAGATAGCAGCGCACCGTCCATAAAAACCTCTGGGCCTTATCAAAACGGGCCAATTCGTCTTTTGAGAAAACGCCTTCATCGCGAAGCTGCGCAATGCTCTCGCACCGATAAAGGTACTTCGCAATCCAGAACAACGTATGCAAGTCACGAAGGCCTCCTTTGCCATCCTTAATGTTCGGCTCAAGAACATAGCGGGAATCACCCATTCTTGCGTGTCGTTCATCACGCTCTTGAAGCTTAGCCTCAATAAAGAGACCCTTGCCTTTAACAACTTCTTCAAAAAATCGTATGCGCAATTCGGCATGCAAATCCTGCACGCCCCAAATATAGCGTGACTCTAAAAGACCAGTTCGAATGACCATATCGTCATGTGCCTGGCGAATGCTATCGTCAACAGAACGTGTCGCATGGCCAACCTTCAGGCCCAAGTCCCATAAGGTATAAAGAACATGCTCTATAATCTGTTCGATGCGAGGCGTTGACTTGTAGGGCAGCAAAAACAGCAAGTCTATATCTGACCGAGGCGCTAATTCAGCGCGGCCATATCCGCCATATGCTACAATACAAAGCTGGTCAGCCACAGTTGGGTTCGCCGCTTTATAAAGCCATGTCACAGCAATATCGTGAATCACGCGAATTAATTGATCAATCAGAAAGCAGTGCCCACGAACTGCAAGTTCACCATTTTGCGTTTCGGTGAAGCGTCTACGAATTTCTTTAATTCCAAACTCCACAGCATTACGGTAAATGCGCAGTATCGTCGCGGCGCGATCTGCTTCGCTAATCTCCTCAGCGAGAGCTTTCTCAACCTGCTCCTGCAGCTTGATCCGATCGATAATTGCCCGCCTGTTCCGCAATTGCTCCATAAACCGAATCTTCGCGCGCACCTCGTCTAAATGCAAGTCCTGGCGCTACTCTTTGAGCAGGTTCCGAATGCTATAGATCGCTTCCAAGGCCTCGCGAGGAGTTAAGTCATCTGGATTCAAAGCAAGCAACTCAGTTTCAACATTCGATAACTTGGATGTAACTTGCCTTGGAGTATCAGCCAACGCAGCGAAGAGAGGCAAATCCTTCGCAAGACGGGCAATCGCTCCAGATTGTTCGCCCTGCTCGAGGGTCTCCAGAACTTGTTCCGCGCGAAGAACTGCGGGCGGTGGCAATCCAGCTAGCCGGGCAACGTGAATACCATAGGATCGGTCAGCTGCGCCCGGAACAACTTCATGCAAGAAGATAACATCCCCTCGCCATTCCTTAACCCGCATCGTGTGCGGCTTGCAGGCACTCAGCTGCCCGGTAAGGGCAACCAATTCGTGATAATGGGTAGCAAATAACGCGCGAGAGCGGTTGGTTTCGTGCAGATATTCGACCGTTGCCCAAGCAATCGAAAGACCGTCAAACGTTGCTGTTCCGCGACCAATCTCATCTAAAATAACGAGTGAACGTTCTGTTGCTTGATTAAGGATTGCCGCGGCCTCCACCATCTCAACCATGAAGGTTGAACGGCCACGCGCCAAATCATCGGCTGCACCGACACGGCTGAACAAGCGGTCAACGACACCAATATGTGCGCTCTCCGCCGGCACATAACTTCCCATCTGTGCCAGAATTACGATCAGCGCATTCTGCCGCAGAAATGTGCTCTTGCCAGCCATATTTGGTCCTGTCAGGAGCCAGAGTCGTTTTTCTTCTGTTAGATCGCAATCATTACTAACAAAGTCACCTCCGGCAGAAGTTGCTAAGGCATCCGCAACCACCGGATGGCGGCCGCCTTTAACACGAAAGGTCAAGGACTGGTCGATCCGAGGCCTCACATAGTGTCGCTCCACAGCCAGAAAAGCGAGGGCCACAGCCAAATCAAGGCGCGCCATCGCTGAAGCAGTCATGGCGATCCCGCCGGCTTGCGCGACAACCTCCTGCACCAATGACATGAATAATTCGAGCTCTATACCTAAAGATTTATCGGCAGCTTCCGAAATGGCCCGCGCTAACTCGCCCAACTCCGTCGTCGTGAAACGCATTGCATTAGTCATTGTTTGGCGATGGATGAAAGGATCACCCATCTTATCAGCGTGGCGCGATGTAACTTCAATGAAAAAGCCAAGCACATTGTTGTGCTTAATCTTTAAGCTCTCAACGCCGGAATCGGCTCTATATCTGGCTTCGAGTTCCGCAATACGCTTTTGGCTTTCGTCCCGCAATGCGCGCACCTCATCAAGCGACGGCTCAAATCCAGCTCGTATAAAACCGCCATCTCGGGCAAGCAACGGCAGGTCTTCCGCTAGGGCCGAGGCCAGCCGTTCAATCGTGGTGCCATGATCCGCCAAATCAGTAATAATTTCACCAATGCCTGCCGGTGTATCTTCGTGTCTTACCAAAGCGCTCTTCAGCGCAGCACCTTTCTGAAGTCCACTGCGAATAGCCGCGAGGTCGCGCGGGCCACCGCGACCCAAACTTAAGCGGGACATTGCCCGTTCGAGATCAGGGGCTGCTTTCAACACCTCACGCAGGTGAGCACTCAGATCGGGTGCTTCCACAAAATACTGAACTTGGTCGAGGCGCCGACCGATAGCATCCGGGGATGTTAAAGGTGCCGCGAGACGAACGCCGAGCAAACGGGCACCAGCACCGGTGATCGTTTGATCGATTACACTAAGCAAGCTGCCAGAAAAATTGCCTGTCAACGTGCGAGTTAACTCCAGACTTCGCCGTGTAGCGGCATCAATTTCAAGCAGGGCATCCCCACCGATGCGGCGCGGCCTCGCAAGGCGCGGTAGTTTGCCCACCTGCGTTAACTCAAGATAATCAATCAGCGCGCCGGCCGCCGACAACTCACTGCGGTCAAAATCTCCAAATGCGTCAAGTGCCGCCACGCCATAGACCACCTCCAAACGACGACGGGCGTTATCGGAATTAAACCGCACATTTGGCAGGGGTGTAAGATGACTCTCCCAGTCTTCGAGTAAAACAGCGAATGCTTCTCGTGCGTAAAGTTTTTCGGGCACCAGTAATTCCCGCGGCGCGACCC
The DNA here is from genome assembly GCA_002724555.1 of Rickettsiales bacterium. Lineage (GTDB taxonomy): Bacteria > Pseudomonadota > Alphaproteobacteria > UBA8366 > UBA8366 > UBA6544. Next base: position 50,168 of record PBOZ01000100.1, read on the forward strand.
GAGAGACTGCCGCAGCCAAGCCCTTTTCTGTTAACGGCTGGACAGTGAAATCACCAGTCGAAATATCGAGCCAGGCCAAACCCAATTTATCGCTGACTTCGGCGAGGGCCGCGAGATAATTGTGTGACCGAGCATCCAGCAAAGTTTCTTCGGTTAACGTGCCTGGCGTGACAAGACGGATCACATCACGTCTAACAACGGCTTTCGACCCGCCACGTCGTTTAGCTTCAGCTGGGTCCTCCATCTGTTCACAAATGGCAACCCGGAAACCCCGGCGTATTAATCGCTCGAGATAGCCGTCCATGGCGTGGACCGGGACCCCGCACATCGGAATATCTTTGCCTTTGTGGCTACCGCGTTTTGTCAGCGCAATATCGAGAGCCGCTGCAGCCGCGATTGCGTCATCAAAAAACATTTCGTAAAAATCACCCATGCGGAAAAATAACAAAGCATCCGGGTAGGCTTCTTTGTGCTCGAAAAACTGCGCCATCATAGGGGTCATAGCGCGCGGCAAGTTCTTTGTAGCAGGCTCAGACATATAATAAGAAAATAACACGCACGGCCCGGTAAGATGCAAGACACCGGTGAATATTAGGTGCCAAATTAGCCCAATAAGTTGAAAAAGCGCCGGCGATGCGGAATGCTGCTACCCGAAACATCTAAATATAGGAAAATTAACAGATGGCTGATCAGTCCACGCTTCGCGAAGATGCATTGCAATTCCACGCTGGAGGGAAGCGCCATGGAAAAATCGAAGTGAACGCTACCAAGGCATTGACCACTCAGCGGGATCTCGCACTCGCATATTCGCCCGGCGTGGCCTATCCATGTCTCGAGATTGAAGCCGACCCCGCAACCGCTTACGACTATACGGCAAAGGGCAATTTTGTTGCGGTAATCTCGAATGGCACGGCAGTACTCGGACTTGGGAATATCGGCGCGCTCGCGTCGAAACCTGTTATGGAAGGTAAGTCCGTTCTCTTCAAACGCTTCGCTGATGTCGATGGTATCGACATCGAGGTAGCAACGGAAGACGTCGACGAATTTGTCAACTGCGTCAGGTTGATAGGCAACAATTACGGTGGCATTAACCTTGAGGATATTAAGGCCCCTGAATGTTTCTTGATCGAGGAGCGCTTGAAAGAGGAGCTCGAAGTACCCGTTTTCCACGATGACCAACACGGGACGGCTATTATCACCACTGCTGGCTTCATTAATGCCCTGCATTTGACAGACCGCAATTATAGCGATGCGAAAATCGTGGTAAACGGCGCAGGCGCATCTGCCATCGCCTGTGTCGAGCTGATAAAGAGCGTCGGCGTTCCGAATGAAAATGTAATAATGTGTGACAGCCGCGGCGTTATCTATCGTGGCCGCGAAGACGGAATGAACCAGTGGAAATCCGCCCACGCTGTTGATACCGATGCTCGCGACCTCGCAGAGGCCCTGATCGGTGCTGACGTATTTATTGGCCTTTCAAAGAAAGACGTCGTCTCGCGACATATGATACAATCGATGGCGGACAAACCTATTATTTTCGCCATGGCAAATCCCGATCCCGAAATTACACCGGAAGAGGTTAAAGCCGTTCGCGATGACGCGATCATCGCAACAGGCCGATCTGATTATCCGAACCAGGTCAACAATGTTTTGGGGTTTCCATACATTTTTAGAGGTGCCCTCGACGTCCACGCGTCACGCATAAACGAAGAGATGAAAATCGCCGCGGCAAAAGCGCTCGCTGAATTGGCTCGAGAAAACGTGCCCGAGGAAGTCGCGGCGGCTTATGGCGGGAAACAACTTCAATACGGGAACGACTATATTATTCCAGTCCCTTTCGACCCACGATTGATTTCGGCCGTTCCAGCAGCGGTCGCTCAAGCAGCCATGGATACCGGCGTGGCGCAACGGCCGGTAAAAGATATAGAAGCTTACAAGCGCGAACTTTCGGCACGGCTTGATCCGACTTCGGGATCACTGCAAATGATTCTTGATCAAGTGCGATTGAATCCAAAGCGTGTCGTCTTCGCGGAAGGGGAGGACGACCGCGTCATTCGAGCGGCGATCCAATTCCGCAATGCGGGTTATGGTGAACCAATTTTGATTGGTCGAGAGGGCCGGGTAAAACAAACGATAGAAGAGCTAGGCCTCAACGGATCCGGGCTTGAAATTCACAATGCGCGCCTCAGCGACAAAAACCAAATATATGCGGATTTTTTATATAAACGATTACAGCGCGACGGCTTCTTGGCGCGCGATTGTCAGCGGCTGGTGAATCAAGACAGAAATATCTTTGGCGCTTGCATGGTAGCCAACGGTGACGCCGATGCTATGCTAACTGGTGTAACCCGCGTCTTCAGCGTTGCATTCAATGAGATAAGCCGCGTCATCGATCCGCGTCCAAACCAACGCCTGATGGGTGTGTCACTTGTTACCGGGCACGATCACTCATTCCTCATCGCCGACACCCGTATTCACGAAGTGCCCACTGCGGGGGAACTTGCCGATATAGCAATTGAAGCAGCGCAATTTGCACGGCGGTTCGGCCACGATCCGCGCGTAGCACTATTATCGTTTTCAAATTTTGGCCAACCAATGCGCCCACACATGAAACGTATTCGAGATGCGGTATCGATCCTGGAAGACCGACAGGTTGATTTTGAGTTCGATGGCGACATGCAAGCTAGCGTCGCGCTAGACTATGATCTTATGCAGGATGTATTTCCTTTCTGCCGTTTAACTGGTCCTGCCAATGTTTTGGTCATGCCAGCTCTGCACAGTGCAAGCATCAGTTCCAACCTTATGGACGCTGTGGGCGGCGGTACCGTGATTGGCCCAATATTGGTTGGCCTCTCGAAACCGGTCCAAATCGTTCCGCTTGGCTCATCTGTCAATGATCTCGTGAACATCGCTGCTTTTGCAGCACACGATGCCATCGTAGCAAAAACGAATACAAACCAACCTGATGTCTAGTTTTCAAATTTCGCAACTTCAGTACTGATTGCTGCTGTAACCTCGCTACCGAAACAACAAAATATAACTTGCCAAATGCGCGGTTGATTTCTAATGAACTCAACGACCGTTCGTACAGCTATTGAACACGCGCGTGATACCGGGAACCGGTAAACGCCCGTTGAAATTGCTGGAAAAGCGATGCTGCCAATATCATTTTCCAAAGCCAATTCAAGCGACGAACGATAGCAGCTGGAGAGGAGTACATCTTCGCCCCCGCTACCACCTTGCCAGACCGGCCCAACTGTATGAATAACGTGCTGGGCAGCTAAATCATAACCGGCAGTAATCTTTGCGGCGCCTGTCAGACATCCACCAAGAGTGCGGCATTCAGCTAGTAATTGAGGCCCAGCCGCGTGATGAATCGCCCCATCAACGCCACCGCCACCAAGCAAAGATTCGTTCGCCGCATTCACAATAGCATCCACGGCAAGCTTCGTGATGTCCGCTTCAATAACTTTTATCCGGTGCATGGGCTGCATCCTTTGTCTGGCAACGCTGTGCTGGGTAGTGCCGCATCAGGAACCATATGAGAAGCAATGCCGGCAACGCCGCAACCGTCGTCAGCAAAAAGAACGAAACCCAATTCATATGATCCGCAAACCACCCGGCAGAGGCGGAAAGCATCGTCCGAGCCCCACCCATCACGGAAGTTAGCAACGCATACTGGGTTGCCGTATACGATTGGTTACACAGGCTCGAGAGATATGCGACAAACGCAGTCGAGCCCATTCCAGTTGCAAGATTTTCAGCGGTCACTGTAATCGTAAGTACTGTTAAGTCATGACCAACAAGTGCCTGATAGACGAAGATCAAGTTTGAAAGTGCCTGCAAAATACCACAGGCGAATAAACTCCGCAGAGTCCCGAGGCCGGCGACCATTATGCCACCAAGGAACCCACCAACAATAATGGCCGAAAATCCAACACCCTTTTTAATTCCAGCGATCTCAGGCTTCGTGAATTCGAGTTCAAGAAAAAAGGGTGTTTGCATCACCGACAAAACGGAGTCACCCAGTTTGTATAAAACAATGATGCCAATAATCAACAGGCATCCCGGCCGAGCAAAAAAATCGGCAAGCGGCGCGACCACCGAGTCCTTCAATCCTGTCATCATTGTATCCTCGCCCGACGAGGATAAATCAGCCTTGGGTTCGGGATTTAACAAAATGGCTATAATACCGATTAAAGCGACCGCGCCCATCGTCATAAAAGCGGCCGTCCACCCGAAGGTGGAAGCAACAATCAAACCCGCGGTACCAGATCCGACTTGGCCCACTCGATACCCGAAAACAACTGTTGCCGCGCCAGCGCCCAGCTGCCTCTCTTCAAGAATTTCGACCCGGTAAGCATCAATAACGATATCCTGGCTTGCAGAAGTGAAGGCGACCCCAAGTGTTACGGCAGCAGCTAAAAATATGTCGCCTGGCAGCTCGATAAACCCCAGGCTCAAAACGCAAGCGAGCAATGCGATTTGAGAAACAATAATCCAACCACGCCGCCGCCCCAATGCATCGGTCACGATTGGGATAGAAAGACGGTCAAAAGCTGGCGCCCAGAGGAATTTAAAGGCATAGGGCAGGCCAACTAGCGCGAAGAGACCAATAGATGTCTTCGAGAGACCACTTTCTTGCAGCCAGGCGGTAACCGGATCGCCTAATATGCCCAACGGAAATCCGCTGGAAATTCCGAGAAACGTGATCACCAGGACCCGTTTATCACGGTAAACGGCCGCCGCCGACCTCCACGCGGCAAACCGCGCACCAAAGTCCATCAGAGTTCTACTACCCAAACTCGCGTTCTAGCAGCATCTTTAGAGAAGTTTCGGGTCGTGCACCGACATGGCTAATAACTTCCGTTGCTGTCAGAGTAGCAATCTCCCCACATTTCCGTAGGTCCATGCCCTGGGTATATCCAAATAGAAAACCAGCCGCGAATTGGTCACCGGCGCCTGTGGTATCCACTACAGCGTCTAGAGGCAATGGATCAATGATGTGAACTTCGTCACCCGACAGAATAACTGAGCCCTTCGGGCCACGTGTAAGGCAAATAATCTCACACTGCCCACGCACGTGCCGCATGGCGGATTCAAAATCGTCAACCTGATAAAGCGATTTTATTTCTTCTTCGTTACCGAAAAGTATGTCGGTATGATCCGCAACCAACATTTGGAAAGCATTTCGATGGCGATCTACACAAAAGGGATCCGACAAGGTTATGGAGACCTTACGTTGCACTGCATGCGCAAGACGGGCCGCTTCGACAAAAGCGGCCTGTGCGTCAGGCGGATCGAACAGATAGCCCTCCATATAAACGACCTTCGAAGATTTGATGATGTCCTTGTCGATGTCCTGCGGCGTTAAATTTGAAGCTGCACCCAAGTTGGTGCACATCGTCCGCTGTGCATCCGGCGTAATTAATACAAGGCAAGAACCAGTTTGTGGGCCTTCTGTAGTGGCAGCCGTAAAAAAATCGACGCCAACCGACTTCATATCATGACGAAAAACATCCCCCAGCTGATCGTCCCGCACTTTGCCAATAAAAACTCCCTTTCCGCCTAGAGATGCAAAGCCAGCCATTGTATTACCACAAGACCCGCCGGAGACTTCCTGTACAGCCGACATATTTGCGTAAATTTCACTCGATCGTCCCGTATCTATTAGGGTCATCCCTCCTTTTTCCAGTGATTGTTCTCCAAGAAAGGCGTCGTCAACAGTAGCCAATACATCGACCATTGCATTACCAATTCCGACCAAATCGTATTCCAGCATTTGAATACCCCTGCGCTAGACCGTCATTCACATAGTTGAGCGAATTTGACGGAGTATAGCCGTCGCTCGACGCCCGGCAAGGTGAGCGTCTTGCGCCAACAGCCCACCATCGATAAATGTGCGGAATCTGTTTTTGGGAATGACTCTATGTTCAGCCATCTTTTAAAAGCCGTTGCGCAGATTAACGATCCTGCACTAAGGCGTGTCGTTCTGTTCGGTACCGGTGGTGCCGCAATCGTCTTCATAATCCTTTTGAGTCTAGCCTGGTGGCTTCACGATACCTATGCCCACCATATATTAGAGGGTTTTTTGAAAGGTTGGGGGCTTTGGGCATGGCTTCTGAGCTTAATTCTCAAGTTTATCAACTTGTTGTTCGCCCTAAGCGCCCTCTTTGTAATTGCTATCTTATTCCCGGTTATAGCAACCCTGATTATTGGTTTGTTTCTTGAAGACGTCGTGGCTGCCGTCGAAAAGAAACATTATCCTGGCAGGCCCGCGGCTCGCTCACAGCCAATTTCAGAAGTTTTGGGATCTAACTCGCGTTTTGTATTGCTCGTAATTAGCCTTAATCTCCTTTGCCTGCCCCTCTATCTCATCCTATTACTTGTGCCTCCACTCAATCTCGTCCTTTATTATTTACTAAATGGCTATTTGGTGAGCCGCGAGTACTTCGGGCTCATCGCGACGAGGCACATGGACCCAGCGTTGGCATCGAAAATGTGGCGAACCAACAGGGGAAGGGTGCTCCTTGCCGGTATCATAATCACTTTTCTTTTGACCGTCCCTGTAGTCAATCTTTTAACGCCTGTGATCGCGACTGCCTTTATGGTGCACGTCTTCTATAATTTGCCAACCTGCCAAAAGCCTCTGTCCCAAACGGCGGACGCCCACTAGTATCCGCATCTAACTTTTTACGATGCAGACCTGCAAGTCGGTTTAGTCTAGACAAAACAGATGTAATCCTTTCTAAGGAGCAAGTATGGCCGAAGATTCGAAATCGCCCCCCCACTTCCCAAATGAACTGGGAAATAGAGTGCTAAACATTCCAGCAGCAACACGCTCAGAACGGCTTCCCGGTTCTCCGGGCGAGGGCAGACGCCTTATTGTCGGGCGAGAAATTTGCCTCTCAGGCGAGATTACCGAGTGCGATACTCTTGTCGTTGAAGGCCAAGTCGAAGCTAACTTAAATGATAGCCATAGAATTGAAATTACTGAGAGTGGCTATTTTAAAGGTAAAGTCGATATTGCGATTGCCGAGATAAGAGGACATTTCGAAGGCCAACTAATCGCGCGTGAAAGATTAATTATTTACAAAACAGGGCGGGTTACCGGAACAGTCGCGTGCGCAGAGATCGAAATCGAACGCGGCGGCATAATGTCCGGCGAGGTGGATGTAGCAGTCGCGGCAGAAACGCAAAATGTCGATAAAAACGACAACAAAACACCGGATGTTGCCAATTAGTCGGGGCGTCGTAGCAGTCTGCTTGCTACTCACACTTGCAGCTTGCAATGCGAGCTTGCCGAATTGGACCATACCCCAAAAGCCCACACAGAAAATGGCACAAAAAAAGGGCATAGAGAAAGTAGTCCTAAAGAAGCCGGTGCCGCATGACGAAATTTCAAATCTGAATTTTAAGGCCAGGAAAGTTGATTTAATTGCCACCATTCCCCCAGACACTAACCCTAGACATCTCATTGGTTTGGAATCACACGGTTTGGCGGATAAATTAGGCTCTCCAAACTTTGTCCGACGGGACGGGTCAGCGGAGGTTTGGCAATATTCATCCAAGTCCTGCATCCTCGATGCATTCCTCTACCGTATTGATGGAAAATTGTTAGTCGATTATGTGGAACTCCGAGGACGCGGCACGGCAGCGCTTTCCCGACAAGATTGCTATCTCAAAATGTTGCAAGCGCATTTAATGCGAAAGCAAGGCTAAAAGGTTTTGCCCCTGAATCGACAAAGTTCCTCAACAATACAAGCAGAACAATCTGGGTATCGAGCCTTACATACATACCGGCCGTGCAAGATAAGCCAATGATGGGCGTGTAGTTTGTAGTGTTCGGGTGTTTTTTTCTCAAGTTTCTTTTCAACCGCGAGAGGGGTCTTACCCGGCGCTAGGCCCGTGCGATTACCAATTCGAAAAATGTGAGTGTCGACGGCAATCGTCGGTTCGCCAAAGGCGATATTTAGCACAACACTCGCCGTCTTTCGGCCCACACCAGGAAGATTCTCAAGTGCATCTCGGTCTCGGGGAACCTCGCTGCCATGTTCTTCAATCAGTAATCTGCTCAGCGCAATGACATTCTTCGCTTTCGCGTTAAACAATCCTATCGTCTTGATGTGGTCGCGGACCCTATTTTCGCCAAGAGCCAACATTTTTTCCGGCGTATCCGCCACTTTGAACAACGGGCCTGTTGCTTTGTTCACACCTACGTCCGTAGCCTGTGCTGACAAAACCACAGCAACCAAAAGCGTATATGGGTTTACGTAATCTAGTTCACCCTTTGGCTCCGGCATCTGTGCCTGCAATCGACGATAAAACTCTTCAATGTCCGCTTTCTTCATATAATGAGATTAACTTCTAGCGAAATTAAGGCCAAGCAGCGAAAAGCTTACATTCAGTGTTAGACAATAGCGACCCCAGCTGCATAAGCTTTATAGATGAGTCATCTTAACGCTAACGCCGATCGCCGGGAACACCACATCTTCTTCGAGGCAATCCTCCATCCAAACCGAAGTCTAAGTCCTTACGGATTTAAACTGCTTATTAGCATAATCGCCCTAACGATGCTTCTGCTTGGCATCTTATTTACGCTGATGGGTGCTTGGCCGGTGATTGGTTTTTGTAGCGTCGAACTATTTCTCCTATACGTGATGTTCAAACTTAACAATCGTGCTGGGAAAGCTTACGAACGAGTCCGGCTCAATGCACGCTCCCTAGAAATCCATAAATACTCACCCACTGGCGCCCTGGAAACTTGGGAGTTTGAACCCACCTGGCTGCAGGTTAATATGGACAACCCACCAGAGCGCAACAGTCAGCTAACAGTGGCAAGCCGGAATTGCCGTTTGATTATTGGGAAGTTTCTGACGCCGGAAGAACGGTTGGAATTGGCGCAGGCCCTGAAAGACGCGCTTCGTGTTCGCCAGACGTCATTACCGTTTACGCCCACTTAAACGTACGTATCGTCAATCTACAAAACCCAATACATTTCGCATGTCGTAAAGACCAGGAGATTTGCGCCAGCTCCAGAGAGCTGCGCGAATAGCACCAGCCGCAAAGACCTGCCGGCTTGACGATTTATGGCCAAGAGTAATGCGTTCTCCCTCAGAAGCAAAAATAACTTCATGCTCGCCCGTAACATCACCGCCACGCAGCGTTGCAAAACCGATATCGCCTGGCCTCCGTACACCTGTGTGGCCATCGCGAACCGCCTGTTTAACATCTGTTAAGTTAACACCACGGCCTCTTGCTAAGCCCTCGCCAAGAGCCAAAGCTGTACCAGAAGGCGCATCAATCTTATGGCGGTGATGCATCTCCAAGACTTCGATGTCGTATTCAACATCTAGTAATTTTGCCGCTTGCTCCGCCAAAGCGATAAGAAGGGTTACACCGACACTCGTATTCGCTGCACGCACGACAGGCACATGCTGCGCCGCCTTGTGGTATACGGCTTCCTGCTCTGGCGATAATCCAGTGGTGCCTGCGACAATAGCCGACTTTGCTTGCGACGCCAATTCTGCGGCCTCAACCGCTACATCGGGTAGGGTAAAATCAACAACAACATCAACACCAGCTATAACGCTAGAAACGTCATCCGTAATCGCAACATTGAGCGTCCCAGCTCCAGCTAATAGGCCAGCATCCTGCCCAATAGCATCGCTGCCGGGTCGACCTGTTGCACCGGCCAGAACGCAGCCTTCGGTCATTGCAACCTGACGTATGTTCATTTGACCCATCCGGCCTGCAGCACCCAGAATACCGATTTTCAGATCGCCACTCATTACCAATCCCCCTGGTTCTTTTCGAGGAGAATATTTAGCTGCAACCAGGAATTAGTAAATGCATCAATTCCCAAAACTTCATTCAGTTAAGTCGTCCCAGAAGTCCTTGACCTTGTCGAAGAAACCCTCGGAACGTGGGCTGTGCACTTCATTGCCCCCAGCATTCTCAAACTCTCGCAAAAGATCTTTTTGCTGTTTGGTCAATTTAACCGGCGTCTCTACCTGCGCATCAATATACATATCGCCGCGGATCTTTGACTGTAAGACAGACATGCCTTTTCCTCGCAGCCTGAACTGCTGGCCCGACTGCGTCCCTTCCGGGATGTTGACCTTCGCTCGGGAACCGTCTATCGCCGGTACTTCTATCGCTCCCCCCAAAGACGCTATAGTCATCGGAATTGGCACTCGGCAGTAGATATCGGCGTTATCACGTTGAAAAAAGGTGTGATCAGAAATTGTAAGGAAAATATAAAGATCGCCAGCTGGTCCGCCGCGTAATCCCGCCTCCCCTTCGCCAGCGAGCCGAATGCGAGTACCATCGTCGACTCCAGGCGGCACATTCACCGATAATTTCTTTTCTTTTCGAATTTTACCTGTGCCACTACATTCCCGGCAGGGGTTTTCGATCACCTGACCTTGGCCTTGGCAGGTCGGGCAGGTGCGTTCGATTGTGAAGAAACCCTGCTGCGCTCGAACCTTCCCCACCCCCTGACAGGTCGGACAAGTCGTCGGCTGCGTGCCATCAGCGGCGCCTGTTCCATCACACGAATCACATCGCGCCGTCGTGGGTACATGAATGTCAACCTGCTGGCCACCAAACGCATCCTCCAATGAAATTTCAAGATTGTAGCGCAAATCACCGCCACGTGGGGAGGAACGGCGGCCGCCGCCCCGCCGAGCACCCCCAAAATCACCGAACATTTCGTCGAAGATATCCGCAAAGCCCGAGCCAAAATCAAATCCACTCGAACCTCCACCGGCACCACCATCCTCAAATGCAGCATGTCCAAAACGATCATATGCCGCACGTTTCTGATCATCCTTTAGTACTTCGTAGGCTTCGTTGATTTCTTTGAACTTGGTTTCAGCATCCGCATTGTCGGGATTGCGGTCAGGATGGTATTTCATCGCCGCCTTACGATAAGCGCTCTTTAGATCTCCCGCACTTGCGTCTCGTCCAACCCCTAAAGATTCGTAATAATCCGCTTTTGCCACCGGCAACCCCCGACCAACGAGCCCAGGTTAAGGCAACGATCTATGCCGGTGTAAAACCGGTCGCGGCCAATCCCCCACACCAACTATTATTTTGACTTCTTGTCTTCTTCGACTTCTTCAAAATCTGCGTCTACAACGCCATCTTCACTTGCAGCCTCACTCGAGGCACCCTCCACATCCATTTCTGGGGCCGCCCCGTCAGAACTTTCTTGACTTGCCTTGTACATTGCTTCGCCGAGCTTCATGCTTGAAGTGCTCAACGCCTCTGTTTTTGCCACTATATCAGCCGCATCCTCACCCTGAAGTGCTTCCTTCAACGAATCTAGATCTGCCTGGATAGCTGATTTTTCATCCTCACCAATTTTATCGCCGTATTCCTCCAGAGACTTCTCCGTCGAGTAGACAAGGCTATTCGCTGAGTTGCACGCTTCCACCAACTCCTTCCGCTTCTGATCGTCCGCAGCGTGTTCTTCCGCATCCTGCACCATTTTATCAATATCAGCGTCACTCAGCCCCCCAGATGCCTGAATGCGAATTTGTTGTTCTTGTCCGGTCGCCTTATCTTTCGCTGAAACATTGACTATGCCGTTCGCATCGATATCGAAGGTCACTTCTATTTGTGGCATGCCACGAGGCGAGGGCGGTATACCAACCAAGTCAAACTGCCCTAGCACCTTGTTGTCTGCAGCCATTTCGCGTTCACCTTGAAAAACCCGGATGGTTACAGCGGTCTGGTTGTCTTCAGCTGTCGAAAAAGTCTGACTCTTGCGCGTCGGTATAGTGGTATTGCGATCAATTAGACGGGTAAACACTCCGCCTAAGGTCTCAATACCAAGCGACAATGGAGTGACGTCAAGCAATAGTACATCCGTCACATCACCCTGCAGAACACCCGCTTGAATAGCAGCTCCCATAGCTACTACTTCATCGGGGTTCACGCCGCGATGCGGCTCCTTGCCGAAAAACTGCTTCACAGTCTCCATAATTTTAGGCATCCTAGTCATGCCGCCAACCAGGATAACTTCATTGATCTCACTGGCTTTCAGCCCAGCGTCGGACAATGCTTTTTTGCAGGGAGCGATCGTACGCTGAACCAAATCACTAACCAACGCCTCGAGCTTGGCTCGGGTCAATTTCATGTTTAGATGCTTCGGTCCGGACTGATCCGCAGTCACGAACGGCAAGTTTACGTCCGTTTCCACCGCACTTGAAAGTTCAATCTTAGCTTTTTCACCAGCTTCCTTTAGACGCTGCAGCGCCAGCTTATCCTCGCGAAGATCTATGCCATTTTCCTTCTTAAACTCGTCGGCGAGGTAGTCTATGATATGCTGGTCAAAATCCTCCCCACCAAGAAACGTGTCGCCATTGGTAGATTTAACTTCGAAGACGCCATCCCCTATCTCCAAGACAGAGACATCGAAAGTACCGCCGCCAAGGTCATAAACCGCAATGACTCCGGAGCCCTTTTTCTCAAGCCCATAAGCAAGGGCTGCGGCAGTCGGCTCGTTAATGATACGAAGAACTTCGAGGCCGGCAATCTTACCAGCATCCTTTGTCGCTTGGCGTTGTGAATCATTGAAATAAGCAGGAACGGTGATAACCGCCTGTTCCACCTCTTCACCAAGATAAGCTTCCGCATCTTCCTTCATTTTCTGCAGTATGAAAGCGCTAATCTGGCTGGGTGCGTACTGATTGCCCCGGCATTCGACCCAGGCATCGCCATTTTCACCTTCAATTATGCTGTATGGCACCAAATCTATATCTTTTTTAGTCTCATCATCAACGTACCGGCGACCAATTAGGCGCTTAATCGCAAAAAACGTATTTTCTGGATTGGTGACCGCCTGGCGCTTTGCAGAATGTCCAACAAGACGTTCATCCGACTCTGTAAACGCAACCATTGATGGCGTTGTTCGGAAACCTTCAGCGCTTTCAATTACTTTGGGCTGCGTTCCTTCCATCACGGCAACGCACGAGTTCGTCGTGCCCAAGTCAATACCGATTACTTTAGTCATTCGTCTAACCTTTTTCCAAATCGCTCGGCGAGATCGACCAGTCCATACACGGCCCTAGCTCAAAATCTCCGTCAACACGTCACATGAATAGATCTGGTCGAGTATATAAGAACGGTTTGAAGAGACTACAAGAACCGTCGCCGGGGGAAATAATCCGCCAGAGCCCTATTTGCAATAAAAACCGACAGCCAGAAAGTTTATTCCTGAAGATATTGCTCCATTGCGGGACGCCAGATGATTGCAATATCTTATCAGATTCTCCAGCAGTACGGACCGGTTTTCCAGTCCACGTGCCAAGACAAGAAGTTACATATCACCGGTCCCATCTCAGGCTGTCGTATCTACCGCATTCGATTCGTCGGACGACGATGGAGCACCCTTAGCTACCGCGACCATAGCCGGCCGCAGAAGCCTGTCATGCATCACATAGCCCGGTTGCAGCACCTCGGCGACCGTACCATCGGCAAATTCAGTATTGGGTTTTTCGTACATCGCCTGATGGAGGTTATGGTCAAACGGCTCACCCAGTGGGTCCACTTTTTTAATACCGTGACGTTCAAAAGCACTCAGGAGTTCTTTCTCAACCATTTCAATACCTTGAACAAGATTCTTGATAGTCTCATCACCTTTATTCACATCACCACCAACTGCTTCCAAACCGCGTCGCAAATTATCGGAAACATTGAGAAGATCTTTCGCAAATCCACTGGAGGCATATTTTCGCGCATCCTCAATATCCCGAGCCGCGCGACGGCGAGTATTCTCGACATCGGCCAAAGCGCGCAACAAACGGTCCTTCATCTCGGCAGCCTGATCTTCTAGTGATGGTTCCGCCGAATGCTCCGGCGGCACTTTCTCCTCGCCAGTCTCCTCCACGGAATTGTTTCCCAAAGTCTCGTTAATTTGTTGCGCATCCCTGGAGTTTTGAATTTCTTCAACCGCCTCTTCCAGTTCTGGTTTTTCAGTTTGGCGGTCTTCATTGGTATCCATCATCTCATTACTTTCTCTTTAGCCGAGCACCCGCCCGACAAGCTTAGCCGTATAATCGACCATTGGAATAATGCGTGCGTAATTCATCCGCATTGGACCAATCACACCTATGGCTCCGACAATTTGCTCCTGTTGGTTTTGGTACGGCGCGATAATCATGGCGCAGCCGGAAAGGGCAAATAAATGATTCTCCGCCCCAATAAAGATCTGAACCCCTTCACCAACTTCTGTAAACTCCAAGAGCCGTAATAATGATTCTTTAGTCTCCAAGGCTTCAAAAAGCCCGCGAATCTGTTCCAGATCAGCTAACGCCGTAACATCGTTTAATAATTTTGCCTGTCCTCGAACGATCAACACACCGCCATCGCTGTCGCCTTTGGACCAAGTGGCTAAACCCGCTTCGACAACTTTTTGCGTGAGTGAATCGAGCATAGCCCGGTGATTCGCGATTTCTTCGTCAATTTCTTTACGCGCTTCCGCCAGGCTTCGCCCCACCAACTTGGAACTTAAAAAATTACTCGCCTCAACCATTTTCGATATAGGCATGTCGAGCGGAACGTCGATCACTCGATTTTCGACCATACCGCTCTCGCTAACCAACACGACAAGGGCACGGCCAGGTGCCAATGGCACAAATTCTATGTGCCGCAGCGATTCTTCCTGAGTCGGCGCCATCACCAGACCAGCACAAGAAGACAAGCCAGACAACATATCGGAGGCTTCTTCTAACACTTGCTGCGGACTTCGGCCCATAGCAGCGCATCGGCTCTCGATGTGGGCGCGTTCCTCCTCTGTAAGATTACCTACCTCAAGCAAACCATCCACGAACATTCGAAGCCCCGCATCTGTAGGCAACCGTCCTGCCGAAGTATGAGGTGAATAAAGAAGACCTAAATCCTGCAAGTCGGCCATGACATTCCGAATCGTTGCCGGTGACAGCGGCAGATCGAGCCGCCGCGACAATGTGCGAGATCCAACCGCAGAACCGGTTTCAGTATAAGCCTCAACAATGAGCCTCATAATTTCGCGCGAGCGTTCGTTCATTTCAGATATCATGGTTTCGAGAATGTAGTGAGCGTCCAGGTGAGCGTCAATGAGGGCGTCGCTGGACCTCGCACTCCAAAACCTTTAGCTTGCGCACAAATTTATGGAGAAATTCGCTCATGCGTCCGTCTGGCAGAGGCCCTGATCAACTGCGCGACATCGTTTTAGAGACAGAATTTTCAAAATATGCAGAGGGTTCCTGTCTCGCCAAGTTTGGCGACACCCATGTGCTGTGTACTGCCAGTATTGAAGATTCGGTGCCACCTTTTATGCGCAATAGCGGAAGGGGGTGGGTAACTGCCGAATACGGCATGTTGCCACGCGCCACCAATACCCGAAACGATCGCAAGCGCACGATATCAACCGGCCGCACGCAGGAAATACAGCGACTTATTGGCCGTAGTCTGCGTGCTGTTACTGCCATGGACGGCTTCGGCGAGCGTCAAGTAAGAATTGATTGTGACGTTTTGCAAGCCGACGGCGGCACACGTACAGCAGCCATTACTGGTGGCTTCGTCGCGCTCCATTTAGCCTTCCAGCATCTGCATAAAATTGGTGTCATTGAGACGATTCCGCTCATGGACCAAGTTGCGGCCATTTCCTGCGGTCTATGCAACGGCGAAGCAGTTCTCGATCTCGATTATGCTGAGGATTCGACCGCACAAGCAGACGCTAATTTTGTACTGACCGGCCGGGGGGGGATCGTTGAAATACAAGGTACCGCTGAGGGAGACCCGTTTTCACGTGAACAATTTGATGCCTTACTGACGCTCGCTTCAGCCGGCATCGCTCAACTAATTCAAACCCAAAAAGAGGCGCTTAGCTTAAAATAATTCGATGCCTCGCCATTTCGACGAAAATTGCCTAATTATCGCAAGCCACAATCCCGGAAAGGTTAAAGAAATCGACGATTTGTTGAAACCGTATGGGGTCAACGTTCAATCGGCGATCGATTTGACCCTAGACGAACCCGAGGAGAACGGAACAACGTTTGCCGCCAACGCCATTATTAAATCGAAAGCCGCAGCACAGGCGGCGCATTTACCAGCCTTGGCGGATGATTCGGGCTTATCAGTCGACGCATTGAGCGGTGCGCCAGGAATCTATTCAGCACGCTGGGGCGGACCTGAAAAAGACTTCGACTTGGCTATGCGCAAGGTCGAGGAAAAGTTGCCGCAAGGTGTTGACCGGCGCGCCCGTTTTGTTTGCGCTTTAGCACTATCATGGCCCGATGGGCATACGGAAACCTTCGAAGGGTTTGTTGAAGGGTCGCTGATATGGCCACCACTCGGTGACCTTGGTTTTGGGTACGACCCAATGTTTTTACCAAATGGTCGAACAGAGACGTTTGGCCAAATGGATCAAGCAGAGAAGCACAAAATAAGCCATCGCGCGGAAGCGTTCCGCAAACTTGTGGCCGCTTGTTTCGCGTGAGCAACACAATGGAGCCTTTCGGCATCTATGTTCATTGGCCGTTCTGCCTGTCAAAATGCCCATATTGTGATTTTAACAGCCACGTGCGCGATCAGATTGATCAAGATCGATGGTGCAGAGCTATGCTGCGCGAGATTAAGCACACCGCAAACCATTGGGACGGCGCTACTGTCACCAGCATCTTTTTCGGCGGCGGCACCCCGTCCCTTATGCCTCCAAAAACGATTTCCGCAGTCGTTGAGAAAGTCGGAGAGTATTGGGGCCTCGATCAAAAAGTTGAAATCACAGTGGAGGCCAACCCAACATCGGTCGAAAGTGGACGGTTTGCTGAACTAAAAAATGCAGGTGTTAACCGTATCTCACTGGGAGTCCAAGCGTTGGATAACGATGTCCTTTCATTTTTGGGCCGGGGCCATAGCGTTACAGAAGCGATTGCCGCAATAGAAATCGCGGCCACACATTTTGAACGATACAGTTTTGACCTTATTTATGCACGGCCAGGCCAAACGTTGCTCGATTGGCACCAAGAGCTTGATAGCGCCTTGGCGCTCGCTGGATCGCATCTATCACTCTATCAATTGACAATTGAGCGCGGCACACCGTTTTACGGCTTATGGCAGCAAGGTCGACTTACACAACTGGACGAGAATCAGGCCGCTGAAATGTACGAGTTCACACAAGAACGCCTTTCTGACGCGGGCCTGCCAGGCTACGAAATTTCTAACCACGCCACACCCGGCTCTGAGTGTCAGCACAATCTGTTATATTGGCATTATGGAAACTATGCAGGTGTTGGTCCCGGCGCGCACGCCCGATTAAAAAAAGATAACCAAAAATATGCGTTGGAACGGCGTAAATTACCGGAACGTTGGCTGCAGATGGTCGAAACTGAAGGACATGGGACGAGGCAGGCAGAGGCCTTGAATACTAATGACCGCCTAGTAGAACTTGTCCTCATGGGATTGCGGACCCATCGTGGAATTCCACACGCGCAGTTTCTATCAGAAATCGGCAAGCCCATCGAAAGTTGCCTTGACAACGAAGCGCTCAACGCATTTTTAGCAAACAATTTGCTTGCAAATGAAAAGGGCGTATTGCGCGCAACCGCCTCCGGCAGAGCACGTCTAAACGCGATTACCGAGAGCCTACTAGCCTAACGACTTGCGTTAACCCCCTATTCGCGGGAACGTTGTCATAGCCGGTCGCTTGATTCGAAACCCGTCACGGGTTACCTCGCGAATTTCGAATACACGCTCCGCAATACCTTCCGAACGTAACCGAAATAGGCCATCCACCCCCAGAAAACCATACGGTTGTACGAGGCGCTTTCTGGAAAAAGCCAAGCCAGTCTGAGATTGTGCCAATACAATCGCAAGAGCCGTTGCATCATATGCCAACGAAGCTATCGCGGCTGGCGGGCGTCCGTAATATTCACGATAACGCCGAAAGAAATTTTCCCGCTCATCGCGAGGCGGTGCGGCGTACCAACTAAGATTAAGCGACGGTTCTGCCTCTATGTTAGCGGTCTGCGCCCAATTACTCAGTCCCAACAATCTGACGGCAGGCTGATCGACATCGTAAAATGAAAGAAGAGAAGCGATCGCCTTTAATTGCTGGCCTCTACCTGGCAAAAGAACCGCGTCAAAGTCAACATCGCCGAGAGTGTCCAACGTCTCCAATCTCTTCAGAGTATGTTTGGAAACATGATCGTCGCGCATTTTTAGTTCGGCACGATGTTCTAAAAGGGCTTTGTGCCGGCGATCGTAATCAGCAATTGCTTTTGCCGGCTGACTAAAATCCGTCGCAG
This sequence comes from Rickettsiales bacterium, assembly GCA_002724555.1. GTDB lineage: Bacteria > Pseudomonadota > Alphaproteobacteria > UBA8366 > UBA8366 > UBA6544. The sequence continues at coordinate 68,464 of PBOZ01000100.1, forward strand.
CCGGGTCATAGTATTCCAGCCTGACAATTTTTCCTTCGCGCACCGTGATAGCTCGTTTAAGCGCGGCCACAACCTCCTGGCCGTAAGCATCTTGCGGTGCCAACACGGCATACCGATGAAGGCCTTCTTCGACTGCATAATCAACAATAGCATCGACCTGTTGCTGCGGCACAAACCCCAGAATGTAGACACCATCACCCGCAACTTCATGCGAATTTGAAAAGGCGACTACCGAAACTCCAACACTTGAAGCAACGGGCCGAACAGCTCGCACCGAGCTTGCCAGGAGTGGGCCAAGAATCAGGTCGACACCGATACGAATTGCTTTTTCTGCTGCCGCAGCAGCGCCAGTTTCTGTGCCCTTCGTATCAAGCGGATAGATTACGAAGTTTTCATCAGCAAGATCAAAGACGGCAATTTGAGCTGCATCTAACAATTCTTGGCCTAGCAACTTTTGGCGTCCGCTCAATGGCAGTAGAATGCCAATCTTGTGTTTGTTCGCTTCAAGGTGGGGCGATTTTCTTGGGACTAATGGTGTGTCGCCTGGTGCCGGTGGCACACCTGGAACAGTTGCCGCTTCCTGCGTGTTAGCTCGCGATTTTTTTTTTGTTTCAAATTGCTCTTGAGCTTCAAAAGCGGGACCTTCGGGATCCGTAGATGGTTGACTATAGATAGGCAAAGTATCTTGTATCCTGTGCTCCGGCACCCTCACTAAAGATGCAGACTGACAGGCAGCCAATGCCAAAATTCCAATAATGCTTGCCAGCTTGACCGAATACGTAGTGACAGGAATATTTTTTCTCATGGGAGTTTTAAAAAGTGTGCCTACCTGGCTGAAGGTGTTTTTAGAGCTTACCGATGACAACCAAGCAAGTAAACCAACGGGCATCAATTGGAATTTTAGAAACCGTGCCCACTGCCCAATGCGCAGCTATATACTGATCGGAAATTCGCTTAAAACTTAGTCTATTCGATTTGAGCTTCTCATCGTCCCTCCGTAGCGATAAACACAATCTATAAAAGGTACCATTGCAGTATTCGATTTCCTGGCCTGAACTCACGAAGCGGCCTATTCTCGAATTCCTAGAAAAATAACTCTGACGGAAAAATGCTAAAGACGCTTGGCATCATCGCTGTAGCAATAATCACCTCCTCCTCAGTTTCTGGATGCGGCGTCCTTGTTGGCGCCGGTGCGGCCGTCGGGACAGCCTCGATGGAGGAGCGAGGAATAAGTGCCGCTATTTCTGATAAATTTATCCAGGCAACCATTAACTCGAACTGGTTAAAAATTGACCCGAAAATATTTGTCAATATATCGAGTCAAGTACACGAAGGGAGGGTTTTGCTATCTGGAAACGTCGTAAAACCGCAACACCGCGTGGACGCTGTGAGGGTCGCCTGGCAAGTGGACGGGGTTCGGGAAGTGATCAATCAAATTAAAATTCGTGATCGGAGCAGCTTAATCAGCTTCGCTCGGGACGGCTGGGTTACAACACAACTCACAGTGAAACTTACAGTCGACAGCGACGTAAAGGCGATCAACTATTCAATAGACACAGTAGACGGCCATGTTTTTATCATGGGCATTGCACAGGATCAAAAGGAGCTGGATCGCGTTTTGAATCATGCACATAACGTTAGTTATGTGCGTCGGGTGACAAACCACGTCATTTTAAAGAACGACCCCGCCCGCTTGACAAAAATCATCATCCCAAAAGAGTTGCATAATCCCAATTCAAGATGAATAAAAAAACATATTCAAAAGACTTTTTGCGTATGGTCGGCAACGGTTCCGAACACAAATTTGATATTGCTAACGTCGCTCTACATCTTGCCGCCCTTAGTCGTACAAAGCCAGACCTCACCCCCTTCGAAACCCATTTGGCGCAACTCGGACAAGAGTTATCCGAAACTTTTGCCAAATCGGACGATAAGTCCCTAACAGCCGCCATCCAAGCCTTGTCCAATGTCTTGGCAGTCTTGAACCGCTATCGAGGCGACGATCAGACGTATGATGATTTGCAGAACGCAGACTTAATGAATGTCATTCAAAGACGTAAAGGCTTGCCTGTTGCACTCGGCATTCTCTATATCCATTCCGCGAGAACACAAGGTTGGAATGCTTACGGACTTAATTTCCCAGGGCATTTTCTTTTGGCCGTAGAGAAAAACGGTGAGCGAGCCATTATTGACCCGTTCCACGAAGGCGTTTCGCGCAGACCCAATGAGTTACGCGATCTATTAAAGCTAGTAGCTGGTCAAGGTGCGGAATTGAACGCGGCAATGTACGCACCCGCATCTGACAAGGCTGTTCTTCTCAGACTGCAAAGCAACATTAGGCTCCGTCTAGTACAAATGCGCCGTTTTGAACAGGCGGCTGCAATTGTTGAAACGATGCTGCTTCTGGCACCGGACCAAAGCGAAATTTGGCGGGATTTCGGTATGCTGAATTTGCAGGTGGGCAAACTTTCCGCTGCTATTAAGGCACTTGAATCATCAATTGAGTTTGAAAGCGTCAATTCTCGTCGCGAAGAAACCACCGCACTCCTTCAATCGTTGCAACGGCGCATGAACTAGGGATTGGTCGAAGTCCGCTCATGTAGTTTAATGCAAAAATCCGATATACCCATCGGTACGTGATCGAAAACAATATTGGTAACTCAAATGAGCCTCGCCGTCGCCATCCAAATGGACCCCATCGAATCCATAGACATCGATGCGGACAGCACCTTTATGCTTGCAATGGAGGCACAGACAAGATGCCATTCGTTATTTCACTACCTACCAGAGGGGCTAGTATTCCGCCAAAACCGTCTATATGCGCGGGCGTGCCCCCTAGAAGTCCGGCGCGAAAAAGACAATCACTATTCTTTAGGGGCGCCAGAGTTGCTGGACCTAGCAACCCTCGACGTCATACTGATGCGCCAAGACCCGCCATTTGATATGAGCTACATTACAGCTACACACCTTCTAGAACGTGTGCACCCGCAAACATTGGTGGTCAACGACCCAGCGGAAGTTCGAAATGCCCCGGAAAAGCTCTTTGTGACACATTTCCCAGAATTGATGCCGCCAACGCTGATTACTTGCAGCCGCAGCGATATACTCGCTTTCCGGCGGGACTATAAGGACATCATCGTTAAGCCGCTATTCGGCAATGGTGGCGCAGGCGTCTTTCATATTACGCCCGAAGACGAGAACCTCAATTCCCTACTGGAACTGTTCACAGAGTTCTATAACGAACCCATTATCGCCCAACAATATATTCCGGAGGTTCGCGCTGGCGATAAGCGGATCATTCTGGTCGACGGTCAACCGGTTGGCGGTGTGTTACGCGTACCACCGCCAGGCGAAGCAAGAGCTAACATGCATGTCGGCGCCGAGCCTCAGAAAACAGACCTCAGCAGCCGTGAAAAAGAAATTTGCGATGCCATCGGCCCAATGCTGAAAAAGAAGGGCCTGATTTTTGTTGGCATCGACGTCATCGGTGGTTACGTGACAGAAATTAACGTCACCTCACCAACCGGCATTCAAGAAATCAATCGCTTTGACGGCGTTTCCCTTGAAGCAGATATTTGGAACGCGATTGAAAATCGACGGAGCCAAACTTGATCAGCGATGCATCCTAATTTCTAGCAATTGGTGTTCAGACCTGAACATTTATTAAGTTGTCAATGGCTGTCGTCAGCGCACCTCTATCAGAAAACCCTATCGAAGTATTGAGCGTGCTGGAAAACAAAGTTGTATTCCTTTGTTGTTCCGCCTGCCGAAGCAGTTGTTCTCGCAAATTCTCCGTTTCGACCCGCCGCACAAACTTCTGATTTTCTTTAATAAGATTAGCAATTTGCTCCCGGCGAGCACCGACCCTGCCGACAAATCCATCGAAAACACCCATTATGAACCGGATCGTCCCCGTTGCGGTATCCACGTCGTCTAAAGCATTTTGCAGGCCAGCGTCGCCCAGGAAATTTCCATAGAGTGATGAGAACAAGACCTGAAGGCCCTTACGCTGAAGCGTTCCCTCTAAAATGGGCGACGCTTCGCCCCTTCGAATGATCGAAATCGCTCCCGTGCTATTATTCAAACTGACTGTATCGTCATCTAAAAGCAGAATTCCGTCATTAGGATCATCATTAAAGCTGATTGGAAGCGACTGCACCTTCGCCCCAAAAATATCTGGGACAAAAATATCGCCGGTTCCTGTCTCAGTAATTGTAAAATCACTACCGGCGAAAATACCGGTAATGCTATCTTCGACAATACTGTTAGGACGAAGCGGAAATGAAATTGTATCCGCGGAAAAGACATCGCGAAACCGGCTGCCCAAAAGATTATTGCCAATAGTACCAAAGTTTCGGACTTTGATATTTATTTCACCAAGCTTGCGATCGAATACATTCGCTTGATTGCGTTTTTCCTCAATCGTCGCCGTAGATAGCTTTGAAAGCTCAACCGCTTTCCGCATATCCGCCAGTAATGAGTGGATCTCATCGAGTTTATCGCGAGCCCTCTCTACGAGTCGATCAACTGAATCCAACTTCGATTTTATTCGCGTTAAATCTTTTGCAGTTTGTTCAGCCTGGCGAGATGCTATTCTAGTATTGCGGTCTTGTCGAATAGGCTCGTTATCTACCCGGTCCTGCGCCGCAGCCGCCACACTAAGACCCCGCGCAGCCGCCGCACTCGGCAGCAACGAAAACAGCTCCGCGCCAACAGAGCTAAAAACACTAGCAAAACCGGCCGAGCGCGCACTTCCAAGCGGAAGAACCATGGTAATTCTTACCCGTAACTATAAAGCCGTCATTTCTTGACAAACCTCTTATATCAAATCTTACCTTAAATGCGAAGCCACAATTTATCGTGCCGGATTAGACGCCTAAGCCTTCACTTACAGTCGAAAATGGGCGCATGTGAAATTATGCTATATGGCTTGGAATAGAGACTATCATTATCATAAGCAGTTAAATATTGAGAGAAGCCTAATCAGTGGTATCGATTCCCAAATTAGCCGTTTTTTTGCAATTTGAAAGGCGGTTTCAAGGTCATTTTTATCACAAGTGGGCTGCTTCGCCGCTATTCTGCCAAGCTGGAGACACGCGATAGTGCAATAACTGGCGACAGCCACCATCGGCGCTAACTTAATACAAATTATTGAGAAATTGGAGCTTACGTGGCATGGACTATGACGTGATCATTATCGGCGGCGGTATCGCAGGCCTGTCGACAGCTGTGCGCTGCACAGAGCTCGGCCTCAGACCGATTGTCTTGGAAAAGGGAGAAACCACGGACTATCCGTGCAATGCCCGTTTCTCTGGCGGCATCATCCATGTCGCTGAAAAAGAAATGCTCTCGCCCGAGGCTGATATTCTGGCCAAAATTGATTACCTCACGGATAGCGCCGGCAGCGGCGGGCTCGCCGGTATCATGGCAGCAGACGCGGAAAAAGCGCTCGACTGGCTGCGTCTCAATGGTGCCAAGTTTATCAAGGGTGGATCGATCGAGCTAATGCGATGGATACTAGCGCCGCCGCGCCCGAGACGGCCAGGCCTCGACTGGAAGGGCCGCGGACCAGACATGTTGCTCCGCAATCTCACCACGAAACTGAAGAGTGAAGGCGGAATTTTAGAACGCGGTGTTCGCGGCAAAAAACTGATAGAACAATCTGGCAAGGTAATAGGTATAAGCGGTGAGCGCGATGGCCTTACGGTTGAGTACCATGGTCTAGCTATCGTCATCTGCGACGGCGGTTTTCAAGGCGACCCTGAATTAGTGCGCCGTTTCATCAGCCCAAATCCTGACGCCTTATTTACCAGAGGCGCTGGCACCGGATGCGGTGACGGGCTCCGAATGGCAGAGGCCGTGGGCGCACGATTGGTCGGCACAGAACGGTTTTACGGCCACCTCTTGGGCCGCGAAACCTTCAATAACGAAAAGCTATGGCCCTATCCAACCGTTGACGCTATCGCCCGTTCAGCAATCCTTGTAGACAACGCGGGCAGGCGCCTCTTCGACGAAGGGCGCGGGGGCATTTACCTCGCTAATGAGATCGCCAGGCTTGAAGACCCGTTGTCAATCTGTGTGATATTTGACAATGAAGTCTGGAACGGCCTCGCGGCAGACAATCGCTATCCGCCCTGCATGAACCCCGCCTTCGTCAACGAAGGGGGTACGGTCTACGCGGAAGACAGCCTTGAAGCCTTGGGTAAACAGATCGGTATTCCAGGAGAAATGCTTGCCGCTACGGTAGCTGACTACAATGAAGCTCTCGACAACGGGACGCTAGAAAACCTCGAGCCAATCCGCACTGCCGATGCGGTGCCGGCGCACCCAATCAAAACAGCCCCCTTTCATGCGATAGAACTTTGCGCTGGCATCACCTATACAATGGGCGGTCTCGCCATCGACGACCGGTGTCGGGTTTTGGACACCAATGGTCTTCCGATCCCAGGCCTTCACGCCGCCGGTTCCGCGACTGGGGGTATAGAGGGCGGGCCAAACGTCGCCTATTTAGGTGGACTTTCGAAAGCCGTAATTACAGGTTTGCGAGCGGCAGAACATATCGCCAAATATCGGCCTTAAATGGGTTAGTCTAACGATCTTTACATAGACCCGAACCAACCCGCTGGTCGGTCTTATTGAGTAAGGAAGTAGGGTGCTTTTAATAAGAAAAACTCTGTTCGTGTATCACCGTAACCGAACGTGCAGAAGCCTTCATTTAAACAATTGAAACCGGGGCCTCAAATTCTGTTTTCAAATTTTTCATCTTATGTAAGCTCCAGTTTTAAGCTCGAATCATGGTACTTAGGTCCGGGCAAAAGTTTCAAAAACCGCAATAGACAGGGTCTGATTTTTCGATAAAAACAGAATTTTTGTAGCAATTGTTACCCTGCGAAACGGGCGGGGTGAATAGCTATTACTGATCAGTCGGCTTGATCATCCGGCCAAGGTCCTTACCGGCGAATAGGTGCACGTGGAAGTGAGGCACCTCTTGGTGGCCATTTTCTCCTTGGTTGGACAAAATTCGGCTACCGCTTTCCATCACACCGAACTCTTTTGCAACTTCTCCAATGGCACGCATAAAGCCAGCCAACTCCCCATCGCTAGCATTCTGGCTAAAATCGGCGTAAGAAACATAAGGTCCCTTTGGAATTACAAGAACATGAATGGGCGCCTGCGGATTGATGTCTTTAAAAGCCAATGCATAGTCATTCTCGTAAACCTTTTCACAAGGAATTTCGCCACGCAGGATTTTTGCGAAAACATTCTCATTATTGTAAACCAGAACCTTAATCCTTTTTCCTTAAATTTTTTTCCTCAATTCCCGAGAGACTAAATCGCTCTGCAAGAACATTCCACACCTCTTCCGGCTTTACTCCTTTATCAGCCCAAAGAACCAACAAGTGATAGAGCAAGTCGGCGCTCTCCTCGGCAAGCTTGCTAACACCTGCACACTTCATAGCTTCAATTACCGTTTCAACGGCCTCCTCGCCAACTTTCTGAGCAATCTTTTCAGTACCGCCGGCGAATAGTTTCGCCGTATAGGAAGAATCAACATCTCGGCTACGACGACTTTCGATAACCTGAAATAGCTGCTCGAGAATTTTTTCGTTTTGATACGTACCACTCATAATGGGTAAGCTTTAACAGAACTTGCCCAGACTGTCAGGGGCGAACTTCGACACCCTCCGCCGCCATATACGCTTTGGCTTCACCGATGGTAAACTCACCGAAGTGAAAGATCGACGCGGCCAACACTGCCGAAGCATGGCCCTCGACAACGCCATCAACAAGATGCTGAAGCGTGCCAACACCACCGCTGGCAATTACTGGCACCCGAACAGCGTTAGAGACAGCTTGGGTCAACGCGGTATCAAAGCCAATCTTTGTGCCATCGCGGTCCATCGAAGTGACCAGCAATTCGCCTGCGTCACGAGCCATGAGCTGGGCCCACTCAATAGCGTCGATCCCTGTTTCGTTTCGTCCACCATGGGTAAATACCTCCCATTTGCATCGACCGACTGACTTTGCGTCAATTGCAACCACGACGCATTGGCTGCCAAAGCGTGCCGCCGCTTCTGCGACAAATTCAGGGCGATGAACTGCCGCTGTGTTGATCGAAACTTTATCTGCCCCAGCCAAGAGCAGTTTCCGAATATCTTCGACCGTCCGAACACCACCGCCCACTGTAAGGGGCATGAATACTTCTTCCGCCGTCCGCGCTACTACTTCGTAAATAGTATCCCGGTCTTCATTCGACGCCGTAATATCGAGGAAAGTGAGCTCATCTGCGCCAGCCTCATCATAAATACGCGCCTGCTCTACCGGATCACCCGCATCACGCAGATCTACAAAGTTAACACCCTTCACGACGCGGCCCGCGTGCACGTCCAAACAGGGAATTATCCGTGTCTTCAGCATACTAGGAGGTCTGCTTACCAAGTGCGGCAAGTGCTTCTTCAAGATTGATGCGCCCATCGTAGATAGCCCGCCCACTGATGGCGCCTTCAATGGTACCATTTGCCTGGATGGCAAGCAGGTCATCAAGGGAGGCTACACCACCGCTCGCGATGACAGGTATTGACGTCGATTTCGCAAGCCGCGCTGTTGCTTCTATATTAACTCCAGAAAGCACGCCATCCCGCTCCACATCAGTGTAAATGATGGCAGATACACCTGCACCTTCGAATTCTCCGGCGAGTGCCTCAGCCGTTAATTCGGATAACTCAGCCCAACCTTCAATTGCGACCTTACCGCCCTTGGCGTCGATGCCAACGGCAACACGACCGGGCCATTTCCGGCAGGCTGCGCGAACCAAGTCCGGGTCTTTAACAGCAACGGTGCCTAGGATGATCCTCCGAATTCCCCGTTCTAGCCAGGCGTCGATGGTCGCCATATCACGAATACCGCCGCCCAATTGTACAGGGATTGTGATTGCGCTCAGGATCGATTCAACAGCTGACGCATTTATCGGCCTACCTTCAAAGGCGCCATTTAAATCCACCAAATGCAGCCAAGTGGAGCCGGCAGCAGCAAAGTCCCGGGCTTGCGCTGCCGGATTATCATTAAAGACGGTCGACTGTTCCATGTCGCCACGACGCAGGCGCACGCACTGCCCATCTTTAAGGTCGATAGCAGGATAAAGAATCAAAGGTCATGCCCCTCATCAAGGACCTTATAATAATAATAACCAGTCACCCATTCATCGCCCACCCACGCATAATGTGGATTTTCCGCCCATCGCACAAAACCAAGCGAGTTATAACGTGCAATCGCGCTTTCCTGTGTGGCCCGGACGTCAAGATTAAGAACCGCAAAACCATCTGTCCGGACCCGTTCTTCAACGGCACGGATGAGATCATAACCGATCCCATAGCCGCGAGCCCACGGAGCAACGAAGTTGGTCGTCAGAGACGCCGCGTGCGATTTCGCTTCATTGTTCTTCGTTGGTCGGATCAGCTGCGCCGAACCTGCAATAACACCATCTAACCGGCCGACGAAAAGCGTGCGCTCAGGCACCAACAAAACACCTCGCCAATAAGTCTCAAGCGTCTGGCGCGGCGGCACAGAGACCCAACCGAACCCCCCCCCTTCGATGATCGCACTCTCCGCCGCATCGCAAAGATCATGCAGATCATGGCCCGAAATTTCATCCAAAACTTCAACTGACTTGTCAGCCAACTCTCAAGGCCTCCAATTCAGAAAATTTTCTATTATCCGTAGCCCCGTCTGTTGGCTTTTTTCCGGATGGAACTGCGTGCCAATCATATTGTCGCGCCCCACAATTGCTGTCTGATAACCCCCGTAATTCACTGTAGCGAGCAAAGATTTTTTTTCGTCTACCGCAAAATGGTAACTGTGCACAAAATACACGTGATCGCCAGTCTCAACACCTTCGAGGACTGGATGCGAAGCAGCCAAGTTCAATTCATTCCAGCCCATATGGGGAATTTTTAAATTGTCATCTGACAGAGGCATTGGCACCACCTCACCACCAATCCAATTAAGACCATCTTGCCGTTGATGCTCCAAACTCGAAGTGGCCATTAACTGCATCCCAACACAAATACCTAAGAACGGAACACCCCGATCAAGAACTGCTGCACTCAGACTTTCAATCATCCCATCAAGCGCGGCCAGCCCAGCAAAGCAGACCCCGAATGCCCCCTGCCCAGGCAAGACAATTCTGTCAGCGCGCGCGACATCAGCGGCATTCGCCGTAACAACGACAGGAGAGGATGAGAATCTCTCAAAACCCTTTGCCGCCGAACGTAAATTGCCAGAACCGTAATCAACAATCGCTACAGTCATCTTAAAGCGAGCCGCCAAGAACGCCCTTGGTGGAGGGGATAGCGTCAGCCTTACGAGAGTCGATTTCGATAGCGTCTTTCAAAGCACGCGCCAACCCCTTGAAGCACGATTCGACGATATGGTGATTATTCTCACCATATAAGGTTTCGATATGCAGCGTCAGTCCCGCCGACTGCGCAAAGGCCTTGAACCATTCTTGGAAAAGCTCGGTGTCCATCTCACCCAGCTTTGGCCGGGAGAAATTAACCCTCCACATAAGATAGGGGCGGTTCGAGCAGTCAAGCGCAACACGCGTAAGGGTTTCGTCCATCGGAATCAGCGCACGCCCATAGCGCACGATACCAGCCCGGTCACCCAGTGCCTTGCTCACCGCTTCGCCCACCACGTAACCAGTATCCTCGGTAGTGTGATGAAAATCGATATGCAGATCGCCCTGCGCCCGAACTTTTAAATCCACCAAACTATGGCGGGAAAATTGCTCAAGCATATGATCGAGGAAGCCGATGCCGGTCGATATATCATAAGATCCGGATCCGTCGAGAACGACCTCAGCCGAAATTTGCGTCTCTTTTGTATTGCGCTCCACACTCGATTGGCGCATGGCGCAGTCTCCCAATTGATTAGCGGGGCGATTTTTAGCAGGAAGTTATCAGAGATACCACCCGTAGCCTAAATTTCTTAGCTTTCTAAATTTCTCGCCCTCTCGCCGTCGCGCCCTAGCTTGTTCAGGAACTTGTGTTAGCAGAAAGGAAATAAAATGGCAGGTCTATGCGAAGGTCGCGTTGCGATCATCACCGGCGCGGCGCGGGGCGTCGGTCGGCAACACGCACTTCAACTAGCAAAGGCAGGGGCAAAAGTCGTCGTTAATGACTTGGGTGCCGGGGTAGATGGCAGGGGAGCCGACGAATCGCCGGCACAGCAAGTCGTCGAAGAAATAAAAGCCACTGGCGGCGAAGCGATTGTCAACGGTGATGACGTTAGCAACTTTGATGGCGCCAAAAACATGGTCGACTCTGCCATCAAAAAATTTGGCAAGCTAGACATACTTGTAAACAATGCCGGCATTTTGCGTGACCGTATGCTTGTAAATATGACGGAAGACGAGTGGGACGCAGTCATTCAAGTCCATCTGAAGGGTACTTTCGCACCATCACGTCACGCCGCATCATACTGGCGCGCCATGTCAAAGCAAAACGACGATGGCAAGCCAGTCATGGGGCGCATTATCAACACCAGTTCGACGTCTGGCATTTACGGAAATATCGGCCAAACCAACTATGGTGCAGCCAAAGCCGGCATTGCTGCATTCACAATCATTGCCGCCCGAGAACTCGCCCGTATTGGCGTAACGGTGAATGCAATTTCACCCAGTGCTTATACGCGGATGACCGACAATCTGCGGGAATATACTGAGGAAGATAAGCAGGTCCGCGATCCTAGTTGGGTCTCGCCCACCATCGTCTATTTGGCAAGCGAGGAAGCTCAAGATATTTCGGGCCGCGTTATCCAAGCCGGTGCGGGAATGGTCGCGGTCTGCGAAGGTTGGCGCCGCGGCGCTGAGATCGATCAAATGGACGATCCTAGTGCACTTGGTCCAAAAATTCGCGAGATGATATCACAAAGCCGCAAAAACTCCGGCATGGATGGTCTTGAGCTTGACTAACGGACCTGTTCTGCCTGAGTAGAAACCCTGCTCTTGACCCAGCGGTGTTTCCATACCACATGGGGGCGGTATTAAACAGTTCCGGACGGATCCATGAGCGAGCCACACTCCTGGCATGGTACGACGATTATCTCTGTTCGCAAAGACAACCAAGTTGTTATTGCAGGTGATGGCCAAGTTAGCCTTGGCGCAACCGTCATTAAATCGAATGCTACCAAAGTTCGCCGCATCGCCGACGGAAAAGTAGTCGTCGGCTTTGCCGGCGCAACCGCCGATGCCTTCACTTTATGCGAGCGCCTTGAATCCAAGCTCGAACAATATCCGACGCAATTAACCCGTGCCTGCGTCGAGCTCGCCAAAGACTGGCGAACCGATAGGTACCTGCGGCGTCTCGAAGCCATGATGGCTGTAGCGGACCCGTCCGTCTCTCTTATTCTGTCTGGTACTGGGGACGTTTTGGAGCCAGAAGATGGGCTCATTGGCATTGGTTCCGGGGGTAATTACGCTCTAGCTGCTGCTCGGGCCCTTATCGACCAACAGGAAATGAACGCCGAGGACATCGCCCGAAAAGCTCTTCAAATCGCGGCAGATATTTGCGTCTACACCAACGAATCCATCGTCTTGGAAACCTTATGACTAGTTTTAGCCCCCGCGAAATCGTCTCCGAACTGGACCGCCACATCGTTGGACAGAATGACGCCAAACGCGCCGTCGCCGTCGCACTGCGTAACCGTTGGCGCCGCCAACAACTACCAGAAGACTTACGCGAAGAAATATTGCCTAAAAACATTCTTATGATTGGGCCGACTGGCGTCGGCAAAACAGAAATTGCCCGCCGCCTTGCTAAACTCGATAAAGCCCCCTTTATTAAAGTCGAAGCAACGAAATTTACAGAAGTCGGCTATGTTGGCCGTGACGTTGAACAGATCATACGTGATTTAGTTGAAGCCGCTATTCATATGATTCGCGAACAACACCGTAAAGACGTCGAAGCGAAGGCTGAAATTTTGGCAGAGGAACGAGTTTTGACTGCTATCGTAGGCGAAAATTCAAGCGAACAGACTCGCCAAAATTTCCGCCAAAAACTCCGAAACGGCGAACTAGACGAAAAAGAGATCGAGCTCGAGATCCAAGACACCGGCTCGATGGGTTTACCTACCCTGGACATACCAGGTGCACCAGGCGCCCAGATGGGCATGATCAACCTCAATGAAATGCTCGGCAAAGCCTTTGGTAACCGCACTAAACCAAGGAAGATGACAGTTGCAGAATCCTACGAAGTGCTGCTCGAAGAGGAAGGAAACAAGTTGGTAGAGGACGACAAAGTCGTCCGCGAGGCTATCGATGTCGTTGAGCAAAATGGCATCGTCTTCCTTGACGAACTTGATAAGATCTGCGCCCAGTCCGAGCGACACGGCGCGGATGTCAGTCGAGAAGGTGTACAACGGGACCTCCTACCTTTAATTGAAGGCACAACGGTCTCCACAAAACATGGCGCGGTGAAAACAGACTACATTCTCTTCATCGCGTCGGGAGCATTTCACGTAGCCAAACCGTCTGATCTTTTGCCAGAGCTACAAGGAAGACTTCCGATTCGGGTTGAACTCCAGGCGCTTACCGAGGCGGATTTTGGCCGCATTCTTCGGGAGCCGGAAAACAGCCTCATTAGACAATACGCCGCCCTAATGGGGACGGAAGGCATAACCTTGACGTTCACGGAGGAGGCTATCGACGCGCTTGCCAGACTTGCTGCCGAGGTAAATGCACATGTCGAGAATATCGGCGCGCGCCGCCTCCATACAGTGATGGAAAAACTATTGGACGAAATTTCCTTCACCGCTACAGATCGAAAGGACGAGACTGTAATAATAGATGCTGACTACGTCCGCGAGCAGGTAGCCCATCTCGCTAAGGACACAGACCTCAGCAAGTTTATTTTGTAGTCATAATCTGCGAGAGAAGCGCACCAATCTGATCGTCATCCAGCTCCCCAATTCTCTCAGCAAGTCGGTTCGCGAATTCCGTTGCTTTGGGCGTCAGTCCAGCGGTCTTGATAGTGACCTTTGGACGGGAGAGCTTGGCCAAGCGGTGCAGATCATCCGCTTCGTCCCAAATGATGCCAAAATAGGCGCAAATTTGATGAAGCCGCAGAGTCGTCAATTGGCCGCGATTGCCGTGCTCAAGCGCAGACAGATAAGCAGGTGTGACCTCAATAGCAACCGCCATTTCGGATAGCGTTACACCCTTTTCTCGCCGCAGTTCTCTTAGTTTAACCCCTAGTGGCGTCATGGTTCAGCATCACCCAGAACGTTTTCTTTTTAGCAAAACATAAAGCGCGCCGGCCCCGCCATCCCGTTGTCGGGCATATTCAAAAGCCAGGACCTTATCACGGTTAGGGGCTTCATTAAGCCAGCGCGGCACAACATTCCGTAGGACACCGCCACCCTCCTTATTGACGCCCTTCCCAGTTACCACAATGACGCATCTGCGGCCTGCCGCGCAATGTCGTGCTATGAACGCGCCAAGGGCTCTATGCGCTTCGGCTTGAGTCATGCCATGCAGATCGAGCCGCCCTTCAATTGGCAACTGACCGCGTTTAAACCGCTGTCCTGTTCTCCTGTCGAGCTCGGTGACATCGCCATGCCGCAAGACGACTCTCGGGTTGTTCGACTCAGGTGACACCGCATCAATAACCGAGGCACACACGTGCTGTTTCTTCGCTTTGGCCAGTTTTGGCGCAGGGGTTTTAGCATTTAGGGACGAAGAGTGGGATATTCGCGGTAGGCGGCGTTTTAAAGGTTTAACATCCTGCATGACGGCGCGGAAGAGATCGTTGTCATCAGTCTTTTTCTTGATAGCCACAACTAGGAACCCTTAACAAGTAGTGTCCGTGTCCGCAGCAACCTGTATGCCACTTGTAAAAGGTCCATTTAATTTTTTCACCTAGCAAGGCACCAGTTAAATAAGCCTCAGCCCCCCCCTTTACCACCGAGTAGAATGGAACTATAGGCCAATCTTCAAAGAACGATGCTACAGCATGCATTCTTAAGCCAATTAAAGCGTCCCCTATTCAATCGCCACTATATATTTAAAGAATAAAGCTGGCAAAAACCAACGTGGAACCAACGACCATATAAATCAGTCATTAATCCACTGCTGGTTTAAATATCTGCGTAAAAATGTTCAGCCCGCCCCAGACAGGAAAAATTTAAGATCCTGCTACCTGGGTTGATTTCGGAATTAAGATAAAATAGTTCCCTCGGCTTTTCATTCGGCCCGCTTCCTTAAGTGCTTCTTTACCAAAGCCCCAGAAAAAATCCCCTCGAATGGGACCCTTAATTGCGCTTCCGGTATCTTGCGCTACCATTAGGCGCTGCAACGGCCGATCACTATCACCTGGCCAGGCCGTATCCAACCAAAGCGGTGCTCCCAACGGAATATACCTAGCGTCTACGGCAATACTCCGCCGCGGCGTCAGTGCTACACCCTGAGCGCCAATTGGGCCTTCGTTCGCGATCTCACGAAAAAAAATATATCGAGGATTAGCGGCCAATAAGAAATCGGTCTTCCCCGAATTTTCCTCAAGCCAGCGACGTATTTGCACCCAGCCAGCACGCCCCGCCAATAGCTCGCCCTTCTTAACCAAAGCTCGCCCAATCGACACGTAGCTATGACCGTTATTGCCGGCATAACCGATCCGCAAGATCCCACCATCACGTAACATAACACGGCCCGAACCTTGAACATGCAGTAAGAAGGCATCTATCGGATCGTCAACCCAAGCCAAAACTTTAGCTTTATTCGCCAGCAATCCCTTTTGGATGTCCGCACGACTCGGATAGGGCACCATGTGGCCGCTCTCAACCCGCCCAACAACGCGCCGGCCTCTTAAGTTGTCGTCAAAACGCCCAAGATCAACTGATATTAAATCGTTGGGCACTCCGTGAAGTGGATATTTGAAAGTTTCGTCAGGTGTGCGCGATCCTCGCAATTCAGCCTCAAAATATCCGGTGAATAGGCCATCCTTAGCATCGTTAACAACCACCAAATAGGGCTGAAACCATGTCTCAAAGAACAGCCTGGACCCTAACTTATCACGCGCATCGATTTGCGCCGCCTTAGCGCAGGTCGTGCGCCAATCCACCGCCTCCTTGAGCTCAAAGTGCAAAATAGGCGCGGCGCGGGAAACTAAAACAGGACAAGATTTAAGAAACGCACTCAGGGCCTCTCCTTGGTGATCTTGGGTCCAGCCAGGGAGGTCTAAGAATTGTTTTGAAATCAACCAATGTGCTTGGCGTGTCTTGGAAGGAGTATCGGTCAGCCTTTCGGAACAAGCGCTTATTAATAAGATAGAACCAATAATGGCTGTCATCCGCAGGATATTCGCCATGGTCGGCCCCTGCATAATCATATTTAATCCGATCAATCGGGACTTCGGGTCGCAACTAATGCCCAATTCGGATCAGCAGAATTTACATCCCGGGCGAATGTCCAAATATCAGTTATTCGTAAGACAGCACTGGGGTCTCCATCGGCAACAGACCCGTCCTCGTTATGCGTTACGTTAACTTGCTCACTGACATATTTCATTGTCACCAATGCAGTCGAATTATCCACTTCCGCTTGCACAATTTCGGCGATATCGACGCCGACGATTGTGGTCTCATGACTCTGATTTGCAGCTTCGCGCTCTCGAATAGCGGTGTCGAAGTTAGCAAACACTTCATCGCTGAGCAGGTTCCGCAAAGTTTCTGTATCGCCGCGCGCAAAACCTTCAACGATCATCTCAAACGCTGCATTTGCGCCTCGGGCGAATTCGCCCGGATCAAAGTTTTGATCCACCGCACGAATGGCGTCTAGGCCCTCATCAAGAGGTGTCAACGGCTGCTCGGGCTCAACCGCCGGTTCAACACCGCGCTCAGGAAGGGATATGACATTCTCTTCTTGGGTTGTTTCACGGCTCACGCCAGCCCCAAACAAATCAGATCGCTCTTGTTCGTGACCGGTCCGCTTGCCTAAAACGCTACTAAGCCGATATATGAGAAATGCAGCTAGCATCGCAAAGAGTATAATATCAATAAAACCTAACCCGCCGCTCATCTTTAGCCCTTTCCGTGCCTACCGGGCGGCGCCGCCCGTTGCGAAGGCTGCCCTTCAGCCTTACGTTAAGAACGAGTTTACCACATCCAACGATCTGATACATACATGGTTCGCCAAAACCCCTGATAGATAGGCGTTTCGCCGCTAAAGAGCAAGTATGCCAGCCCTCCTCTTATTTCTTTTCATTGCCGTACCCATTGCGGAGATTGCCCTCTTTATTCAGGCCGGCGAACATTTCGGGTTGTGGCCGACACTAGGGCTGATAATTTTAACCGCAATTTTTGGAACCGCGTTATTACGCTACCAAGGTTTAAAAACATTGCTCCGCGTCCAAGAAAGCCTAAACCGCGGGGAGATGCCAATCGGTGAGGTCTTCAATGGTTTATGTTTGCTTGTAGCGGGTGCACTGTTGTTGACACCCGGGTTTTTGACTGACGGTTTTGGCTTCGCTTTATTTGTGCCCGGCATTAGACAGGCCATCGGCTCAGGCTTAGTGACTTTTTTGATGTCCCGTAAAAGTGTCCATGTCAAAAATGAATATCAAGGACGTTCCTCCCCTTTAAATTCTGGAAACGAAGTCATAGACGCAGAATACACTGAGACCCACAGCGAGCCGGACACAAGCAGTCCGGATAGACGAGGCGGTAGCGAGAGGAATACCTGATATGATCTTAATGCGGCACGGCGAATCAGAGTTTAACATTATTTATAAGAAAACTCGCATTGATCCCGGCATCCGAGACCCGAAGCTTACCAACGCGGGTCGGAAGCAGGTAGGCGCCGCTTTGTCATACCTTGTAGATTGTCCAATAGAGAGAATTTTAACGAGCCCATATACCCGCGCCTTACAAACAGCATCCATAGTGGCAAAAACCCTTGGTGTCACAGTGCATGTCGATCCACGAATCGGTGAGCGCGCTGCCTTTGCGTGCGATGTTGGTACACCCTGCTCTGGCCTGCGGGCTGAATGGCCGGATTTAAACCTTGATCATATAGAGGAAGAATGGTGGCCCACATTGATCGAGAGCGAGGCACAACTTGATCAAAGATGTCTAAGTTTCCGAGAAATTCAATCTCATACAGACAGTTGGCGGAAAACGTTAGTTGTAAGTCATTGGGGTTTCATCCGAGGTCTCACAGGACATAGAGTCGACAATGCACAACTCGTAAAATTCAACCCATTAAGCACCCATCCCGGAGGCGGTGTTGTTGTCCCTATTGAATTTCCGTGCTAGCTGGCATGCCTCACAAATAGGGGATTCATTCGCATGTCGGACGAACAGCCAGCCGCGCTCATAAAAGAAGGAGCCATTCCACTTAATATCACTCATCAATATGTAAAAGATTTGTCTTTCGAGAATCCCGGAGCACCTGCTTTTTTTCTACAGCCTCCCGAGGGCGCGCCCGAGATCGCGATTGAAGTCAACGTTAATGCGGAACACAGAGGCTCAGATCTCTTCGAAGTTAGTCTGCACGTAGAAGCACAAGCAAAGGCAGGCGATATGTTGTTTTTTATTATCGAGCTTGACTACGGCGCTATAGCTCAAGTCGGTAATATCCCAGAAGAACACAAACAACCACTTATCTTAATTGAAGTACCGCGGATGATCTTTCCCTTTGCTCGCGCGATTATCTCTAGCGTGACACGCGACGGTGGCTTCCCACCATTAATGATCTCCAACGTAGACTTTGTCGAAATGTACCACCGCAGGATAGATAATTCGTCATAGGGTTTTAAAAAGGCGTCTTATTCGTGCCAAATCGCGTCCGTAATATTTTCTAGAAAGGCCCGATGGGCATCCCTCTCGGCCTTAGTAGGCGCATGAGGCCGGGGTGGCCGAGATGGTTTTGGGGGCGTCTCATTTATTTTTTTGACAGAATTTTGCCGCTGTGACGCTAAATCAAAACCAGGCTGTCGACCGCCTATTAATTCCAAATAGACATCCGCTAAAAGCTCAGCATCAAGCAACGCGCCATGCTTTGTTCGAGCGGATAAGTCGATTTCGAAACGGCGGCAAAGCGCATCCAGGCTAGCTTGCGCACCTGGGTATTTGCCTCTAGCGACCTGAACAGTATCAATTGCACGACGGCTATCAACTGGTGCACGACCTAATCGCAGAAGTTCTGCATTTATGAAACCG
Organism: Rickettsiales bacterium; assembly: GCA_002724555.1. Taxonomy (GTDB): domain Bacteria; phylum Pseudomonadota; class Alphaproteobacteria; order UBA8366; family UBA8366; genus UBA6544. The sequence goes on from PBOZ01000100.1 coordinate 87,676, forward strand.
AGATCAAAACTAGCATTGTGGATGACAAGATCCGCATCACCTATAAATTCAAGAAACAAATCCGCGATATCCGAGAATACCGGATGTTTCGCAAGAAAGGCTTCCGAAAGACCATGTACACGGAACGCGTCGTCTGGCATATCGCGTTCTGGGTTCACATACTGATGATAAGTGCGGCCCGTCGGCAAATGGTTGTCGAGTTCGACGCAACCGATCTCAACAATCCGATCTCCAGACTTTGGATCTAACCCCGTCGTTTCTGTGTCTAGCACTATTTCACGCATAATTTACCGCCAGTCGGCTGATAGAAGCTACCCATCCTTCAATAATCTGACAATCCGGGTAAGCGCCTGCCTGGTAGCTCGGCGACCAATCCCGGTGGGCACAACGAACGTTGCGCGTCGACATTTTTCGCTGTCACTCATTTGTTGTTTTTTAATGTTATTGAATTTTTCTTGTGTCATGCCTGGCCGTTTCAAAACGCGCAATTCCTGAATAAACCTGGGCGCTGACACGACAATAGTAGCATCGCAATGCTTGTCAGCTTCTATCTCAAATAAAAGTGGAATATCTAACGCTACCACACGCATCCGATACCTACGGCTTTGCTTTAGAAAACGGTCCCGCTCGGCTTCCACCAAGGGATGCAAAATGCTCTCTAATGACTTTAATGCGCCAGGATCATTAAACACTCTCTCACCTAACACCTGCCTGTCGACCGCGCTATCTTTTGTAGTGCCTGGAAATCTCTTTTCAACAGCCGAAACTGCCTTTCCGCCAGGACCAATCAGTTTGTGAACAATGGCGTCAGCATCGCATACAGGAACATTGAGGCGCCTCATTATTTCGGCAGCGGTGCTCTTCCCCATCCCGATGGATCCAGTTAAACCAAGAACGATCATGCAGAGAGGTCCGTGACGATATGAGCCCTCAGGTCTTGGGAGACCTCCGGCTCTTTTCCAAACCAAGCGGCAAATCCGGGTCGGGCTTGATAGAGCAACATGCCCAGTCCGTCTACAATCTTATTGCCGCGCATCTTAGCCTTATAAAGAAGCGTGGTTTCCAACGGCGAATAAACTATGTCATTCACGACGGCTGATGTGGGCAGGTTGTTGAGGTCTATATCTAAGTCTGGCTGTCCGGTCATCCCAAGAATTGTTGTGTTTACTAGAAGTGCCGTGCCATTCATGGCCGTCGTCACATCGTTCCAAGCAACAGACGTAGCAACGGCGCCGAACTCCTCGGCCAGTGATTGAGCGCGCGATAGCGTCCGGTTTGCGATTCTGACTTCTTTAACACCAACGTCTATAAGGGCCGCAATAACAGCGCGAGCCGCACCACCAGCGCCCAAAACCAACGCGGGACCGTCAGATGCACGCCATGTACTTTCTAATCTCAAATTTTCCAGAAATCCAAACGCATCGGTGTTTGTGCCTGAAATTGTTCCATCCTCATTGACCACGATCGTATTCACTGCACCTATCCGTTTGCCGATAGGATCGATATGATCACAAATCGCCAACGCCAATTCTTTATGGGGCACGGTGAGGTTTACACCAGAAATTCCGAGTATGGGCAGCGCACGCAACGCAAACTCGATATTTTCAGGTTTGACCGCAAAAGGGAGATAAGCGCCGTTTATGTTTAGCTCGCGCAGCCAATAACTGTGTAATACCGGTGATCGTGAATGAGAAACAGGCCATCCCATGACACCGGCGAGTTTTGTTTTTCCAAATATATTCACGACAAAATTAATTCTCGCTCTCGAAGAAACGATAACAAGGGCAGTAGAGGTAAACCAAGGATAGTAAAATAATCTCCTTCAATTCGCTCGAATAGCTGAGCGCCCAGTCCTTCCAGTTGATACGCTCCAACTGATGTTAGCGCTAATTCACCTAACTCTTCCAAATATTCCTTAATAAAACGGTCTGAAAATTCACGCACTTGGAGGGTGGCGCGATCCGTCTGTTGCCAAAGTTCCTGTCCATCGCGAACAATACTTGCACTCGTAACCAAGTCATGGGTGCAACCTCGTAGGGCCCTTAGTGTGTGGTCGGCAGACACCAAATCAATAGGCTTATCAAACCAAGTCCCGCCACAATCAAGCATTTGATCCGCACCAATAACATAAGCACCCTTGTTTCTTTCTGATATTAATTCCGCCTTTTTCCTCGCCAACCGAGAGGCGACATATCCAACATTTCTACCTTGACTCCGACAGGAATTTTTTACCTCGGTTTCATCTATATTTGCAGGTTCGATTTTGATCTCTAAACCACTCGCAATTAACATGGCCGCACGAGACCGACTGCGAGATGCTAGGATTATCGGATCTGTTTTCCCATTATCCATAGGATTGTCTCTGACGTTCTAATATTTGTAAGATTGTGGCTGCTGTTTCCTCAATAGACCTGCGTGTTACGTCTATCACCGGCCATTCGCGTTCACTGAACAGGCGCCGTGCCGTCGCTACCTCGTTACGGACAAACTCGGGGTCTACATAATCCGTATCGTCTTGATGATCCAATAGACGTATTCTATTACGGCGTATCTGAACAAGTCGCTTAGGATCCGTGGTCAGTCCAACAATCAATGGATCAGTTTGTCCATCAAGGATTTCAAAAATCTCTGGTAACTGAATGCCGGGTACTATTGGAACATTCGCAGCCTTGAGACCACGGTTCGCGAGATAGATACAAGTTGGTGTCTTGGAGGTTCGCGAAACGCCAACCAAAACGATATCTGCTTCGGAAAGATTGTGTGCCGATTGGCCATCATCATGATTGAGCGTGTAGGTCATTGCGTCAATGCGTTCAAAGTAGTTAGCGTCTAAGGTATGCTGACGGCCTGATTGGCCGCTGCTTTCTAACCCTAGAAAAGCAGTCAATGCATGAATCACAGGATCCAATACTGAGATGCATGGCACGTGCAGACGCCCACATCCAATCTCGAGTGCGGTCCGTAACTCTTCTTTCACTATTGTAAATAGGACGATACCCGGACTCTCTTCAATATTTCGCAAAATTTTCTGGATCTGCCCTCTTGTCCGAACCAAAGGCCAATGGTGTTCAATTGGTTCAATTCCTTCAAACTGAACAAAACATGCTCTTGCAACGCTATGTACAGTCTCGCCTGTCGCATCGGATACCAGATGCAGGTGAAAGTCCTTCACAGCCCTACCTAATAAAATGTGTAAAAATTAGATTTACCCACAGATAAATTTATATTTAGCGAAATAATACCCGAAATGCGAATTTTTCAGATTAATTTTCAAACATGCGGACAAACACGAAATAAAATAGATTTATAGCTGCAGATCGAAAAAAAATTTGCTATTTATACCGGAACATCAAGATCGTTTAAATCTTTTGATTTCAATTTATTATTTCATTTTTCCTAGTTTTAATAACAATCCAAAATTTTTACCCCCAACTCTATAGCTCTTTTTAATTTGTTTACAAGGTTCCACACTAATCACCACACAACAACAACAACAAACTTTTATTAAGCATTTATTATTTGTATTGAGTTTACCTACCGTAAACTGTGATCTTTAGATGGTTCAGAATTCATGACTAAAGCTTTTTTAGAAGTCCTAAACGGTAAACACCTTAACCCGCCACCTATTTGGTTCATGCGGCAAGCGGGACGTTACCTTCCGGAATACCGGAAACTACGAGCAAAAGCGGGCGGTTTTCTTGAACTTTGCTATACACCAGATTTTGCGGTTGATGTCACGTTACAACCGATTGAAAGATTTGGATTAGATGCGGCAATCCTATTTTCTGATATTCTTGTTATTCCGGATAGTCTTGGGCAAAACGTATCATTTGTTGAAGGTACAGGTCCTGTCCTTGAGCCAGTACGAAATGCAAATGATGTTTCAAATCTCTCGATTAGTAATGTTTTAGATAAGCTATCACCAGTCTACGAGGCGGTAAGGATTCTGAGCAAGCGTCTCGGATCCGAAACAGCATTGATTGGTTTTGCTGGTGCGCCTTGGACCGTGGCTTGCTATATGATTGAAGGTCGAACTAGCCGCGATTTTTTAAATATAAAAAAGTTCTGCTACCAGGATCCGGAATTGTTTGGGCAATTGATTGATATACTCGTGGACGCGACTACTGCCCATCTTTCAGCACAAGTGGAAGCCGGAGCAGAAGCATTGCAGATTTTTGAGAGTCATGCCGGGGTACTGCCTGAACGAGAGTTTCAAAAATGGATAATTGAACCATTAGAACGTGTAGTAACCGCACTCCGTGGCCGTTGGCAGGATCTTCCGATTATTGGTTTCCCTAGAGGTGCCGGGGCAATGTATGGTCAATTTGCAGAACAAACAGGAGTTAGCGCTGTTTCGCTGGATACAACAGTATCTCTCTCTTGGGCTAATGATAATTTGCCGTCTGGCATGCCAATCCAAGGGAATTTAGATCCCGTATACCTTATTGCCGGGGGTTCTGTTATGGAAGCTGCGGCCGATAGTATTATCGGTAAGTGCCCAAATCGTCCGCACATCTTTAACCTTGGGCATGGTGTTGATAAACAGACGAATCCCGACAATGTATTGCGACTTACTGAGTATATACGCCGTCGTTCATCTTAAATCTTATATGATTAATTTTAATGCGTAAAATTGCGGTTATTTTATTTAACTTAGGTGGGCCAGATCAATCTGAATCGGTCAAACCGTTTCTTTTTAATCTTTTTAATGACAAAGCAATTATCGGAGCGCCGCAACCGATTAGGTGGTTGATCGCGCGCCTAATCTCGGGCCGACGCGCGCCTATCGCTCAAGAAATTTACAGCCATCTAGGTGGTGGATCACCACTCCTCGAAAATACTGAGTTGCAAGCGACTGCGCTGGAGCAGCGGTTAAAAGAAAAATTACCAGACGTTAATATTAAATGTTTTCTTTCAATGCGATATTGGCATCCAATGTCATTGGATACAGCGTTAGAAGTGAAAAAATGGAATCCGGATAAAGTTATTCTTTTGCCATTATATCCTCAGTATTCGACGACAACGACCGGGTCGTCTCTAGACGATTGGAATAAATCGGCCAAAAAGGTGGGGCTAATTCAAGAGACGGTCGCAGCGTGTTGCTATCCGACAGACAATGGTTTTATAGATGCAATTGCGGGCCGTTTACAGACCGCGTTAGACGACGCGGTTCAGCATAAACCGTTTCGCATTCTGTTCTCGGCGCATGGCTTGCCGCAGAAAGTAGTCGACAAAGGAGATCCTTATCAATGGGCCGTTGAAGAAACCGCAGCCTCTGTAATTAAGAAAGTTGTGGGAGCAAAAATAGATTGGCGGGTTAGTTACCAAAGCCGCGTCGGCCCATTATCATGGATAAAGCCTTATACAGAAGATGAAATTATGCGAGCTGGTAAAGAGGGTATGTCGCTTGTCGTTGTCCCAATCGCGTTCGTTTCTGAACATTCGGAAACTCTGGTAGAGCTGGATATTGAGTATCGACATCTCGCTGAAAATGCAGGAGTTCCAAACTATATGCGGGTCGGCACGGTTGCTTGTGATGCTGCCTTTGTAGGAGGGTTAGCGGATATTGTTGTTGGCTTGGATGGAAAGCCAAAGGGTGTATATGTGCCGTCTGGAGCACGGATTTGCCCGGGAATCTGTAGGCAGTGCCCAATCAATTAGTTGAGAGAGCAGCAGAAAAATGTACGCATGGGTTTTAGCGTTACATATCATATCAATCATCGCATGGATGGCGGGACTGCTCTATTTGCCACGGTTGTTTGTGTATCACGTAGATGCGGTAGTAGGATCTGAGTTGTCAGAAACACTTAAAATAATGGAGCGTCGACTATTCCATGCGATTATGATGCCGGCTATGATCGCGTCATGGTTCTTTGGGCTTTGGATAGCAGTAAAGACAGACGCATATTTAGAGGTTTGGTTTCATATTAAACTGGCGTTAGTGGTTTTTTTGTCGGCTAGTCATTTGATGATGGGAAAATGGCGAAAAGATTTTGCTTTGGACCAAAATATTAGGTCGGCGCGATTTTATCGGTTTGCCAACGAAGTACCGACCCTTTTAATGGTCGGAATTGTTATACTAGTTATCGTTAAACCCTTTTGATTGGCACTATAATTATTTTATGGCCTCAGAGCTTATAAAAAATTTGCTTGACGATCGATAAAGTTTATGGCCGTACATACGTAGCAGCTAGGTTATCATGTTGCTGCATAATTTCCTCTCTCCGTTCGGATCAGCCGCTTAATCAGTTTCGCGGTTCACACAGGCCGGTAGGCATCTCTTAAAATCCGATTTTCCAAGCGATATTAAAATGGCAGTACAAGCGATATAAAAATGACAGTAAAAGAAATTCACCTTCAAGACCTAAAGAAAAAATCTCCGGCGGATCTTCTTGCGTTCGCTGAGGAACTCGAAGTAGAGAACGCTAGCAACTTGCGCAAACAGGATATGATGTTCTCAATCCTGAAACAGTTGTCCGATGATGAGGTGCCGATAGTAGGCGTTGGTGTTCTCGAAGTTTTGCAAGACGGGTTTGGTTTCTTGCGGTCTCCAGACGCCAATTATCTTCCCGGCCCTGACGATATCTATGTTAGTCCTAGCCAAGTGAGGCGCTTCGGTTTCCGGACTGGTGATACGGTTGAGGGTGAAATTCGGGCGCCTAAAGATGGGGAGCGGTATTTCGCATTACTTAAAGTCAATAAGATAAATTTTGACGAACCGGATAGTGTGCGCCATAGGATTAATTTTGATAATCTGACTCCGCTGTACCCGGATGAGCACATAAACTTGGAAGTAGAAGACAGTGGCAAAGGGAAGACACGTGATAATACATGTCGGGTCATCGAATTGGTGGCTCCGCTTGGAAAGGGCCAGCGGGGTTTGATTGTTGCGCAGCCGCGGACCGGCAAAAAAGTCATTATGCAGAACATCGCACATGCCATCACGACCAATCACCCGGAAGTCTATCTCATCGTCCTATTGATAGACGAGCGACCCGAGGAAGTCACTGACATGGCCCGTTCGGTCAATGGGGAGGTTGTTAGCTCAACGTTCGATGAACCGGCAGTAAGACATGTCCAGGTGGCTGAGATGGTGATTGAAAAAGCGAAACGGCTTGTTGAGCATAAGCATGATGTGGTGATCCTCTTGGATTCTATCACGAGATTGGGGCGAGCCTACAACACTGTTGTTCCGAGCTCTGGTAAGGTCTTAACAGGAGGAGTTGATGCGAATGCGCTGCAGCGCCCAAAACGATTTTTTGGCGCTGCACGAAATATTGAGGAAGGCGGCTCAATGACGATTATTGCAACAGCTTTAATTGATACAGGCAGTCGCATGGATGAGGTTATATTTGAAGAGTTTAAAGGTACGGGGAATTCAGAGATCGTGCTTGACCGGAAAATATCTGATAAGCGCACATTCCCTGCGATCGACATTCAGAAGTCTGGTACGCGAAAAGAAGAGCTCTTGGTGGACGCTGGAACACTATCGAAAATGTGGGTCCTGCGGCGCATTCTAACGCCGATGGGCACGACGGATGCCATGGAATTTTTACTTGATAAACTTAAAGACAGTAAGAACAATAATGATTTCTTCGATTCAATGAATCAGTAGGTTGGTCTTGCGCGGCGATGAGAGGTGTAAGTTTTGTAATTGCAAGCGCTGTCGAGTTTTAGGCCGTGTCCCTTTTATTAAGAGGATGCCGACGGTTATTTTATTCAACGCGGAACAGCTTTTGGCCTAGAACGCAGGCTATAAGATGTGGCCCAGTTTGGACAATTGGGCCACATCTTTATTAATTCCTATAAAAAGTTAAGTGCTAAACCTCGAAAACGGTTGAGCCGGTTGTTTTACGGGCTTCGAGATCCCGGTGCGCTTGGACGGCGTCTTTCAGTTGGTACCGCTGGTTGACTTCGATTTTCACGCCGTTCTTAACGGCGGCGAAGAGGGCGCGAGCTGAGGCCTGCAAATCTTTGGTATCGGCTGTGTATGTCATCATTGTTGGACGCGTAAAGAAGAGTGAGCCCTTTTGCGAAAGCATGCCAGCGTCAACGGCAGGAATTGGTCCAGACGCGTTTCCAAACGAGACAAACATGCCAAGCGGGCTCAAGCAGTCGAGTGATCCGCTGTAGGTTGATTTACCGACAGAATCGTAAACTACAGGAACGCCAGCACCTTTGGTGATGCTCTTCACACGCTTTACAAAGTCTTGCTTGTTATAATTAATGACGTGGTCGCAGCCGTGTGCCTTTGCGAGTTTTGCCTTGGCGGGACTACCGACAGTGCCAATTACCGTTGCACCTAATTGCTTGAGCCACTGGCAGGCAATTAGTCCGACGCCGCCTGCGGCGGCGTGGAACAATACTGTTTCGCCTTTCTTGACTTTACGGGTTCTTCGAATGAGATATTCCGTGGTCATGCCTTGCAACAACATTGCAGCGGCTTGCTCATTGCTGATCCAGGTGGGCAATTTTACGACGCGGTCGGCAGGCATGACGCGGACTTCTGCATATGAGCCGGGGGGGCCGGCTGCATAAGCAACACGATCGCCAACTTTAATACCTTTCACGCTGGCCCCAACGGCTTCAACGGTACCAGCAGCCTCCATGCCTATGCCATGCGGCATTTCTAGAGGATACAAGCCGCTGCGATGGTAAACATCAATATAGTTCAGTCCGACATGGCTTTGATTAATTAGTATTTGGCCGCGTTTTGGTTTACTGACTTGGATATCCACCCACTTCATGACGCCAGCGGCGCCCTGTTTCTTGATTTGAATTGCGCGGGGCATTAAGCGCTCCCTTTAATGTTGATAATAGATTTGATGCTTTAAGCAAAAACGATCTTCAAAGATGTATTATGGCAGGGGAATCCTGATTGTCACGGGGTGCGTATTTTGTGGAAAACAATTTACACCGTGTTTGCAGATTTTTTTCGAGACGTACAAATCTCGCCGTTTTCGTTTGGCGCGTCTGATGTTAATAGGTCTCCCTTTGTTTTGTGTTTTCTTGCCGGTTGGCAAATTACAAAAGGGGATCTAAGGAAATTCCAGTGTTTTATTTCTTAACCTTTAAATGAAAATTGGGTCGTCAACACTTTCCCTACAGATTGATATGAGGTGTGTTCTGGTTGCAGGTAAATAAGCGGGTCGTCGGCTAAGTTTACTAAGGGTGATTAGAATTTTAGGGGTTCATACCCTAGACCTTGGTTCGTGCGGCGTGATTGTTGTCTCGGTGACTAGATTATGATGGGATCAATAGATGTTTGTTGCGCTCTTGCAGGGGTGCACTTTTGTCCGCGAGAGGGCGTTTTGGAAGCCTCGTATGTTAAAATGTCACTGGACTGCGGGCTGGACATTTTCTTGAACATGGTTTGTATGCGCGAGGAATTTTATAAAACGCTTTGGTCGTTTTTGTGACAAATTTCGAAGGGTTCGGAATAATCAGTCGGATTTAGCAATGCTTGACACGATATATGCTTTGTCGACGGCCAGTGGTCGTGCGGGCATCGCTGTCATACGGATTTCTGGTGTTGGCGCCGGTAATGTTTTGCGGGTACTTACCAGAGGTGATTTGCCGTCACCGAGGCGTGCCATCGTGACAACATTATGGGCTGTGGGATCGGAGGAGGCGCTTGATCGAGGGCTGGCACTTTGGTTTCCTGGACGCGGTAGTTTTACTGGCGAAGATGTCGTGGAGTTGCATATTCATGGTGGCACAGCGGTTGTGGCGGCAGTCTTGGAAGCAATTGCCACGATACCAGCTACACGGATGGCGGAGCCTGGTGAGTTTACGAGGCGGGCGTTTCTCAACGATAAAATGGACCTGACTGGTGCGGAGGGTTTGGCGGATTTAATCGCAGCAGAAACTGAAGCCCAGCGCCGGCAGGCATTGCGTCAGGCGTCTGGGGAACTGGGGGCTGTCTATGAGTCTTGGCGTCTCCGGTTGATGCAGGCTTTGGCACACGTGGAGGCAGCGATTGATTTTCCGGATGAAGAAATACCTGATGATATTTTGACGACTGTTAGGAAAGATATTTTGGGGCTACAGACAGAGATTGCACAACATATTGATGATAACCGAAAGGGGGAACGACTGCGCATGGGGCTTAATATCGCCATTGTGGGCCCTCCCAATGCAGGTAAATCTAGTCTATTGAATTTTTTAGCCGGTCGGGAGGCGGCGATTGTTTCGAAGACGGCGGGCACTACACGGGATGTCATCGAAGTGCGCATGGACCTGTCGGGCGTTGCCGCGATCGTGTCAGATACGGCGGGCATAAGGCTGGCGAAGGGGGCTGTTGAAGCAGAAGGGGTGAGACGAGCTCGTCAAAGGGCTCATGATGCCGACTTGCGTGTTGTGGTATTAGATGGGTCTATTAACAAATTTGAAACGGACTCTGTGTATCTGGCTCCCGATACGATAACGGTTCTAAACAAGTCTGATAAAGGCTCACATTGTGCGGAAATTCCACGGGGTGACCTGGGTGTTCATCGAATTTCTTTGAAACGGGGCGATGGTGTCCAGGAGTTTTTGGGTAGTCTTAGCAGGGTGGTGCAAGCACTGTGTGATGTTGGGAGCGCACCTGTGATAACGCGAGCGCGTCATCGGGAAGCGGCTACTGACTGCTGTGATTCCCTTCGGCGGTCGCTGGATGCTGCATTACCTGAATTGATGGCCGAGGATTTGCGCTTGGGTATGCGTTCGCTCGGGCGTATTACGGGCCGCTTTGATGTTGAGGAGTTGCTGGATGTTGTGTTTCGTGATTTCTGCCTCGGTAAGTAGTGTTTCACGTGAAACAATTTTGATGTCGTGACGCTTGCCAGCGGGATTAGTTGTCCCTACATTCCGCCGATGGTTGGTTTAAGCAACGAATTGTGGGACGTAGTCGTTATCGGCGGAGGGCATGCCGGTTGTGAAGCGGCTGCCGCCGCTGCCCGTGTTGGCGCGGCGACGTTGTTGGTAACGCACAACCTCGAAACTGTTGGCGAAATGTCTTGCAATCCAGCAATTGGCGGTTTGGCCAAAGGGCATTTGGTGCGCGAGATTGATGCTTTGGATGGTCTGATGGGTCGGGTTATTGACGCGTCCGGGATTCAGTTTCGGATGCTAAACCGGTCGAAAGGCCCCGCTGTCCGGGGGCCTCGTGCTCAAGCAGACCGGAAGCTTTATCGGGGGGCCATGAAAGAAGCGTTGAAGGACGAGAGCAATCTCACGCTTCTGGCGGGCGAAGTCGATGATATAATTTTGGAACGTGGCGGGGGTGTTCAGGGTGTTGTCCTGGCAGATGGCACGCAGCTAATGGCGGGGTGCGTTGTCCTCACCACGGGGACATTTCTTCGCGGTTTGATCCACATCGGGGATAATAAGACGCCTGCCGGGCGCTTTGGTGAGGAACCGGCTTATGGCTTATCTAAGACACTTGAGCGCGCGGGGTTTCGACTTGGGCGCCTTAAGACGGGGACGCCTCCGCGGTTGGATGGGCGAACGATTGACTGGGGTGGGCTGGAGGTTCAGCGTGGTGATACACCCCCCGTGCCTTTTTCCTATTTAACTGATAGTATCCGCACTCCGCAAATTCCCTGCCATATAACGCACACCTCGGCCGCTGGACACGAACTTATTCGACGGAATTTAGAACGTTCGCCAATGTATTCGGGGCAGATTGAATCAGCGGGCCCGCGATACTGCCCGTCTATCGAGGATAAGGTCGTTCGATTTGCAGAACGAAATAGTCATCAGATTTTTTTGGAACCTGAAGGCCTGGACGTTGACACGGTTTATCCTAACGGTATTTCAACCTCATTGCCGGCTGTTATACAACGTGCCTTGCTTGATACCATTCCAGGCCTTGAGAAGGCGATCATGGTTCGTCCGGGATACGCAATTGAATATGATCACGTTGATCCTCGCGAGTTGCGTTCATCTTTAGAGACCAAGAGAATTCCCGGCCTATATTTGGCAGGCCAAATAAACGGTACCACAGGTTATGAAGAGGCTGCGGCACAGGGCTTGATGGCTGGTATTAATGCTGCGCGGGCTGCGAGTGGGCAAAGTGCAGTCGTATTTGACCGTGCGGATGCATATATAGGCGTTTTGATTGACGACTTAATAACGAAAGGCACGAGCGAACCATATCGTATGTTTACGTCTCGTGCTGAGTATCGGTTGAGTTTACGGGCGGATAATGCCGACCGAAGGCTGACGCAAAAGGGAATTGATGTCGGCTGTGTAGGCCCGGAACGGGCCCGCTTTTGGGCAGAAAAAAAGGCGGAACTAGATGACGCGCGAAAAATTGTGGCCGATTTAAAGGCAAGTCCCAACAAGCTTGCGAAGCATGGAATTTCAGTAAGCCGGAATGGAGTACCGCGAAGCGCCCTTGATCTTATGGCGATGTCTAGTATCTCATTTTCTTCGCTATTGCAGGTTTGGCCAGCGTTGTCTGGGCTGTCAGAGGCGGTGCGTGAGCAGCTTGAGATTGACTCCCTATATGCGGGTTATCTAAGCCGGCAGGATGCAGATATTTCAGCCTTTAAAAATGATGAGAGTTTGATGCTGCCTGCGGCGATAGATTTCGCGGCCATTGGCGGCCTATCGGCCGAAGTTTGCGAGAAGCTAAAACGCATTCAGCCAGAAACCTTGGGTGCAGCCTCCCGAATTTCCGGGGTGACCCCGGCGGCGATAGTGGCTATTATGCGTTATGTTAAGCGCGAACCAGCCGAATTTGGCGACTAAATTTTTAACAGCGGAAGATGTTGGCGAAACATTAAATGTTTCACGTGAAACATTAGTCCGCCTGAAAAAGTTTGTCGACTTTCTTTTAAAATGGCAACGATCCATTAATTTGATTGGTCCTGGAACGGTTGACAACATTTGGCGTCGCCATGTTTTGGATTGTGGCCAACTCGTTCGATATTTGCCGGACTGCCCGGGCACGGTTCTGGATATTGGGTCTGGTGCGGGCTTGCCTGGTATCATACTCGCGATATTGGGCGTCCCTAATATTCGAATGATAGAGGCGGATGCCAAGAAATGTGTCTTTTTAAGAGAGGCAGCCCGCATTTCAGAAGCGCGCGTCGAGATCGTAGAGGCTCGCGCTGAACAGGCGGTGTGTGAACCTGCTGAGATCGTGACAGCACGCGCTGTGGCGCCATTGCCGCGGCTACTTGAATTAACAGAACCATATATAAAGCCGAATACAGTTTGTTTTTTCTTTAAAGGAAGAAACCATAAACATGAATTAATTGATTTAAAAAATAATTGGAATTTACAAATGGAAATTCATAAAAGTTTAACGGAACGCGACGGCATTATACTAAAATTGACATCTGTCTGCCGTGCCGATGTTTCCAATGCCTGAGCCGGAAGCAAATCTCAATACTCAGCTGACGAGCCGGCCGCGTATCATAGCAATTGCTAACCAAAAGGGCGGTGTGGGGAAAACCACTACTGCTGTCAATCTTGCTACGGCACTTGCAGCTAACAAAATGCGGGTTTTATTGGTTGACGTTGATGCTCAGGGGAATGCCAGCACTGGCCTTGATATCCATAAAGATAACAATAAACCAACAGTTTACGACATTATGGTCCATAAAATGTCGGCGGTGGATGTGGTCGTTCGGTCAATCGTGCCAGGATTGGATCTGATTCCGGCATCGGTCCATTTGGCTGGTGCGGAACTGGAACTTTTGGATTTAGATAACCGTGAATACCGATTATCAGAATCGCTCACCGTTGTCGGTGGAGGATACGATTATATTCTAATAGATTGTCCGCCGGCTTTGGGGTTGTTGACCTTGAATGCTCTATGCGCTGCCGACTCCGTTTTAGTGCCACTGCAGTGCGAGTTTTATGCATTAGAGGGCCTTAGTCATCTGGTCGGTACTATTGAAAGAATTCGCCAGAAACTGAACCCCCGTCTCACAATTCAAGGAGTTGTGCTTACAATGTACGATCGCCGTAACAATCTATCGGAAATGGTGGCGGCGGACGTCCGTGAGCATTTCGGCGACAAGGTCTATGAAACAGTCATCCCGCGGAATGTTCGGATTTCAGAGGCGCCGTCGCACGGCAGACCGGTTTTGCTTTATGATTGGCGGTGCGCTGGAAGCAAGGCCTACATTCATCTGGCGGGAGAAATTCTTAAGCGTGAACGGGAGCAAAGGACCTGATGTCGGAACAAGGAAAACGCAAAAATCTAGGGCGGGGTCTGTCCGCGCTGTTTGGTGAGAAAGGCGCACCGGTCTCCTTCGCTGATAATCCACGACGAGATGACCACGCGGTTCCCGTGGAGTATCTTTACGCTAGCGAGTTCCAGCCACGCCGCTATTTTGATCCCAGTGCCTTGAAGGCTTTGGTAGATTCAATTCGAACGAAGGGCGTCCTCGAACCAATTCTCGTGCGAGCCGACCAAGAAGCGCCCGACAGATATGAAATCATAGCCGGCGAACGCCGATGGCGAGCGGCGCAAGCCGCCGGGCTTCATGAGGTCCCAGTTATTGTAAAGCAACTGGACGATCGTGAAGCACTTGAAATCGCGTTGATTGAGAACTTGCAACGTGAAGACCTGACCGCTGTTGAAGAAGCTGAAGGATACCGACGGTTAATGGACCAGTTCGGCCGAACCCAAGAGGAACTTGCACGAGATATCGGGAAAAGCCGCAGTCACGTTGCAAACACACTGCGGTTGCTCGCCCTGCCCAGCGCAGTCCGCACAAAAGTTCAGGATGGAAGTTTAAGTGCGGGACATGCGCGGGCTCTTCTGGGAGCCGTTGACCCTCAATCGGCTACAATGACTGTTATCCAGAAAGGGCTCAATGTACGGCAAACTGAAGCTATGATACGTCACGAACGTGATAAGGGGAATGTTGCGAGACGCGGCCGGCAAACAATAATAGATAAAGATCCCAATACTACTGCACTCGAACGGGATCTGGGCAACCATCTCGGCCTGAAAGTGGCAATAGACGAACGGGGTGAATCGGGCACACTTAAACTACAATATCAAAGTCTCGAGCAACTTGATGACGTCCTCCAAAAGCTCATGACGCCCCGTGACGTCGGCTAAATTAGCCTGCTCGCTTTTGTTGGCGCGCCAGGCTCGCTATTTGTAACAGGGCGCGCCCACAAACAGGGTCTTCCGGAATCCCGGTCCGCTTGCAATTTAATTCCGCATCTAGCGTAAGCTGCAATGCGCGATTAATCCCTTTAATCTGCCAAAACCCCAGTTGCTGGCGAAAACGTCTCTCCATTTTAAAAAAGACTGGTGGGCGCATTGACTTTAAAACCGCGCTGGCATTCTCACCGCTTCGAATACGCGTGCCCGCTGTCTCAAGCCGAATTAAATGATTTGTCATTGCACGTAAGATTCCAACTGCACTAGTTCCCGCTTGAAAACATCGCATGATTCCAATGTCGACCGCATTCGAGTCGCCATCGGCGGCGGCATTTATTAAATCATCACGGGAATCAGCGGCACTATCACCAATACACGCCATTGTTGTTGCGAGATCGACGCGGCTTCCTGCGCCAGCATAAAGCGCGAGTTTCTCGGTTTCCCCACGCGTAACCGCCCTATCGGATCCAAGCCTTTCCACCAGCCAAGCGATCGCTTCGGCACTAATTGTTACATCATACTGAGATAAAGTTTCATGCACCACACGTTCAAGGCTAACTTTATCATCGATATAACAGGGGATTGCTGCCCCAGAAGCATGGCTCTCTAGCAGTTTGCGTAAGGTAGACCGAGGATTAAGCTGTCCGGACTGCAAAACAGTAACCGTATCACTGGTTTTGTTCTCGAGGATAGTCTCAACAATTGGCGCAATGGAGTCGATGGCGTCTCGAATACGAACCAAACGCCGCCCTCCAGTCAATGAAATCGCAGCAACTTCATCGTAAAGCCGCGCCGGATCTCCTGCCAGTTCGGCGCTGTTGAGCTCCGTAACGGTAAAAGGGTCTGAGAGGTCGGGAACGATCACTTTGCCAAGCACCATGGCGCGTTCGCGAACCAAACCCTCATCCGGCCCATATATAAGCGCAACCCGCAATTCTGGCGGCGGAGAACGAACAAATTCATCTGCCCTATTAGCGGAGACTTTCAATCTAACCCTGATCTAATCTATAAGCGAAAAAAAGACTGAGCCGTGTTTTAATCTCATCGCTTACTTCCCGTGTTGCCCGGTCAGTCGCATTTTTTTCCGCGGCTACCAGGGCGAATTCAGACGTCGGGATATTATAGCTATTCACAGATCGCACCGAATCTTCCATCAATACGTTACCAGACTTGTTCTCGATTAAAACAAATTTCGCTGAAAGAGAGAGGCTTGCGCGCGTTGTCTCCTCATTAATCTTCAACCCAATTTCCGTTTTGCTAATCTGCGTTTTAATAGTCAAAGTATAGGCAGGTCTATTAGCCCGTCCCAAAGGATTAATGCGATCTAGAAGAAGGTTGTGAAGCTTATGCCCCACCCGGTCCTCAATAGCCGCAATCTTTATAGCGCCAAGCTCTCTGTCGATGTTGGCATGATTACTACTTCCATGAATCGGTTGGAAGCCGCAACCTGCTAACACAACGGCTAAAATTAAATATAGCGCGGACCTAAAGAACAATATTGACCACCTTGTTCGGCACCACAATGATTTTACGCGGTGGGGAAGCTTCGGTAGCACGCTGCACATTATCTAGCGACAAAGCCATTGCCTCCGCTTCATCCTTGCTTGTCTTTGGCGAAACTTCAATAGTGCCGCGAAATTTGCCGTTAACTTGCACTGCGACGGTAACTGTGTCTTCCACCAAGTATTGTTTATCAGCGATAGGCCACGGCGTCTTGGCGAGTAAAATTTTATGGCCGAGCAGCGCCCATAATTCTTCGGCGAGATGAGGCATCACTGGGCCAACCAATTGTACAACCGTCTCATAACCAATACGACGTGCCCAGATATTGCCTGGATTATCACCAACTAAAGCTGTGACTTCATTAGTTAACTCGCGGATGCGGGCGACAGCGCGATTGAATCGAAAAGCATCAAAATCCGCGCTAACATCTAGTATCGCGCGATGCGTTTTACGCACAACATCTTGGGCTTCCGTCGACATAGAACCGGGCTGAGCCAATCCGACTTTACCTAGCGAATACTTCGGTTCTGCTAAGAGTCGCCACAATCTATTGGTGTAGCGCCAAGCACCTTCAATGCCCGCTTCGGTCCACTCTAAGTCTCGTGCCGCAGGGCTATCCGACAGCATGAACAATCGCGCTGTATCCGCGCCGTAGGAATCTATAATCGATTCTGGGTCAACGACATTTTTTCGGGACTTGCTCATCTTCTCAGAGCGTCCGACCACAACCTTTTCACCTGTCTCGGTCTTTATTAAATCACCGTCTTGGGACGTTGAAATTTCTTCAGGAAAGAGCCAGCCACCGCTCGAATTGTTTTCTTCTCGATAGGTTTGGTGACACACCATACCTTGGGTTAAAAGTCCAGCAAACGGCTCTTTGATGTCTATGTAACCGCAATCGCTCAGCGCTCTGGTAAAAAACCGTGAATACAGAAGGTGCAGGATGGCATGTTCAATACCCCCTATATATTGGTCCACAGGCATCCAATAAGCCGCCTCTGAACGCGAAAACATTCTATTTTGTTCGCTTGCACCAAACTGTGCGAAATACCAGGATGACTCGAAAAAGGTGTCAAACGTATCCGTCTCTCGTTCCGCCTCACCTCCACAGCATGGGCAGAGCACGAACTTCCATGTCGGGTGGCGGTCAAGCGGATTACCCACCTCGTCGAACTCTACATCCTGAGGTAGCCTGACCGGCAGGTCCTCTTCAGGTACGGGGACCGTGCCGCATGTTTTGCAATGTATGACTGGGACTGGACAGCCCCAATACCGCTGTCTCGATACACCCCAATCCCGCAGCCGATATGTCGTTTGTGCTTCGCCTTGTTGGAGCTCGACGAGTTTCTCGATGGCCTTTTTCTTGGCCGCCTCAACATTTAGCCCGTTTAAGAAACCCGAATTAATCATTAATCCATCGTCTACAAAAGCTTCCGTTTCCACAATCATTTCCGCGGCTGAGACACCGGCAGGCGCAACAACTGGTAAAACATCGAGCCCGTATTTGCGGGCAAAATCTAAATCCCGTTGGTCGTGCGCGGGACAACCAAAAATAGCGCCGCTGCCGTAATCCATTAGTACAAAATTCGCGACATAAACGGGTAATTTTTGCTCTTTTCGAAAGGGGTGATGGGCGGTTAACTTTGTCCTAAAGCCTTTTTTTTCGGCTGTTTCAATCGCCGCTTCGCTGGTCCCCATCCGGTTGCATTCATCAATAAATGATTGCAATTTTGTGTCCCTCTTCGCCAGTTCTAACGCCAATGGATGATTGGACGCGACCGCACAAAAACTGGCACCGAATAGAGTATCGGGCCGGGTTGTAAACACCTCAAGACTGTCCGTGCGACTGGAGAGCTTAAATGCGATTCGAGCGCCTTCTGATCGATTGATCCAATTGGTCTGCATGAGACGAACCTGGTCTGGCCAACGTTCCATCGTCTCAAGGGTCTCTAATAAATCATCAGCATATGCGGTGATCCGCAAGAACCACTGCGGTACTTTACGCCGCTCAACCAAGGCATCCGACCGCCAGCCGCGGCCATCTATTACCTGTTCATTTGCAAGAACAGTGTTTTCTACAGGATCCCAATTAACCCAAGAATCGCGTTTATAAGCGAGCCCGGCTTTTAGGAAATCCAGAAACATTTTCTGTTCGTGACGATAATATTCTGGCTCGCACGTCGCTAATTCACGTCGCCAATCGTAAGACAAGCCCATTGATTTCAACTGATCTCGCATTGCCCCGATATTTTCGCGAGTCCAAACCGCTGGATGAACGTTATTGTCAAAAGCGGCGTTCTCAGCGGGCAGTCCAAAGGCATCCCAACCCATTGGGTGCAGCACGTTAAAACCTTGTGCCCTTTTATATCGGGCGACGACGTCGCCGATCGTATAGCACCTGACGTGCCCCATATGAATCCGCCCGGATGGGTACGGAAACATTTCGAGAACGTAATACTTTTCTCGTCCCGGATCGGCCTCTGCTTCAAAACATCCGGCTTTCTGCCAACGTTCCTGCCACTTTGGCTCCGACTCTTTAAAATTGTAACGATCCATTCCGCAATCCGGCTTGTTCAAAAATTATTCACAAACACTTATCTCGGCAGCCGCACTTAAATAATGCGGTTACTGCAATTTGATCCGCATCTGGCGAGCACGCTTGAGAATGGCATTTTCCAAATTTGTGCCAGTGTCTTTACTGACCCTAGCATCGAGCCAAATCCCATTGGGATCTAGACGCTGCCGAAATACGGTAATTCGTAAGCCATCAGCCCGAAGCTCGCTATCTAGGATGTATACATTGACCTTGAACCGTTCGCCAAGCGTCTCTGGCGGCCGATACCAGTCGGTTAAAATCGTTCCCCCAAATGGATCTGCTTGCGCCAAGGGCATGAAGGAAATGGTGTCAAGCGCGGCGCGCCAAAGATAACCGTTGACGCTAATGCCAGTTGCGTTGCTGTTGGTTGCGTCGCCCGGCATTTCATTAAGGCCGAACAAAGTATTCAAAAGGCCTTTATTTGGTCCGCTACCGGTACCACTTTCGACCCGCTTCAAAGAGCCGGTTTGGGTCACCGGATCGCCCTTGTCACCCGAACCGGAACAACTTGCGAGCAACAAGGAAGTCGCAAAAAATAAGGTGAAGCAGATTTTTTTTCGGTGCATCTTGACTTATATGCGAAATATAGTGCGGGATTTCCAGCGGTTTCTTTCGTTGGCTCTCTGCCAAGGGCCAGCCTATCGGGAGGATATCAAGAATGAGCCCGGACAACGAAGCGATATTACGCCATGGCAAAGTCTGTGAAGCAATTAAGAATGCGGTCCGAGATGCTGGCCGTTTGACTAATTCTGTCACGCTCTGTGCTGTCTCTAAAACCTTTCCCCGAGAAGCTATAGCGCCGGTCATCGAAGGGGGTCAGGAAGTCTTTGGCGAAAACCGCGTTCAAGAGGCGGAAGGGAAATGGCCTGAGCTGAAAGCAAATTATCCGCACATCAAACTGCATTTGATAGGACCACTACAAACTAATAAGGCACGGAGCGCTGTAGCGCTCTTCGACGTTATCCAAACGCTCGACCGCCCAAAATTGGGACAGTCTTTGGCTAAGGAAATGGAAAGGGCGGGCCGGCGCTTACCTTGTTACATTCAAATCAATACCGGGGAGGAGCCGCAAAAGGCGGGAATTTTTCCCAAAGATGCAGATCTCTTCATTAGGACTTGCCGTGAGTCTTATCAGCTCGAAATTGCCGGCCTTATGTGTATTCCCCCGCACGACGAAGAAGCGTCGCCACATTTTGCGCTATTGGCGGATATTGGAGTGCGAAACGGTCTTACAGGTCTGAGTATGGGGATGAGCGCAGACTACCAATTGGCGATTGAATTCGGCGCAACGATCGTGCGGGTTGGTTCGGCTATATTCGGAATGAGAACGCAGGCGGTCTAATGACAAGCGCTGTATTTTGATCGCACCATTCTAAAATTGCTAGTAAATCGCTTTGCGCAAGTGCGATGCAACCTTCGGTTGGCCCATATTGTGCCGCAGCTATGTGCAGAAAAATTGCACTACCGCGCCCCGGATCTGGCGGGTCGTCGTTATATCCAATGGGCACAACTATATCATATAGCGAATCTTTACGCCAAAGGCTCTCATGTCGGAACGAATGTGGAATTTGAACGAGACGATTGTAATCAGGGTCAGACGGATCGTCACTCCATCGATCGTCCGGTCGGGTTGCTGATATTGGCAGGCCGGATTTGGGACGCTTTAGGCGGTCTTGACGATAAAATATCTCGCGCAGTATGAATTCACCAACCGGGGTCGCGCCATCTCCCTCAACCTTATAGTTTGCAATTCCGCTGCGTCCTAAAACACACTTAAAAGCACGGTTTTTAGCGACTAATAGGCCACTTGGGTAGACAATTAGTTTCATAGATCATGCAACCCGAGTGGATTCGTGCCTACATCGCCAAGTCATCGGCCACGTTATGGCGCTGTTGAAGCATTTTTTCATACTTGTTGAGGGCAGAGATCATAGCCGTTGGCACTTTGCTGTTGGGGACATTTGTTACGGCTGCTGCGCTTCGGCGTGGGCTCGTGCTGATGTCCGAATTGTTGCGGAGTGGAGGGGCGCCACGTTTGCCCGGCACAAACGGTCCGTTACCGGAGTTGCGTGAAAGGGCAAATCTTGAGCCGTCGGTACCTCTGGTTTCAGCTGCTGTATTCGGCATATCCGGCTGGAGGGCGCTGGTAACTGCTTCGAAATTCGAGGGTGACATCCGGCTGACGCCCAATGCTTGGATGTTGCCACCACGCGGAACCTGACTGCGAGCTGCAAGCACGGCGGAGGCTGGATCTGGTAAATGTTGGTTTTGTCTTAATTCTTCATCCGCAGAGACGATGGCTTTAGTTGAAGCTACACTTGGTGTGGCGTATGCGGAAGTGGGTGACTCAAGAAGCGTCCTGGCCAATGAGAGTGGAGATGGATTTTTGTCTTGTAAGGCAGCTTTTATTGGGAATGTGGCCACAGGTTGGGTTTGGGGGCTCCTCTCTGGCGGAGCGGGTTTTTTTTCTAAGACGGTCTGGGCACCTGATGCAGTGGTGATTGGCGATTGTTTCTTGATGTCTGTGTCACCGCCCCCTGTGAAAGCAGTCACGATGATTTCGCCGATAGATGTATCGGTTACGTCTTCAACGACACCACTGATATAGGCGCCGGCCAATCCAACCGGTCCTCCGAAAAGAGCGCCACCGGTTAATCGCGCGGCAGGCGAAATTTCATCCCCAGTGATTGCTCTATAAATTGATGAAATCACGGGTATATGTTGCAGTGGGTTTATAACGTCGATAAGGTCCGCAAGTCCGGGCGTTCCGTCGGCGAATAACTTTTTGCGCTCTTCCGGATCTAAGAACTCGCCTTCGTAGAAGGGATGCGGTATCTGCGCCGATTTATTAGGTTTTCCACCGCTAAATTTGGCAACTTCGGGTTCGGCATCGTCAACCCATTCATTTAAGACAATTGGCGCTGTGATGGTGGGAACCGTGGTGGAGACAATTGGCGCATTAGACGCCGTGCGAACGGTGTCCAAAAACTCTCCTTCGTAGAAAGGGTGCGGTTGCCTTATCACCGTAATTGGTAAATTGGCGGCACCCGCAGCTGCGATATTTTCCGCTGACATGACGATCCCAGTCCTCCTGCCCGGAATTACAAGCAAGATAAATGCCATTATTTATGTCTTTATATTCGATGGGTTAGCATTCATTAATAATGATCTCAGTGGCCAGTCCGGAAACTTCTTCCGGGTTCAGCAAATCATAAGACTAATACTTTAGTCCTCTTTAAATGGAGTTGTGCTGCGTTTATGCTTGCAACGGCCAATTGAGAGGCGGGCTGGCGACATGGGCAAGAAAATTCTTTTGGTCGATGATGACGACATGCTATGCGATTCATTGATGGAACAGTTGCAGTTGCATGATGAATTTGAGCTAAGTATTTCTGGCACAGTACAAGAAGCGCTCGATTTGCTCGAGAAGGAGGATTTCGATTGTATCCTGCTCGATGTTGGATTGCCGGATTTGAATGGAATTGAAGCCTGTAGATCTATGCGCCGCAATGGTATTAAGACCCCAATCGTCATGTTGACGGCGTCTGATACCGATACGGTCCTGGTGCTTGATGCAGGCGCGAACAACTACATTATGAAACCATTTCGAATCGGCGTTTTGTTAGCTGAGATTCGTTCGGAATTGTGTCTGAACGAGTATAGCGAGGATGCGGCTTTTTCGATAGGACCATATACTTTTAAGCCCAGTTCGAAGTTGCTAATCGAAGACGTGACGGGGAACAAAGTAAAATTGACAGAGAAGGAGACGTCGATCTTAAAGTTTCTTTATTACACTGGGGATCAAATTGTTAACCGTGATACACTCCTCGTGGAAGTTTGGGGCTATAATTCGGGTGTCACGACCCACACGCTGGAGACTCACGTGTATCGGTTGCGCCAAAAGATCGAGCTCAATCCATCGGAGGCGGAAATTCTGGTAACGGAAACCGGCGGGTATCGTTTGGTTGTTTGAAGCTGCGGTGGCTAGCTTTGAGGGATTGCTTATTAATTATATTCTTACTTTGATACAGACCTCTCTTGAGGTTTGCTTGCCAATATATACTTTCGGTCCTCAGGGGCAGAAACTTAGTATCGCGGGACGCAGAACTGTATGAGGGATGGCAACCAGTTTAGTTTGCAATTTTGGGGCGTACGGGGGAGCATTGCGGTGCCCGGACCTGAAACTGTTCGTTACGGTGGAAACACATCCTGCCTCGAAGTCCGTTGTGGTGAGCATCTCTTTATATTCGATGCGGGGACTGGTATTCGTGATCTTGGGCAAAAGCTGCTCTCTGAAATGCCTGTGAATGTTAATCTTTACATCACCCATACGCATTTCGACCACATCTGTGGCCTGCCGTTCTTCGCTCCCCTTTTCATTCCGGGCAACAAGATTACGCTTTGGGCAGGACATCTCCAGCCGGAATACACGCTCAAACAGGTGTTAACCGAAATGATGATGGCACCGCTTTTCCCGGTGCCACCTGAAGTTTTTCGGGCCTATGTTGAATACAAGGATTTCGCGGTAGGCGATGTTCTTGACCCGCATCCCGATGTGGTTGTTCGTACGGCGAAACTAAATCACCCCAACCAGGCGACTGGCTATAGAATAGAATTTAAAGGTAAGTCGATTTGCTATATTACTGATACGGAACATCCAGAGTTTGGGCGGGACCCCGATATCTTGGAATTACTTAAGGGCTCCGACCTCGTCGTTTACGATTCCATGTATACCGATGGTACCTATGAAAACTTTAAGGGTTATGGACACTCGACGTGGCAAGAGGGGGTCCGCCTCGTTCAATCTGCTGGCGCCAAAAGGCTTGTGATTTTTCATCATGATCCGACACATAACGACGAAACAATGGATAGGATTGGTTCAGAAGCGGAGGAGGCGCTGCCCGGAACAGTTGTTGCGAAAGAGGGCATGATTCTCACTCCCTGAGCAAGCCGAGGCCCGGTACTGATTTGGAACCAGCATATTTTAGCGGTATTCCAATATTTTGCCACAAACTCCAATTGTCTCTAACAACTGGAAGATTTCGGTGTTTGTATGCGGATTTGTTATTCAGAGATTTGTTAGTCACATACGTCCAACAGGAACTTCATTCTGTTGGCAATGTCGTTTGGAGACCAGGCTATGTTCTGCCGTGGCCCATCGCGAAGGCTCGTTTATAATTCACGTTTTTTCTGATCAAACCGCCATAACGCGCGAAGTGCTGCATAGCTGCCAGAAGAGATAGCTCGATTAGTGGTTCGGATGCATCGCTTGGTCGAAGGTGTTTTTGCATCCAGTCCCTAAATCAAAATTATGCAGACGCCTCTGCAACTTGGCGTGGACGATAAATCGCTATGTGATCGATTTGTGCGATGGGCATCACGCCGTTGGCGACTAACAGCACGTCCAATTCGACAAATTTATGTCCCTTGTGCTCGTATTGTTTCGCAACGTAGGCTCGTGCCTCGAGTACATCATTGTAATGCGCAACCGCAAAATTAGTAATTTTGCTTCCAACGTGTATCCAGGGGCCAAGTTTTACATTCATCGAGAGTGCTCGATTGCCGAGCCGCAGCAACCAACCTGGATGGACGACTTCATTGGCTGCATAAAACTTTATGTTTTCACGCACATCGGTCAGATATTGAGTTAGCTCGTTTGCTTTCATTTCTTGAACAAAGGTGCCCATAATTTGCCCCTCCACCAGAGTGTCGGGCGCGGCATCGGGGCGCAAGTTGAAGTCCGGCAAAGCCGCGGTCGCGTAATTGGCAATTTCTGGCGCCGATGTGTTGTGATTTGGACTAGCAGTCCCAGAACCACAGAGTACACCCTCAGACTCAACCTTCATTAACAGATTGCCATCATTCTGAGGGAAGGCCGAGGCGATCGCTTGGCGTCCGTCATAGACTGGCTGCACAAAACGGCATTCAGCGGCACCACTGGACAGCCACTCGGGGCCGAATTGTTGGACGGGCAGATTGCTCATATAGGCGTAGACCTCGACCCCCGGCACTAAACCGCCTTTAAAGCCAAATTTCTGTGCGATATTATCGTCGTGAATTTTATTCTCGGAGGTAGCAGAAAGGTTGAAAGCGCTTACTTCATGCACCAAAGTGAGGGCGGAAATCATTTGCTGTTCTCTCTCTAATCGTATGGAAATTATATGCGGAATTTTACGATGGGTGCGTTGGTGATAAACTAGTTTCTATAACAGCGCATTATTTTTTCTCCAGAATCAAGAAACTCTAATAATATTTAATCATCTGATAATTAATTTAAAAAATCTATCATTGATGTGATTGCCAACCTCTCGCCGGGGGCATCATTTATTGAAAAGTTTTTCGGTTAATCGATTGATATCCTGATTGTTCCGTTTTGGCGCAGTTGAAGGGGAGAGCAGTTAGGCTTTCCTTCTAATGCGACCACCAAATAAGCATCGAGTGTGTACCCTTCTCAAGTTGACTTAACATTATCTTGAAAATTCAGCTCAGTGGTGCGACGAGTCCTAGGTAAGCTAGCCCAATGAACCTGCAGGTCATCGCTCGACGCGAGATGCATGAAGACTGTTTTTGTCTCACAAGCTCATGCGCGCCTGAAACAGCCGTTTGTCAGGCTAAATATGCTGGCGATAGCAGGCATTGGCGCGCTTATCAGATAACGCCGTCGCCCCGAAGTGCTTCCAACGCGTCCGCATCGAGGCCCAGTAGATCGCCATATACATCGGTATTGTCGGCGCCAAGCGCGCGACCGAGATGTTTAATCTCACCAGGCGTGCGTGAGAGAAACGGGAACACGCCTGGCATGGTGATGCTGTCGATGCGCTCATCGCCCATTTCGACAAGGTCGTTGCGAGCTGCATACTGCGGCTCATTGAAGATGTCCGCTATATCGTAGATTGGCCCTGACGGCACTTCGCCACCACTTAGCAGAGCTAGCAGCGTTTCCTGCGGCAGCGATGAGGTCCATGCCGATACGATGCGGTTTACCTCCGGGCGTGCGGCCACGCGTTTATCAATCTTGCCATAACGATCATCCGCGGCAAGTTCCGGAGCTTCCATGACATTTGCTAGGCGTGCGAACATTTTGTCGCTCGTGCAGGCAATGGCAATCCATTTGCCATCGGCAGTTGGGTAATGCGAGTGCGGGACGACATTGACGGTGTCTGCGCCCATGCGTGCACGCACGAAGCCGTTGAACGCGTAGGCTGGTGCCATCTCGTCCAGGAATCGAAATATTGGTTCGTAAAGCGCCACATCTATGTACTGGCCAACGCCCGTCTGTTCGGCACTGCGCAGTGCCATCATAGTGCCGAGTGCGCCGTAGGTGCCAGAGAGGTAATCGGCAAGAGTTGTTTAACCGGGCATAAGTGGAGGCCCGTCAGACTCGCCAGCGAGATGGGTCAAGCCGCTGAAAGCGTGGGCAATCCGGGCGAAACCGGGTTCACGGGCTTTTGGTCCGGTCTGGCCGTAGCCGGTG